>DATKZB010000215.1:0-26025 GCA_035528235.1 Phycisphaerae bacterium
GGCACGACATGTCGTGCCCCTACGGACTGACGATGCCACCCGCCGGTCCTACTTCTCGGCCTTCAGCGGTTTGATCTTGACGTTGCGGTACGAGACCTTGGCGCCGTGGTCCTGGAACCCGATGTGCCCGTCGCGTTTGAAGTCCTTGAGGGCCTTCTTGAACTTGTTTTTCGACCCGTCGGGGTTCTGGTTCGGCTCGGTCCACTGGTTCAGGTCCATGTCGATGACCTGGACGTCGTTGATGACGATGGTAATCTTGTTGTCCTTGGCGGTGATGACGGTGCGGTTCCACTCGCCGTCCTTGACGGGGTTCTTGCTGGGCGCGAGGCAGTCGTAGACGGATCCGACGTCGTTGCGGCCCAGTTTCTCGCGGCCCCCGCCGCGCTCGACCTGTATCTCGATGCCGGTCTGGACGCAGTCTTTGGGGTTGTCGGTGCGGATGAAGACGCCGCTGTTGCCCTCGGTCTTGAATTCGAGGTCGAGGACGAAGTCGCCGAACCGCTCCTTGGTCCAGATGTCGCCGGCGTTCTTCTCGCGGACCATGGCCCCGTCCTGGACGACCCATCCGGCGCCGGGTTTGGCGCCGCCGGCATTCTGCCACTGGCCGAGGTCTTTGCCGTCGAAGAGGGGTATCCAGCCGTCGTCGGCCTTGGGGGCGGCAAAGAGGCGGAGTTCAACGGGGCGGGCGGCGGCCTTCTTCTTGCCGGCGTCGTCGGGCACGAGGCCCGGCTTGGGTTGCGGCGAGAGTTTGGCGCTGGGCGTGGCGTCGGCCTTCAGGTCGCCCAAGGCGTACTGGATGCCGTCGAGGTAGATGGCCATGACCGTGGGGTTCCAAAAGATGGGGCCGTCGTGCCCGAGGGAGCAGTAGAAGACGCGTCCCTTGCCCCACTCCTGGACCCACGCGACCGCGAAGTCCTTGTCGGGGCGTTGGCCCTTGTCCTTGGTCTTGGCCATGTCGAGACTCAGCAGGACGCGGAGTTTGTCGCGCGAATAGGGGGCCTTGAACTGGTAGATCTCGTCGACGACCATGAACCCCTTTCCGCCGAGCGACCGGACGACGGGGTGCTTGGGGTCGTCGACCTTGACGCCGACGTTCTCGTTCCAGGGATGGCCCGAGAAGTACCCGCCCATCATGTCGCCGAATTCCTTCCAGTCGTAGAAACAGTCGGTGCATGAATGGACGCCGATGATGCCCTTGCCGCTGCGGACGAAGTCCATGAGGTTCTTCTTCATGGCCTCGTCGGTGAAGAGCGTGCCGGTGGTGTTGTTGAAGCAGATGGCGTCGAAGCGGTCGAGTTTGCCGGGCGCGAAGATGCTGGGGTCTTCGGTGGCCTCGGCCGTGTAGGCGCCGGTCTTCTTGCCCATCATCGCGATGGCCACGTTGCCGACGTCAATGGCCCCGCCGTGCCGGAACCCCTTGGTCATGCTGAAGATGAGGAGGTGCCGGGGCTTCTTGGGCCGGGCGGTGGCCTTGGCGGGCAGGGCTGCCTTGACCTTCGCGATCTTGTCGTCGCTGACGGGCTTCTCCTCGGCCGCCAGACGGCCTGTTGCCAGGACGGCTGCCAAGAGGCCCGCCGCCAACCCTATCGCCCACGTGCGTCGCATATGAGGCTCCTTTTCCTGGTGAACGGGTATCCGTTCGTTCCTTGCCCGACAGGATTTTAACGCGCCCCGGGGTCAAATAGGACGGGAAAACCGCGCCCGCATTCACCCAAGACGGCGGGGCACGCCCCGCCCTACGTGTTGTCGGCGGGCCACGTAGGGTGAGGCGTGCCCCACCGCTTGCACTGAGGATTCCTACGTGATTGGGCCCCTCGGTGCGAGAGTAAGATGGACGCACCGGCCGCCGAGGGGCGGGGTTTTCTGCGGCCTCCCCTTGACAGGCGGGGGTCCGGACCGTATCTTTATGCGACACAAAACGCCCCTGACCGGGGTTACAGGAGTGAATACCGAACAGGTGGTTGCGTCCATCCTGGTGGGTACACCGACAAACGGTCCTTTGGAGCGGAGAACCAGACGATGAGAACCCGAAGTTACCTGGCGTATGGCGTGCTTCTGGCGGGCGGCCTGGCGGTGGTCGGTGCTCTGGCGACCACGGCGATGCAGGCGGCCGAGGACAAGGGCGGCGAGAAACTCGTCCCCCTCGAAATCAAACTCCCCAAGGCCATGTTCGAGGGCACGCCCAAGAACATCAAGCCCGCCCCGACACTGGAAAAGTACGTCGACAAGCCGCGCAAACCCTTCCTGGCTCCCCAGGGCACCGTCAACGTCTCCCTTAAGAAAGCCGTCAAGTCCAGCGACATGGAACCCATCATCGGCGAAATCGAACTCGTGACCGATGACGACAAGGAAGGCACCGACGGCAGTTACGTCGAACTCGGGCCCGGCCTCCAGTGGGTCCAGATCGACCTCAAGGAAGAGTTCACCATCTACGCCATCGCCGTCTGGCACTATCACGGCGAGGGACGCGTCTACCACGACGTCGTCATCCAGGCCGCCAAGGACGCCGATTTCATCGAGGGCGTCAAGACCATCTACAACAACGATTTCGACAACTCCTCGGGCCTCGGCATCGGCAAGGACCTGGAGTACATCGAGGACTACCGCGGCCGCCTCATCGACGCCGGCAAAGCCGACGGCGGCAAGCCCGCCACGTCGCGGTTCGTCCGGCTCTACTCCAAGGGCAACAGCTCCACCGACCAGAACCATTATATTGAGGTGGTGGTGTACGGCAAACCGGCGAAATGAGACACTCACGGTGGGTGTTTGGCGGGGCGGTACTGGCCGTGGCACTCGGGGCGCTGGCGCTCCGGCTGCCACGGCTTGATTTGCGCCCCATGCACGGCGACGAGGGAAACCAGGCCGTGAAGACCGCCGTCCTGCTGGAAACGGGCGTCTACCGCTACGACCCGCGCGACCATCACGGCCCCACGCTCTACTACCTGTCGCTGCCCACGTTGTGGGCGGCCGGGGTATCGAGGGCGGCCGACATTACCGACGGCATGCTCCGCCTCATGCCGGCCATCCTGGGCGTGGGCGTGGTCCTGTTGCTTCTCGGCGTGGGCGACGGTCTGGGCCGGCCCGCCGCCGTCTGCGCGGGCGTCCTGACGGCCATCTCGCCCGCCATGGTCTTCTTCAGCCGGTACTACGTCCAGGAGACGCTGCTGGTCTTCTTTACCTTCGGCGCCATGGTCGCGGCCTGGCGATACGTCCGTGGCCGCCGGGTCGCGTGGCTGCTGGCGGCGGGCGGGTGCCTGGGCCTGATGCACGCCACCAAGGAGACGTGGGTCATCGCCGCCGTCGCCATGCTGGCCGCGCTGGTGCTGGCCTTGGCGTGGAAACGCTGGGGCGACGGCCAGCCGGTTGCCCTGCGGCCGTGGCTGAGCGGAGGCCGGCTGGCGGCGGCCGCCGCCGTGGCGATCGCCGTCTCGGTGACGTTCTTCTCCTCGTTTTTCACCTGCGCCCGTGGGCCGATCGATTCGGTCCTGACGTACGTCTATTACCTGACGCGGGCCGGCGGCGAAGGGCTCCACAACCATCCCTGGCACTATTACCTGGCCATGCTCATCAACTCGCGCTTCGTGACGGGCTCGACGAGCGGCCCGTGGTGGACCGAGGGTCTCATTCTGTGCCTGGCGGTGATCGGCATCTTTGCCGCGCTGCTGCGCCGGGGCCTGGGCGGCGCTAGTGTGCCCCTGGCCAGGTTCCTGGCGTTTTACACGATGGCCATGGCGGCGCTGTACGCGGCGATTCCGTACAAGACGCCCTGGTGCGTCCTGGGCTTTCTGCACGGGTGCATCCTGCTGGCGGGGGTGGGGGCGGTGGCCCTGGTCCGGTGGGTGCCCACGCGGCCGCTCAAGGCCGTGGCGTGCGTGGCGTTGGCGGCGTTGGCGGCCCACCTGGGATGGCAGGCCTACCGGGCGAGTTTCCGGTTCGCGGCTGACCAGCGGAACCCCTACGTCTATGCCCACACGTTGTCCGACGCGCTGAACATCGTGCGGCGCGTCGAGGAGGTCGCCTCGGTCTCGCCCGACGGGCACGACATGATGATCAAGGTCATCACCCCCGAGAACTACTGGCCGCTGCCGTGGTACCTGCGGCGATTCAACCAGGACCACGTCGGCTACTACCACGAGGTGCCCGTCGACGCCGACGCCGCCGTCATCCTGACCACGCCCGACGTCCAGGAGGCCCTCGACCGGCGCCTCAAGGGCACGTACAACAAGCAGAGCCTGCACGCCCTGCGGCCGGGCGTGTTTGTGCCCATCTATGTCGAGGAATCGCTGTGGGCGCGGCTGGTCGAGACGTGGTCGGCCCGGCCGGGCCCGGCGGCGAAAGGCGGCACGCCGTGACCCAGTTTACGCAACTCATCTCGGCCGACACGGCCGCGGGGCAGGGGGCCGAGGTCCACCGGTTCGCGCACCCGGCCATGGGGGCCGTCTTCGAGGTTTTCATCGCCGGCAAGCCCAACGAGTACGCCGGCCACGCCGCCGGGGCGGCCTTCGAGGAACTCGACCGCCTGGAGGCCGAACTCAGCCGATTCATCCCCGCCAGCGACGTCTCGCACGTCAACGCCGTCGGGGCCCAGGGCCCGGTCCGCGTCGGTCTCGACACCTTCGCCTGCCTCGCAGCCGCCGCACGGGTGGCCGCCGACACCGGCGGCGCGTTCGACGTGACCATCGGTCGCCTGCTGGAACTGTGGCGGCCCACGGACGGCTCGCCCCCGGCGCCGTCGGCCCAGGCCCTGGCCGAGGCCCGCGATTGCACCGGCATGCACCTGGTGACGCTCGACGAGGCCTGCCACGCCGTGGGCCTGGCCCGCGATGGCGTGCGGATCGATTTGGGCGGCATCGGCAAAGGATACGCCGTCGACCGGATGATGGACCTCGTGGCCGAGTGGAGCGTCGCCCAGACCCTCATCCACGGCGGCCAGAGCACGCTCCTCGCGCGCGGCCGGCCGCCCGACAAGGACGGCTGGACGGTCGCGCTCAGCGACCCCGCCGGCAAGACGCTCGCCGCGGTGTGCCTGCGGGACCGGGCCCTGAGCGGGTCCGGGTCGCCGCCGGGCGGCCGGCATATTGTGGACCCGCGGACCGGCCGCCTGGCCGAGGCCAACCTGGGGGCCTGGGCCCTTACGCCGCAGGCCGCCCTGGCCGACGCCCTCTCGACGGCCTTCCTGGTGATGTCGCCGGAGGAAGTCGAGGCGTACTGCGGCGGTCACCCCGACGTTGCCGCCATGGTGCTGACGGCGGAAAAGGGTGGCGGCAAGGTCCGGCGTTTCGGAAAATGGGACACGACATCTTAGCAGGTTGGCGCGGCGGGTACGGGGACCCGCCGCGCAAACACGCGGTCGTTTAGCCGTCGCCGGTACGGCGACGGGGGCTGGGCGCGGATTCCGGCGGCCGTACCGGCCGCGGCTAAGCGACCGCCTGCCGCGCTAACACGCAACGTCAACTACGGTAGGAGACCGAACATGCAACCGAACGCAATGGTCCTGATGGTGGCGGGTCTGGTGGCGGCCGTGCTGTGGGCGGCGCCGTGCTACGCGGGCGGCCGCGACGATGAGGCCGACGACGGCATCATGGGCGAGTACGTCGGCAAGTGGCGACCGGCCGACGGCGACGCCGTCGACGCCGAGGCCAAGGTCATCGGCGAGGGCGACGGTAACTTCCGGGCCGTCATCCTGAACGCCAAGGATCCCAGCACCCGCCTCGGCGAGGTCAAGGGCAAGGCCGGGGGCAAACGCGTCGAACTCGTCGGTAACCTCGGCGGCGCGACCGCCAAGGCCACGATCGAAGGCGGCGAGATCATGGTCGCCAAGTCATCGGCCGGCGAGTTCGAGGGCAAGTACACCCTGCGCAAGTCACCCACCGAGGGCGCCAAGCCGCCTGCCGGTGCCATCGTCCTGCTGCCCTATGAGAAAGGCCGGAAGACCCAACTCGACGAGTGGCAGAACGCCAAGTGGGAAATCCTGGACGACGGCAGCGTCCGCGTGAGCGGCGGCAACAACCAGACCAAACGCAACCTGGGCAGCGGCACGCTGCACCTGGAGTTCCGGTGCCCGTACATGCCCAAGGACCGCGGCCAGGGGCGCGGCAACAGCGGCGTGTACCTCCACAGCCGGTACGAGGTCCAGGTGCTCGACTCGTTCGGCCTGGCACCGAAGGACAACGAATGCGGCGGCATCTACAGCGTCGGGTCGCCGAAGGTCTGCGCCAGCCTGCCGCCCGGACGCTGGCAGACGTACGACGTCGAGTTCACCTCGCCCGAGGTGGCCGACGGCAAGATCACCAAGCCGGCCGTCCTGACCGTCCGCCACAACGGCATCCTTATCCACGAGAACGTGAAGGCCGACCACGTGACGACGGCCGGCGTGGGCGGGCCCGTGGTGGCGCCCGCGCCGCTCATGCTCCAGGACCACGGCAACGCCATCCGTTACCGGAACATCTGGTTCGTCGAGAAGAAGGACTGATCCGCCTCCGGCTCTGTTACACCTCAAGTGAAGGACAGCCGGGTGGCATGCCCACAGCCCTGCCCGCCTTGGGCGGGCCGCCTTTGCGTGGGCATGAAAGAGGTGGCTGAAGCCCCGCTGCGCCTCCAGGACCACGGGTGCCCCGTCAAGTTTCGCAACGTTTGGGTTGCGCTGCCCGCGCGGGGCAAGCCCCGCGGCTAACTCGCGCGATCGTAGGCGTGCCACGGCTTGGCGTTCATGCGCGGCGGCGCTGCCCGGCCTTACCGGTCGTCTTTGAGTGTGCGTTGGATGGCGCGGAGTTCGGCGATGGTGTGCCCGGCGCCGCGGGCGGGGTGGAGGCGCGAGTCCCAGTCGCATCGCCATTCCACGGGGAACTCGACGACGCGGTATCCCTTCCGGACGGCCCGCAGCAGGACCTCGATGTCGAACATGAACCCGTCGGTCCGGCAGGCGGCGTAGAGTTCGCGTCCCACGTCGCCGCGGTACACCTTGAAGCCGCACTGGGTGTCGGTCAGGCGTCCCGGCACGCCCATGGCCAGGCCAACAACCTTGCGGAAGAGCCAGGAGAGCGCGCGGCGGTAGAGGCGTTGGCTGCGGCGCAGGACGCTCTGGGGCAGTTTGCGCGACCCGTGGGCGATCTCGCACTGGCCGGCGCGGATGGGCTCGATGCCGCGCAGCGCGTTCTCGAACGGCACGCACAGGCCGACGTCGGCGAACATCACCAGGTCGCCGCGCGTCCCGCCCATGCCGGCGCGGATGGCGTGTCCCTTGCCGCGGTTGGGCGTGTAACGGATGACGCGTCGCTCGACGCCGGGGGGTACCGTGGCGGCCTCGGCGGCGGCGGCGGTTCCGTCGGGGCTGCCGTCGTCGACCACGATGATCTCGCCCGTCAGGCCGTGCTCCGCCAGAAAGGCGCCCGCGGCTTCCACATCGTGGGCCACCTTGTTTTCTTCGCGGAACGCCGGAATGACGATCGAGAGGTCCATGGAGGGGCGGATCAGCCCGGCTGAGACTCCTTCTCGTCGCCGCCCGCGTGCGGGCCCCACAGCGGGTGGTACCGTCTGGCCCAGGCGGAACTGGCGCGGCCCCAGACGATGGCCCCCAGGCCGCCCGGCTTCGCGAGCGTCGTGACGTACGCGTGCCAGATGGTGGCGATGACGAGAACGAGCGTCGAGTAGCGGTGGACGTGGTACATGAGGTGCTGGCCATACTGGCCGAGCAGCGGCACCATACTGAGGAGCATCGACAAGAGGGCCACGAGCGCCAGCAGCCCAGCCATCCAGAAGTAGATCTTGCCGTTGGCGTTGAACCGTCCGGCGGGCAGGTCGCCCCGGGTGGAGCAACATCCGCCGGCGCGCATCCAGCGGCCGTCGTGTGCGGCGAAGGCGTGGTCGGCCGCCCACGTCAGGAGCATCACGCCCACGCACACCGAGAAGACCGCGCCGCAGGTCGTGTGGATCATCAGCGTGTAGCCGCTCATCGGTCCGTCCCATCCGATGGCCGCCCAGAAGCCCGTCAGCGCCAGCACCAGGAACGTCGCCAGCAGCGCCGCGTGGACCAGCCGTTCCCACAGGTTGTACCGGCGGACGCGGCGCTCGCCGTGACCGGGATGCGGCTGCCGGCGGGCGACGAGTACGTAGTGCAGCGGACACGCCAGCACGGCGCCGCCGATGCCCAGGACCGAGAGAATCTGAAAGAGGCTCATGCGTTTATCCCACTCAGGCAGGCCCCGGAGGAGCCTTCTTGCCGGCCCAGCGGAGCATCGCGGCAAGGCCCATGAAGACGTACAGGACCAGCACGGCTGCCATCAGGCCGGCCGTCGTGAAGCCGACCACCTTGAACATCGGCCGGAACATGTACGACATGGCCCAGGCTTGGAGCTGGAGCTCGTCGCGACCCTGGAACTCGTACATCGCCATGACGACCGGCGCCCCGATCCGGGCCGGCGAGGGCACCTCGACCTCGCCGAAGGCGACGGGCGCCCCGAAACCGTGGCAGTCGGTGCATCCGCCCACGCCGAGCGACTGGCCGGCCGCCCGGACGTTGTGGGCGATGGGCCAGGCCGCGGGCCGGGCGGCCTCATGGTCGCCGGCGGCCAGCGTGCCGTCGGCCGCCAGGCGGTACAGCCGGCCCTGGCAGACGTAGCCGAACTCGGCCTTGGCGTCCTTCGCCTTGAGGGCTGCCAGGACGGCCGCGATGCGCTTGGCCGTGAGGCGTTTCTTGGGTTTCTCCGCGACGGGCGCCGGCGTCTCGGCGGCGGGCGCGGCAGGGGCGTCGCCGGCATCGCCGGGCTCGCCGGGTTCGCCGGCGTCGGTCTTGGCGGACTCGGGCTTCTCGGGCGCGGGTGTTTCGGCGGGTGGCGTGGCGGCCGCGGGCTCGGCCGGGGCGGCCTCGGCCTCGTCGTCGGTCAGGTCGGCGGCAAAGGCGTCCTTGGCCATCTCGTAGACGGCGTCGGGCGCCAGCGGCACGACCTTGTCGGCGTCGATGCGGCACCAGAAGGCCGGCCAGATCATCCGTTGCGGGCCGATCGTGCCGTCGTAGTCGCGCCGGGCGTATACCGGCTCGACGATGTACGGCATGGCGTCGGGGCCGCGGTGAGGGCCCTGGAACTCAATCAGGTGGGCCATCGACGTCTGGACGCGGCGGGTCGTGCCGGTGGGGTACGGCCCCGAGTGGCACGTCGTGCACGCCAGGTGCTCCAGGTGGATGGTCGGCAGGCCGACGTGCTGGGGCACGGGGGCGCCCAGGCGTCCGCCCATGGTGTTCGACCCGGCGACGGCCGACTCGGCGCCGAGGTGGCATCCGCGGCAGGTGAGCGTGGCCAGTTGCGGGTCGGTCTTGCCGGCGGGTTCGCCCTCGTAGTTGCGGGTCGTCTGGTGGTCGAGACCGTTGCGGTGGCAGTCGGCGCAGGCCAAGCCGGCCCGGGTGTGGACGTCTTCGTCGGTCTTCCAGGGCTCGGGCGCCCCGGGGCCCACCTGGACGCTGCTATGGCAGAAGTAGCATCGGGCGTTGGGCGGCCGGGCGGGCAGGTCGAAGAACGCGCGGCCCTTGGAGTCGAGTTTCGACTCCTGGTACGCGACGCTCGGCGCCCGCTTGGCGGCCCGTTCGTCCTCGGGCCCCATGAAGGGGTCGTAGGAGGGCGGCATGCCGGCGGCGGCGCCCGAGACGGTGGCGAAGTCGGTGCAGGCGGCACCGGCCCACATGAAGTTCTGGCCGGCCACCTGGAGGTACCACTCGATGTGGTCGTACGTGGCGGCGCCGCTGTGGCACGCGCCGCAGTTGATTTCGAGTTTGCCGGAGACGAGCCACCGCGCGGCGGGGTCCTTGACGGCGGTTTCCTCGCCCGGTCCGCCGCCGGGCATGTGGTGGCCGAACATCAGGCTGAACGTCCAGGGCGTCATGCCGATGTCGGCCGGCCGCCAGGTGTTGGGCCACGCCCGGTACGACAGCGGTATCTGCGTGCCGGTCCGTGGGTCGGTCAGGATCCACGGTTCGCCGGGGCGGCCGGGGTCGACGGCGGGGTCGGTGGCATTGGAGTGCCAGCCCTTTCGGACCTGGGCGTAGTCGTGGCACTTGGTGCACGAGGTCCGGTACGAGAAGGGCAGGACGGGGTCGTCGTCGGGCTTGACGGGGTTGTTCTCGGTGTCGAGCAGGGGGAGCCAATGGATGAAGGTGGCCCGGCTGCCGGTGTGGTGCGTCAGTTTGCTCTCGGCGGCGGTGGCCGGCGCGAGTCCGGCGGCGAGCACGATGGCCGCAACCGTCAGGGCGACGGCGGGGCCCCGCGCGCCTCGCCGGGCCGCCGCGCGGCAAGTCGATGGGCGTGTCATCGGTGGCCTCAAACCTTGAAGTCCTCTTCGGTGAATTCCAAGGTCTTGCGCGCCTCGACGGCCTCGTTGGCCTTGAGGCACATGACGGCGGTCTCGTACGCCACGTCGGCCGGGCAGTTCAGTTTGCCCTTGCCGCGCACCGCGTCGAAGAAGTTCGCCAGGTGCGCCTTGTGGTACGTCTCCTCGACGTCGATGTTGAACATGAAGGCGGTGGGCGGCACGGACTTGTAGACGCTCATGATGGCGTCGGCGGCGGTCTTGGGTTCCTCGGTCTTGGCGGCCGGGTCGGGGACTTTCAGGATGTACCCCTTGTCGACCCACGGCTGCCAGGCGTGTTTGCCGTCCTTGGCGGGCAGGTGCCCCTCGGCGTACACGCGGCACTGGGTGGGCGACTCGGAGATCGTGAGGGTGCCCTCGTCGCCCATGAACGACTCGTAGTAGCCGCGCGCGCTCGTGGTCGACAGCGTCTGGTAGAACGCCCGGACGATGCCGTGGGCGGTGGTGAACTCGTAGATGGCGAGGATGTTGTCGTAGAGTTCGTATTCCTTCCAGTAATCGGTGCCGCCGCTGGCCTGGACGGACTTGGGCTTGCCGTCGATGAACCACGGGAAGACGTCGACCTGGTGGCTGCCGAGGTCCTCCATGGGTCCGCCGCCGTACTTTTTGAAGAACCGCCAGTTGCGGAACTCGAACATGTTCTTGAAGCCGTACTTCTGGAGCGCGGCCTCTGGGATTTCGTACTTGTCGGGGAATCCCTTGGGTGCGGCGGCGGCGGTGGATCGGTTCCACTGGCCGTAGATGTGGGTGATGCGTCCGCAGAGTTTGGCCTCGTCGAGGAGTTTCTGCTTGGCCATGATGTACCGCGGGTTCGAGCGGCGTTGGTGGCCGATCTGGAGGAGTTTGCCGGTTTCCCTGGCCGCCAGCACCATCTGCTTGGCCTTCCCGAGGTCGTTCGACATCTCCTTCTCGCAGTAAACGTGCTTGCCGGCCTTCAGGCACGCGATGGCGTGCTCGGCGTGCATGAAGTCGGGCGTGGCCACGATGACGGCCTGGATGTCCTTTTCCTTGTCGAGCATGTCCTCGTACTTCTCGTACACGTTGACCGTGTGGCCGTAGGCCTTGAGGCGGCGCGACGTGTACCGCTGGCTGTATTCCCAGATGTCGCAGACGGCCTTGAACTGGATGCCCTCGATCTTGATGACCTGCTCGATGAGGACTCGGCCCTGGGTGCCGGCCCCGAGGATAGCGATGTTGAGGGGGGCCGCGCCGGCATCGGCGGCCCGCAGAATCGTGGGCGCCATAACGAGACCGGCCCCGACGACGGCGGTCGATTTCAGGAAATCGCGCCGGTTAACGCCCGTGCTCGAACGGTTGGGTTGGGAGTGGTTCATCGGCCTTCGGACCTCCACTAGGGGTTCGCTCCGCATTCGTGTCGCCGGTCGCCATCGCCGACGACCGGAGGCGGCTATTGTACCGGTTCTCCGGAAAATGCCAAGCACTCTCCCGTGAATATTGACGGGCCGGCCGGCGTTTCCGTCACTATAAACCGCCACGCCGCGCGGCCGTAACGGTCTTTCCCGCGTTGCTGCCCGTCGCCGCGGCGGCGGGTAAACGAAGGCGTTCCATAGGTATCTCGTCGGGCGGGACGAAATCACGCGGGGTGCTACTGGCGGGCAAGCTGCCAGCGGCACCCCGCACCCGTGGCTTACGGTGTTACTTCGCCAGTTTGGCGGCGGTGGCGTTGAAGTATTCGACGCACTTGGCGATCTCGGGCACCGAGTTGTCCCAGTTGTGCTCGTATTCGATAGAGAAGGTGCCCTTGAACCCCTGTCGCTTCAGTTCCGTCAGGATGGCCTCGACGTTGGCCTTGCCGGTGCCCCAGGGCACGTCGTGGCCGCCGCCCATCTGGTTGAGGTCCTTGAAGTGGAACGAGACGATGCGGCCTTCGAGTTTCTTGACGGCCTCCAGCGGGTCGATGCCCGACCGCATCCAGTGTCCGGTGTCGGCGCAGGCGCCGATGCGTTTGGAGTGGCCCTTGGTGTTCTCGAGGACCTTGTCGGGGTTCCAGTAGTGCGACGGTTTGGGGTGGTTGTGCAGGGCGACGTTGATCTTATATTCCTCGCACAGTTTATCGAGGGTGTCGAAGGCGTCGTCGCCGGGCTCGGACACGATGGTCGTGATGCCGACCTTCTTGGCGAACTCGAAGACCTTGCGCGACTCGGCCTCGTTCTTCGAGAGGCCCACAACGCCGTAGTTGACGATGGTGATGCCCTTGGACTTGGCCTTGTTGACCATGGTGGCGATGTCGGCGTCCGACATGCCGTGATCCACCTTGGCGTCGCTCTCCTTGCTCAGGCGTTGGCCGGGATAAATCTCGACATATTTCAGACCTATCGATGCGGTCTTGTCGACGGCCTCGGAGAAGGTGAACCGGTTGAAACTGTAGACCTGCGTGCCCAGCCGCCAGCCCAGTTTCACGGCGCCGGCGTCCGAGACGGCCTTGGCGGGGCGGGGCGCGGCGTACAGGCGGACGCCCACGTCCCGGGCAGCCGCTTTCTTCGGCCCGCCCGCCTTCTTCAGCAGGTCCTCGGCCTCCTTGCGGACGTTCTTGTCCTTGCTGACGTCCAGGACCTTCTGCATGGCGTCGCGGACGACCTCCTTGCCGTGGCCGCCCAGGTTCTTGGCGATCTTGACGGCGGCGGCGGCGGCCTCGTTCTGGAGGTCCTTGTCGTCCAGCGCCGGCAGCACCATCTGGAGGGCCTCGACGGTCTTGACGTTGCCCAGGCCGCCCAGGACCTGTTTCTTCTCGTCGGGCCGCTTGGCGGCGGCCATGGCCTCGGCGTACATCTTCAGTTGGTCGGCGGCGGCCACGTCCTTCAAGCCGGCCAGGCGGATGTACCCGCGAAGCGCCAGCACCTGGTGCGTGGCGTTGGAGGCCGTCTTGGCGATGTCCAGCAGCGGCGGCGCTGCGGCGACGTCCGGCCAGTCGGCCAGCGACCGGATGGCCGCGTCCTGGACGCCCGCGTCGGCGTCCTTGACGGCGCCCGAGACGGCGGCGAGGGCCTCGGCCCCCCCGGCCCGCGACAGGGCCCGGATGAGCACGGCCTTGGCCTTGGCATCGGCGCCGCCCACGGCCGCCAGGATGGCCTTGACGCAAGGCCCCTTGTCGGCGGCCCGGGTGCAGATGGCCCCGAGGGCCCGGCCGGCGGCGTCGCGGTCGGCGTCGTCCTTGGCCTGGCCGACGAGTTTCACGAGGTCGGGCGCCGACTTCTCGTCGGCGAGAACCTCCAGGGCCTTGATCGATTCCTGGCGGATGCCGCCGTCGGCGTCGGCGGCCGCCTTCAGCAGCGCCGGCACGGCCTTGGCGGCGCGGCGGGCGCCGAGGCTGCGGATGGCCTCCTTGCGGATGGGGGCGTCGCCCTTTTCGGCGAGGCCGAGCAGGGCGTCGTTGACGTCGGCGGCGGGCAGTTGGTCAAGGCTGCGGCGGGCGTCATTGGCCAGGGGCCCGCCGGCGGCGGCCAACTGGGTGAGCATCGGCAGCGTCGAGGCGTTGCCCAGCCGGCCCATGGCCATGACGGCGGCCTTCTTGACGGCCTCGTTCTCGGCGCCGGCGGCCTTGACGACGGCCGGCAGGGCCGAGGCGTCGCCGCGCGTGGCCAGGTCGTCGAGCAGCATGGCCTGGGTGGGCGCGGGCAACTTCGGCAGCAAGTCGACCAGGGCCTTGGTCGTCTGCGGGCCGGAGACCTCTCGGAGGAACCGGAGGGCGGCGGCCTGCATCTCGGCGTCGGTGCCGGTCAGGATTTCGGTCAGCAGGGGGAGGGTCTTGTCGCCTCCGGCCGCCACGATGCCTCGCAGGGCCGCCATCCGGACGTGCTTGGCCTCGGTGGGCTTGAACATGTCCTGGTAGATGGCGGCGGCGTCGGCGTTCTTCTTCTCGGCCAGCAGGCGGTCGGCGCACAGCAGGTACGCGTCGGCGATGACGGCCCTGAGGCGGTCGTCGGCGCCGGCCCGGGCGGCGGCGAGGGCCTTGACGGCTTCGGATCCGCCGATGCGGCCCAGAGCCCCCGCGGCGGCCGAGGCGGTGGGCACGTCCTTGTTCTTCAGCAGGCCCCCTAGCGCGCCGAGGGCCTTGGCGTCTTGCCGCATGCCCAACGAGTTGATGATGCCGATCTTCTGCTCGGGGCTGGCCTTGCCGATGGCGGCGCGCATGGCGGCGGTGGCGGCGTCGTCGGGTATGCGCTCCAGGGCGTAGCGGGCGATGTCCGAGAGTTCCTTGTCGAGCAGCAGGGCCGTCAGGGCGGGCACCTCCTTGGCGGTGCCGACGATGCTCAACTGGCGGCAGACGAACCGCTTGGCGTCGGGCGTGGCGTTGGACCCGAGCAGGCCGGCCAGCGTGGCCCGGAGTTTGTCGCGCTCGGGGCCCTTGGCGTCGCGGACGGTGTACTCAATCAGCGTCAGGTGCTCGCGGTTCTCGCCGAACTTGAACTTCGGCAGGTCTTTGAGGGCCTGGTCGAGCGTCGGCTCGGCGGCCGGCGCCGCGGCGGTGAACCACGCGCACAGGGCGATGAGGGCGATCAGGGCGACGAGTGTTCCTCTGCGGCGACCCATGGTTGGGCTCCTTCTTCTATCTGGTAGGTTCGGCGGGTCCCCCGGGGGCCCGCGTGGTCCGTCGGCCCGCTCTCCAGTCGCGGTCCATTCTCGTTAAAGGCAAGCGCGTGGGTCAACCCGTCGCGCGGCCTGGGGCCGCGTCTACAGGTGCCACGGGCTCCGCATCGGCCGGTTGACGTAGGCGCTGGCCTCGTCGTCGCCGATGAATCGTTCCTTGTCGAGGTCCCACTTCAGCGGGCGTTCCATGAGCAGGGCGATGATGCCGAGGTGGCAGAACGAGGCGGTCCGGTGTCCGTCCTCGGCCGGGGCCACGGTGGGCCCGCGCGTCTGCATGGCGTAAATCCAGTCGCCGTGGTGCCCGCCGCGGCTCTGGTGGTAATGGATCTCGTTGGGGCCGATGACCGACTTCAGGATCTCGGGCCGGCTGGCCGTGAGGTGCCCGCCGTGGATGGCCACGAAGATCCACCCCTCGGTGCCCTCGAACCGGATGCCTCGCTGGCCGCTCGACTCGCAGATGATCTGGAGGCCGCTCGAGTACTTGTACTCGATGTGGAAGTGGATGGGCACGTCCCAGAGGGTGTCGTTGCGGAACTTGCCCTCGGTGGCGACGATATCGACCGGCCCGGTCAGCAGCGGCCCGGCGCCCCAGAGGGCGATGTCGTTGACGTGGGCGCCGCGGTCGGTCAGTTCGCCGTCGGAGTAATCGAGGATCCAGCGGAAGTTGAAGTGACACCGCTTGGGCGTGTACGGTTCCCACGGTGCCGGGCCCAGCCACATGTTGTAATCGAACCCCTCGGGCACGGGCGTGGGCGGGGCGTCGCCCTGGGGGGCCAGGCAGTGGGCCTCCATGGGCAGGTACGTCCGGATGGTGTGGAGGCGTCCGATGCGGCCGTTCCGGACGAGTTCGCAGGCGACGCGGGCCTGGCCGGAGCGTTCCTGGGTGCCGGTCTGGAAGACGCGGCCGTAGCGTTGGGCGGCGTCGGCCGAGGCCCGGCCGTCGCCGATGGTCGAGGCCATCGGCTTCTCGCAGTAGACGTCCTTGCCGGCCTTCATGGCCCAGGTCGAGATGAGTCCGTGCCAGTGGTCGGGCGCGGCCACGAGGACGGCGTCGACCTCGGGCCGGTAGATGACGTCGCGGAAGTCGGCGAACTCCATGCACCCGCTGTACGTGCCGCCGGGCGCCGACTTGCCGTAATGCTGGTTCACCCAGTCGCGGTTGCCGTAGCGGCGGCCGCGGTCGGTGTCCGAGACGCCGACGACCTGAACCTCGTTGTTGTTGGCCAGGCCCCGCACGTGTCCGCCGCCCTGGCCGCCCGTGCCGACGATGGCCACGGCGATGCGGTTCGACGGGGCGGGGCGTTCCTCACCCATGACCGACGACGGGACGATGTACGGGCCGGCGAGCGCTGCCGCGGCGGTCTTCAGGAACAGGCGCCGCGTAACGGGGTGATGGCTGGGCATCCCAAGTCCTTCCTGGCAATGGCGTTTCGCTACAGGGCCCACGGGCTCCGCATGGGCCGATGGGTCATGGCGTTGGCTTCGGGGTCGTTGATGAAGCGTTCGGCCTCGAAGTCCCACGTGAGCTTGCGCTGCAGCTGGCACGCGATGAGCGTCAGGTGACAGAAGGTGGCGGTGCGGTGCCCGTCCTCGGCCGGGGCGACGGTGGGCCCGCGGGTCTTGATGGCGTCGAGCCAGTCTCGGCGGTGGTCGCGGGGCCGGCTGAAGTGGATTTCGCCGGGGCCGATCTGCTCCTGGAGGAGCGACGGCGGGTCGGCCTTCAGGGCCCCCCCGTGGATGGCCACGAACAGCCAGCCGCGGTCGCCCTCGAACTTGATGCCCCGCCGGTCGCCCGTGATCTGGCACACGACGTCCGGCGGCGCCTGCTCGCTCGAGACGATGAACCGGATGCCGCTCGCGTACGTGAACTCGATGTTGTACTTGTACGGGACGTCCCAGAGCGGGTCGTTGATGAACGTGCCGCGCCCCTCAATGGTGGCGGGGCCTTTGAGGAACGGCTCGGCCGCCATCAGGGCGATGTCGTTCGTATGGGCGCCGCGGTCGGTCAGTTCGCCGTCGGAGTAGTCCATGATCCAGCGGAAACTGCCGTGGCACCGCCTCGCCTGGTACGGTTCCCACGGCGCGGGGCCCAGCCACATGTCGTAGTCGAACCCGTCGGGCACCGGCTGGGGACCGGTGGCGCCGGAGTGCTTGTCGCCGGTGGGCAGGAACGTCCGGATGGTGTGGATCTTGCCCAGCCGGCCGTTCTGGACGAGTTCGGCCGCGAAACGGCAGTTGTCGCGGCTGCGTTCCTGGCTGCCGGTCTGGAAGACGCGGCCGTAGCGGTGGACGGCGTCGGCCGAGGCCCGGCCGTCGGCAATGATGGAGGACATCGGCTTCTCGCAGTAGATGTCTTTGCCGGCCTTGGCCGCCATGATCGAGACCAGGCTGTGCCAGTGATCGGGCGTGCCGATGACGATGGCGTCGATGTCGGGCCGGTCGAGCAACTCGCGGAAGTCGGCGTAACTGGCGCACCCGGCGTACGTGGTGCCCTGGGCCTTGGAGTAGTGCTGTTCGATGGCGTTCTTGTTGCCGTCGCGTCGGCGCTTGTCGGTGTCGGCAACGGCCAGGACCTGGGCGTCGGCGTCCTGGAGCAGCGACTGCATGTGCCCCCCGCCTCGGCCGCCCACCCCGATGCCGCCGACGCCGATGCGGTTGGCCGGCGAGGGCCGGACGTCGCGGCCCAGGGCGTCGGATGTGATGACGTATGGTCCGACGAGGGCGGCCGCGGCCACGCTCTTCAGGAGTCCGCGGCGGGTGATAGAAACGTTGCGACTCATGGCGTCTCCTTGGTCAGCCGACCGACAAGGACCCGGACGGGCGGGGTGCCCTGTGCCAACGCTACCGTACTGAACCGCGCCCGCCGCAACCGGTGTCGCACCGAACCCCTCTGGTACCGTCGTTGCGGCAGTGTAGCAGAGGGGCCGGGCAATATCAATTTTCGCCGGAAAAGCAGCGCGGCCCGCCACAGGCGGGCCGCGCTGCTCAGCATCGCTTAGTGCCGCTTTTCACGCCTGCTGTGCCCCGACGGCGGGCATCTCCAGGGTCCGGCTCTGGAGGCCGATCTTCGCCAGGATGATGTACAGGACGAAACCGACCACGAAGGCCGCCACGGGCGGGCAGGGCACCTTCCCGGCCAACTGTTCCAAGCCCGGGATCTTCGCAATGAAGTCGGCCGCGCCGACGGCGAAGCCCAGGACCCACGAAATCCAGCCCGCGGGGTTGAAGCCCGACCGCGGCCCGGCCCACTTGCGGCCGGACAGCAGGTAGTCGGCCATCATGGCGCCGCACACCGGGCCGAACGAAGCCCCGATGATGGTGAACACGCCCATCGCGTCGCTCACCCAGCCCATGACCACCAGGACGATGGCGGCGATCGCGCCGAGGCCGCACGTGATCAGCGGCCTTACGTTGGGCAGCGTGGTCTTGAAACTGTTGGCCGCGATGAACGCCGAGAAGCACGCCGGCGGGAAGGCCGCAATGGCCAGCAGGTACATAAAGACGCCGGCCGTCTGTTTCCCGACGATGGTCTCCATGAGAACGGTGGGATCCATGACGGCGCCGCTCGTGATAATGCCGCTGCCGTACGCGCCTGCGACGACCAGAATCGCGACGCCGCCGGCGAACACGGTGGCGAGGGCGATGCCGACCAGGCCGCCCAGGTGCACGTCCTTGGCGTTGCGGTTGTTCATGCCGAAATCGGCACCGGCCGCACCGGCCGTCGCGAAGAAGCCGACGACGTACGTCATGATGAGCGCCATCACCGCGAAGGTCGTCATGGCCGGCTGGACCGTCGTGCCCTCGGGCGCGGACGTCTCGCACGCCGCGATCAGGGCCTGGCTGTCGAACGTGCCGACGCCGCCGATCGTCGCGACCAACAGGATGACCAGGATGGCCAGCGGAATGAGCGGCAGGAACGTCGCCACGCGGGCCACGTACTTAATGCCCTTGACGCCCATGAAGGCGCCAAGCACAATCCAGACCGAGGACACGACGAGGTGTGGCACTGAGCCCATCGCCTTGCCCTGATCGGCAACGGCGAAGAACGGAATGACCAGCAGCAGCCCCGCAAAGAAGCCGTTCACCGCCAGCCAGCCGAACTGGAGCAGGCCCATCAGGAACCCCGGCATCAGGAACCCGCCCTGCGCGCCGTACGTGGAGGTGCCCACGATGTACAGGGGCAGGCCGGTCTTCATCCCCAGCATGCCGGGCACCAGGTAGAAGAGGAAGTGGCAGACCAGGGCCGCCGCGATCAGGCCGAGAAGAGCCACCCCCACGCCCTGGGCCAGCGTGCCGCCGGCGAACTTGCTGTATCCGTTCGCGCCGGCGCCCATGGGCACCTGGCTCCAGAAGACAAACCAGAGCATGATCCCCGCATAGGTCTGGGCGGTGTTCTTGTACCAGGGGGACCGGTTGGCGGTCGGGTTAGCCACAGCCGATGCCAGGTAATTCGGCAATTTCCCGTTGGCCATCGTTGTTCCTTTCGTATGCGAGTGACCGTTGAGTGATGTGTCGGGCTGTCCGTCCAGCCCTCCGCGGCGCCCACCCGGGCGTCGCGGCCCCGGGAACAAGTCGCGACACGCCACTTCTACCCGTGCCGTGCGGCAGGTCAAGAGAAAAACGCCCCTGCGACCGCACCCGGGTGCGGCAACGTTTTCTGGCACGACTGGATCGCTGAACGGCGGGGCCGCCCGCGCCGGCGTAGCGCGGGGGTTTATCCCCCGCGCCAGACGCCTTGACCATGTCGGGTGCGCGGGGGGTAAACCCCCGCGCTACAACGGCTCCACGTTCGCCAGAAAAATCTGGCGCACCCCCGCACCCCCCGCACCAGGCATTCTATGGACGCGGGCTTTGCCGGCACGTATCATGCGGGGACTTCCGTATAACCTCCATATGGCCGGAAACGGCGTCGTGGTGGCCCGCCCAAGGCGGGCAGGCACCGGGGAGGTCGCCGGGCGGCATTCGGAAACCAGTCCAGCACTGAGAGAACCGCAGGGAGAGCCGGCACATGGGCGCGAAACGGCGGAGGAAGCGGCTGAAGCGGTCCGATAGTTTCCTGGGCATCCACTTCGACTTCCACGCGGGCAACGACTGCAAGCACGTCGGCCGCAACGTCACCCGCCCGATGGTCCGGAGCATCATCGAACGCGTCCAGCCCGACTACATCCAGTGCGACTGCAAGGGGCACCCCGGTCTCTCGTCGTACCCCACGAAGGTGGGCTACCCGGCGCCCGGCTTCGTGCGCGACCCCTTGCGCATCTGGCGCGACGTGACGGCGGCGCGGGGCGTGGCGCTGTATCTGCACTACTCGGGCGTCCAGGACCACGAGGCCGTCCGTCGGCACCGGACGTGGGCCCGCGTGGGGCCCGACGGCAAACGCGACAAGCACAACACCTCCGTCTTCGGCCCGTACGTCGATGAACTCCTGCTGCCGCAACTCAAGGAACTCGCCGACGCGTACGACGTGGACGGTGTGTGGGTGGACGGCGAGTGCTGGTCGCTCGAGTCCGACTACGGCCGGCAGGTGCTGGCGGCGTGGCGGCAGCAGACCGGCCTCAAGCGCGTGCCGCGCAAAATCACCGACAAGCACTGGCTGGAGTTCGCCGAGTTTTGCCGCGAGGGCTTCCGCCGGTACCTCCGCCATTACGTCGACGAGATGCACGCCCACCGGCCGGACTTCCAGGTGGCCAGCAACTGGGCGTTCTCGTCGTTCATGCCCGAGCCGGTCTCGGCCGACGTCGACTTCATCTCGGGCGACTACTCGCCCCACGACAGCGTGAACTCGGCCCGGCTGGAGGGCCGGTGCATGGCCCGGCAGGGCAAACCGTGGGACCTCATGGCCTGGAGTTTCCGCTGGAAGCAGGGCGAACGGTGCCCGACCACCAAGTCGGTCGCCCAACTCCAGCAAGAGGCGGCCATCGTCCTGGCGCTGGGCGGCGGGTTCCAGGCGTACTTCCAGCAGAAACGCGACGGGTCCATCTACGACTGGCAGATGGACGTCATGGCCGAGGTCGCCAAGTTCTGCCGCGAGCGGCAGCCGTATTGTCACCGCGCCCAGGCCGTGCCCCAGGTGGCGCTGCTGTACTCGGGCGCGGCGTACTACCGGATGGGGCCGGACCTCTTGAGGCCCTGGAGCGGACAACTGGAACCCATGAAGGGCATCCTGCGGTGCCTGCTCGACCTCCACCAGTCGGTCGAGATTACGATGGAGCACCACCTCTGCGGCCGCATGGACGAGTACCCGATTATCATCGTGCCGGAGTGGGAGTACCTGGAGCCCGGTTTCCAGAAGGCGCTGCTGGCGTACGTCGAGGGCGGGGGGAACCTGCTTCTCATCGGGCCCCATGCCGCCGCCCAGTTCGCCGACGCCCTGGGCGTCACGTTCAAAGGCCGCGCCGAGGTCCGCGACCAGTGGCTCGAATACAAGGGCGCCCTGGCCGGCATGAAGACGCTCTCGCGGCACGCGAGGCTCAAGGACACGGCTCGCGGCGTCGGCGGCCTGTACGCCGAGAACGATTTCAAGGGCACCCCGTTTCCGGCGGCGTCGGTGGCCGACTGCGGCAAAGGCAGGATTGCCGCCACGTACCTCAACCTGGGCGAACGGTACAACCAGGCCGCCACCAGCGTGGCCCGCAGCCTCCTGGCGGCGCTCGTGCGGGAACTCTTCCCGTCGCCCATCGTCCAAATTCAGGGGGCCGAGCCCGTCGACGTGACGGTCAACCGCGTCAAGGGTGCCCTGGCCGTCAACCTGGTCAACACCGCCGGTCCGCATGCCGACGAGCGGGTCCACGTCTTCGACCGCGTGCCCCCCGCCGGGCCGCTGGAGGTTAGCATCCGGACGGGCGTGCGGCCGGAGCGGGTCATCCTCCAGCCGGGCACGCGGCACGTGCCGTTCCGGTTCTCCGATGGCACCGTGCACCTGGTGCTCAAGCAACTCGACATCCACGTGGTCATCCTGATGGACCTGCCCGACGACGGAAGGAAGCCGGAGTGAGACGCGCGAGGTTCGGCTTGGCGGCGGCCGCGGCGGCGCTCGTGGGTTTGGTGTGGGCGGCGGCCGGGTCGGCCGAGACGATCGTTCGCGTCGGCGCCGGCAGTTTCGCCACCGTCCTGCCGCCGGGCGCCCGCGAGCCGCAGCCGACCATCTACAAGACGCCGACCGTGCGCGGCAAGATGCCCACCACCGACTGGTGGAGTTCCCTGGCGTGGATGCCCCTGTCGGAGCGCCAGTACCCCCATCCCCTCGCCGTGCGGGCCGTCGCCAAGGGCCTGCGCGTCTACTACCCGGGGCCGGACATCAAGGGCACCCCGGCCGCCATCTTCGCCTTTCTGCCCGAGCCGGGCGGGGACGACCTGGTCGTCGGCCACTCGGCCTGCGAGACGTTTGCCGAGGCCCGCGTCGACGGGTTCAGCGACTGGTTCGTCCGCGCGGCCTTCGGCGACGGGACCAGCCGCATGGTCGTCTCGTACGGGCACGGGTCGCCGTTTGTCTACGCGGTCTACGCCGGGGGCGGCGCGCGAGTCACATTCGCCCAGGCGCCGACCGTCTGGTCCGGCGGCGCCGGCGACGCCGTGCTGGGCGTGACGGTCAACCGGCGGCACTACGGTCTGTTCGGCCCGACGGGTTCGACGTGGACCGGCCTGGGCACGACGACGCTCACGAACTCGCCCGGCGGCAAACCGTACTTCGCGGTGGGCCTCCTGCCCGAGGCCTCGGCCCAGGCCCTGGCGCTCGTGGCGCGGTACGCCTACGCCCACGTCACCGACACGAAGGTGGCGTGGAAGTACGACCCGCGCTCGTCGTCCGTCGAGACCACGTTCACCTTTACGACGAAATTGTGGGAAGGCCGGGCCGACGGCACGCTGTTCGCCCTGTATCCGCACCAGTGGCGACACACGGCGGCCCCGCTGACCCCGTACCGCTACGATTCGGTGCGGGGCGTCATGAAACTCGCCGCCGGCCGGTCCTTCGCCACGCGGATGACGTTTCCAGGCGTCCTGCCCGCGCTGCCCGCCGAGGGCGACTGCGACAAGGCCCGCCTCGACGCCTACCTCGACGAAGAGGCCAAGGCCCGGCCCGGCGGCACGCGAGACATCTACTGGGAAGGCAAACGCCTCGGCAAACTGGCCTCGCTCGTCCCCATTGCCGAGCAGACCGGCAACGAGGCCGCGCGGCGGGCGATGCTCGACGACATCCGCGCCCGGCTCGAGCACTGGTTCACGGCGGCCGACGCGCGCGGCAGCCTGAAGTCGGCCGGCCTCTTCTACTACAACGACCACTGGGGGGCGCTCATCGGGTACCCGGCCGGTTACGGCAGCGACACGGCCCTGAACGATCACCACTTCCACTACGGGTACTTCATCAAGGCGGCGGCCGAGGTGGCCCGCAGCGACCCGTCGTGGGCAGCCGACGCGCGGTGGGGCGGCATGGTCCAGGCGCTGGTCCGCGACATGGCATCGCCCGACCGGGCCGACCCGCAGTTCCCCTTCCTGCGATGCTTCGACCCGTACGCCGGGCACTCGTGGGCGTCGGGCAACGCCAAGTTCGGCGATGGCAACAACCAGGAATCCTCGTCCGAGGCCATGAACGCCTGGGCCGCGCTCGTCCTCTGGGGCGAGGCCACCGGCCACACGGCCCTGCGCGACCTGGGCGTCTACCTCTACACGACCGAGATGGAGGCCATCGACGAATACTGGTTCGACGTGCGCGGCGAGAACGGCCGGCCGGGGTACACCGCGTCGGTCGTCACGATGGTCTGGGGCGGCAAGGGCGCCAACGGCACGTGGTTCTCGGCCAACCCGGAGGTGGTCCACGGCATCAACTGGCTGCCCATCCACGGCGGGTCGCTGTACCTGGGACGGTACCCGGAGTACGTCCGGAAGAATTACGACGCCCTGGTCCGCGAGAACGGCGGGACGCACTGGGACCAGTGGGCCGACCTGGTGTGGATGTACCGTGCGCTCGACGACCCGGCCGACGCCGCCGCCCAGTTCGACGCCGCCGGCGCGGCGTTCAAGGCCGAGGCGGGCAACTCCCGGGCCAACGCCTATCACTGGATCTGGAACCTCAAGGCCCTCGGCCACGTCGACCGGACCGTGTGGGCCGACGTGCCCCTCTACGCCGTCTTTCGCAACGCTGCCGAGCGGACCTACGTGGTGTACAATAGGCGCGACCGTCCGCTCTCGGCGACGTTCTCCGACGGCACCAAGGTCGTCGCGCGGGAGAGAGGTTTCGCCGTCGTCCGCCGGCCGGTGACCGCGGGCGCCGGCCAGGGAGTACTGCCATGAAGCGTCTGCCGTCCGTACTGGTGTGTGCCACGATGTTGGCCCTGTTGGAGACCGCCTGCATGTCCGCCGCCAAGCCCGTCGGAACCGAAACCGTGCCGCCGCCCGCGCCGCTGGCGCCCGTGCCCACGCCGCGCCAACTGGCCTGGTTCGAGCGCGAGATGATTGCGTTCGTCCACTTCGGCGTCAACACGTTCACCGACCGCGAGTGGGGCACGGGCAAGGAGGACCCCAAGATCTTCAATCCCACCCCCCTCGACGCCCGCCAGTGGGCCCGGACGTGCAAGGCGGGGGGCCTCGCGATGATCGTCCTGACGGCCAAGCATCACGACGGGTTCTGCCTGTGGCCGAGCAAGTATACCGAGCACTCGGTCCGGTCGAGCCCGTGGCGCGGCGGCAAGGGCGACGTCGTCCGCGAACTGGCCGACGCCTGCCGGGCCGAGGGTCTCGACCTTGGCGTCTACCTCTCGCCCTGGGACCGGCACGAGCCCTGCTACGGCGACTCGCCGCGATACAACCAGTATTACCTGGGCCAACTCACCGAACTCCTCACGGGGTACGGCAAGGTGTCGGAACTCTGGTTCGACGGGGCGTGCGGCGAGGGGCCTAACGGCAAGAAGCAGGTCTACGATTTCGAGGCGTACTGGGCGAAGGTGCGCGAACTCCAGCCCGCGGCCTGCATGTTCAGCGACGTCGGGCCCGACGTCCGGTGGGTGGGCAACGAGTCGGGCTTCGCGGCCGACCCGAACTGGTCGATGATCGACCGCGCCCGCATGGGCCTGGGCGTGCCGAACAAGGACCAGACGCACGGCCGCATCGACGGGCCCGATTTCGTGCCGACGGAAGTTAATACGTCCATCCGGCCCGGGTGGTTCTACCACGCCGCGGAAGACGGCCGCGTCAAGTCGCTCGACCAACTGCTGGACCTCTACTACGCCTCGGTGGGGATGAACGGCGTGATGATGCTCAACATTCCACCCGACCGCCGTGGCCTCATGCACGAGAACGATGCCGCGCGGCTGGCCGAGTTCAAGGCCGTCGTCGACGCCACCTTCGCGCGGGACCTGGCGCGCGGCCGGCCCGCCGCCGCGACGAACGTCCGCGGCAAGGCCGACGCCTACGGACCCGCCAAGGCCCTCGACGGCGACCCCCAGACCTACTGGGCCACCGACGACGGCGTCGTGGCGGCCTCGATGGAGGTGGACCTCGGCCGGCCCACCGCCTTCAACCGCGCCATGATTCAGGAGCACATCCGCCTGGGCCAGCGCGTCAAGGCCTTCAAGGTCGAGGCGTGGGACGGCGCGGCATGGAAGGAACTGGCGCGCGGCCAGACGGTCGGGCGCAAGCGGCTGTTGCGGTTTGACGACATCGAGGCCCAAAAGGTCCGCCTCGTGATTGACGACGCCCGGGCCTCGCCCACCATCTCGGTCTTCGGCCTCTTCCGGGCGCCGCCCAAGTAGCGCCGGGTGCCACTGGCGGCTTGTCCGCCAGTGTTCCGGACGCGGGTGGCATGGTCATCCCGAAGGGTGACCATGATCCGTTTCGGTGCGTGCCTTTCTCGATGCCGCCGGCGGTACCACAAGTCTTGCGCGGTCGGTCTCCCGACCGACCGCGAGAAACCACAGCCGTGCGCGGCAGGATGAGGGAAGTGCCCACACATCGTACCCCCTTGCGGATGGTGTGTGAAGGTGTTTGAAGAGGAGTTGGTCGAGGAAGACGGGGGCCAAGAGGGGGAGGAAGGGATGGGCCTTGGGACGTTTGTGGAGGACGAGGTCC
>DATKZB010000216.1:0-12773 GCA_035528235.1 Phycisphaerae bacterium
GGCAGCGGCATGCGATGGGACAAGCCCAACGCCGAGGCCATCATGACCCTGGCGGCCCTCGAACACAGCCACCTCTGGCCCACCTACTGGACCTACCAACGAAAGGCCGCCGCCTAATGCCAGAAATTGTTGCCACACCCGCACCAACGCCGACGATGCAATTCGATTGACAGGCGCCGGGCGGGGGAACTAGAATGCTGGGTCGGGAGGTGCGCGGTTTGTGCCATCGCGCACGACTCAGACAAGAGGGGTAAGGGTTAGTGTGCGCCTGGACGTCGGTGGTTGGCGCACCGAGGGGATGGACGGCAGGACGATGCGTATCCTCATGTTGGGGTGGGAGTTCCCGCCCTTTATCAGCGGCGGGTTGGGTACCGCGTGTTACGGCCTCACGAAAGCCCTGAGCGATCTGGGAACGGAGATTCTGTTCGTTCTTCCGCGAGGGGGCACCAACCGGCAGGTCGGGGGCGTGCACGTGCTTTCGGCCGGCGAGTCGTACGCGCGCGGCGAAACAACCTACTGGACGGTGGACGGCCTGGAACACGTCCGTCTGATTCCGGTCATGGCGGCGCTGGGCGCGTACCAGACCGAGGAGCAGTACCTGGAGGAACGCCGCCGCGACCAGCGGACCGGCGTCGTCACGGCGGCCGAGGCGGTCGAGGCGGCCGCGACGCTCGATCCCAAGCGGCCCACCAGCCTCGGCATCACGGAATCGCCCGGCCTGTACGCGGGCGACCTGTTCGGCGAGGTCAACCGGTATGCCCGTCTGGTGGCGGACGCGGCCCGGCGGCACTCGTTCGACGTCATCCACGCCCACGACTGGATGACGTACCCGGCCGGCCTGAGCGTGGCGGCGCTGACGGGCAAACCGCTGGTCGTGCACATCCACTCGACGGAATTCGACCGTAGCGGGACGCACGTGAACCAGCACGTGTACGACATCGAGCGGGCGGGCCTGCACGGCGCGCAGCGGGTCATCTGCGTCAGCCGGCTGACGCGCGACATCGTAACCAGCCGGTACGGCGTGCCGGAGTCGAAGTGCCGGGTCGTTTACAACGCCATCACGATCAACGGCGAGGCGATTCCGTCGAGCGTCGAGCGCATCGAGAGCCACGACAAGATCGTGCTGTTCCTGGGCCGGATCACGATGCAGAAGGGTCCGGAGTACTTCCTGGCGGCGGCCCGGAAGGTGCTCCAGATCATGGACAACGTGAAGTTCGTGATGGCGGGCTCGGGCGACATGATCCGCCGGATGATCGAACTGGCGGCGGCGCTGGGCATCGGGCACCGGGTCACGTTTACGGGCTTTTTGCGCGGGGCCGACGTAGACCGCGTGTTCCAGATGGCCGACCTGTACGTCATGCCGAGCGTAAGCGAGCCGTTCGGGCTGGCACCGCTGGAGGCGCTCCAGCACGACGTGCCGGTGCTGATCTCGAAACAGAGCGGCGTGAGCGAGGTGCTGACGCACGCCCTGAAGGTCGATTTCTGGGACATCAACGAGATGGCGAACAAGATCGTGGCGGTGCTGCGTCACCCGCCGCTCCAGAAGACGCTGCGCGAACACGGGGCGTTCGAGGTCCGCAAGTTCGCCTGGATCGACGCCGGCCGGGCGTGCATGGACGTGTACCGGGACGTGGCGGATGGGAAGGCGTAGGAGGGAGGCTGGAGCCTGGAGGCCGGAGGCTACAGGCCACAGGCTACAGACTACAGGCTAGAGGCCACAGGTACAGCATTCCAACTACAGAAGAGGCGTTAGCCGGCGGGCTTGCCCGCCGCGCGCCTTTGTCGGGGCGGGGGCCATTGGGGGGGAGCACGTACAAGCAGGTCCGGAGTCTGCGGGCCGAAGGTCGGTCGCGCAGGGCGGCGCAGGCGGATCGAAAGTCCCCCGACCTGTGCTCGGGCGGCCGGCTCGGAGCCCCGGACTTTGGACCTTGGACTTTGGACTCTAGACTCTAACCTTTAGCCTTCAGATGCCGGGCGACAACCCATGGCCAGCGTGTGCTTCTACTTCCAGGTCCACCAGCCTTTCCGGCTGCGGCGGTATAGCGTGTTCGACACGGACGCGAACTACTTCGACGATTACAAGAACGCCGAACTGTGCCGCAAGGTCGCCCAGCGGTGTTACCTGCCCACCAACCGGCTGATGCTCGACCTGGTGCGCCAGTACGGCAAGGACTTCGCCGTCTCGTACTCCATGACGGGGGTGGCGCTCGAGCAGTTCGAGCGGTGGAGCCCGGAGACGGTCGATTCGTTCCGGGCGCTGGTGGACACGGGCCAGGTGGAACTGCTGGCCGAGACGTACTACCACAGCCTGTCGTTTCTGTACAGCCGGGAGGAGTTCCGCGAGCAGGTCATGGCGCACTCGGCGAAGATGGCCGATACGTTCGGCGTGCGTCCGCGCGTGTTCCGCAACACCGAACTGATTTACAACAACGACCTGGCCCACTTTGTCGAGGGCCTGGGGTTTACCGGCATCACGGCCGAGGGGGCCGACCACATTCTGGGGTACCGGTCGCCCACGTTCATGTACCGGCCCGTGGGGTCGCAGCGGACGAGCCTGCTGCTGAAGAACTACCGTCTGTCGGACGACATCGCGTTCCGGTTCTCGGACCGGTCGTGGCCGGAGTGGCCGCTGCGGGCCGAGAGGTTCGCCCAGTGGGTCGACCAGGTCAACGGCAACGGGTACGTCGTGAACCTGTTCATGGACTACGAGACGTTCGGCGAACACCAGTGGGCCGACTCGGGCATCTTCGACTTCATGTACCACCTGCCGGAGCATATCCTCAAGGGCGGGAAGAACAATTTCATGACCCTGTCGGGCGCCGTCCAGGCGTACCCGCCGACGGCGGAACTCGACATCCCCCACATGGTCTCGTGGGCCGACATGGAGCGCGACCTGTCGGCCTGGCTCGGCAACGCCATGCAGTCGAACGCCCTGCACGAACTGTACCGGATGGAACACGAGGTCAAGGCCAAGGGCGACCCGGCCCTGCTGCACGACTGGCGGCGGCTCCAGACCTCCGACCACTTCTACTACATGTGCACCAAGTGGTTCGCCGACGGCGACGTCCACAAGTACTTCAACCCGTACGAGTCGCCGTACGATTCGTACATCAACTTCATGAACGTCCTGGACAACCTGCGGACGCGGCTGAGGAAGTGAACGGCGGTCCAAAGTCCAAGATCCAAAGTCCAAGGTCCAAGGGTAGAGGCCCAACACACGGGCGGGGGGATGCCATGGCTGAACCGTTGCCGAAGGCGGGCAGGACTGCGCTGTGGGCACTGGCCGGCATGGCCGTGCTGTGGTGCTCCGTGGCGGGAGCATGCATTCTAATCAGCCGTTCAGAGGGCTGGGATGCTATTCGGACGTGGTTCTCCTTACATTTCGGATGGGCCGGCGTGGGGTGCCTCGCCATGACGGTGCTGCTGTGGCGGGGCTCGCCCCGGACGAGAACGCTGATGTGGTTCGTGCTGCCTTTCTGTATTGTCCTCTTCCCCATAGGCCCTGCCCTTGCCATCTATGCGGCCTACAAACTGGACAGGCCCGAGATGAAGGAGTACTTCAACCGGAAGCGGCAGGCGGCCTCGGCGCCGGCGCAGCAATCGCCTCCCACACCGTAGCCGTCCGAGCGCGGAGCAGCGCTCCCGGCCAGTGCCCCTGGCGCGAGGCCAACCACGGCAGAGAAGGTGACTTGGCGCGCGGTTGCGGCCCGGGCTGCCAATCTGCAATCTGAAATCTCCAATCTGAAATCTCCAATCTGAAATCTCCAATCTGCAATCCCAAACCACAGACCCGGAACCCGCCGCTCGGTGTCCGTGTGCCTTGCCGCATGGCTCTGGCCGTTGCATTGGCCGGGGGCGCTACTTATAATCCTCCCCGTGGCGTGGGGCCCCTTGGGAGGTAACACGTGCCGCGCGACATCCCCGTCGGCAACGGCAATCTGCTCATCGCGTTCGATTCGGACTACCAGATCCGCGACCTCTACTACCCCTACGTCGGCCAGGAGAACCACGCCGGCTGGGGACCCTGCCGCTTCGGCGTCTGGGCCGAGGGTCGACTCGTCTGGAGCAGCGACCCGACGTGGAAGAAGTCGCTCCTGTACCTGAAGGACACCCTGGCCACCGACGTCCGCCTGGCCCACGAGGGCCTGGGCGTGGAACTGGCGTGCACCGACGCCGTCGACTTCAACCGCGACATTTACATCCGCCGGGTCCGCGTGACGAACCGGTCGGGCGTGCGGCGGGAGTTCCGGCTGTTCTTCCAGCAGGACCTCTCGATGTACGGCGGCAAGGTGGGCGACACGGCCTACTACGACCCGCGTCTGGGGGCCGTCGTGCATTACCGCGGCGCGCGGTACGTGCTGGCCGGTTCCTGCCGCACCGACCCCGGCGGCGCCGACCGCCACGTCGTCGAGATGTTCGCCACGGGCACGTGCGGGTTCCACGGCGCCGAGGGCACCTGGCGCGACGCCGAAGACGGACGCCTCTCGGGCAACCCCATCAGCCAGGGGGCCGTCGATTCGACCATCGGCATGACCGTGACGCTCGACCCCGGCGCCGAAGAGACCATCTACTACTACCTGGTGGTCGCCCAGTCGTACCAGGACCTGCGCAGCCTGTACGACCTGCTGCGCGAGCGCGGTCCGGCCATGCTGCTGGCCCGGACGATCGGGTACTGGCGGGCCTGGGTCAACGGGCCGGCCCACAACTTCGGCAACCTGCCGCCGGCCGTCCGAAACCTGTTCAAGCGGAGCCTGCTGATCATCCGCAGCCAGATCGACAACCGCGGGGCGGTCATTGCCGCCAACGATTCCGACGTCCTCCAGTTCTCGCGAGACACCTACTCGTACATGTGGCCCAGGGACGCCGCCCTCGTCTGCCACGCCCTCGACCTGGCGGGGTTCCCGGGCATCACGCGCCAATTCTACAGCCAGTGCGCCGACCTCCTGACCGAGGAAGGCTACCTGCTGCACAAGTACAACCCCGACGGCACGCCCGCCTCGTCGTGGCACCCCTGGATGGTCGACGGCAAGACGCGCCTGCCCATCCAGGAAGACCAGACGGCCCTGGTCCTGTGGGCCCTGTGGCGACATTTCTGGATGTACAAGAACGTGGAGTACGTGCGGCCGCTGTACCACTCGCTCATCCTCAAGGCCGCCGACTTCATGGTCGACTTCCGCGACCCCGAGACCGGCCTGCCCAAACCCTCGTACGACATCTGGGAAGAGCGGTACGGCGTCCACACCTACACCTGCGCCACGGTGTACGGAGGCCTGGTGGCGGCCCGGAACTTCGCCCAGACGTTCGGCAACGCGACCCTGGCCGAGAAGTACGACCGCGCCGCCACCGAGGTCCGCGACGCCATGGCCAAGCACCTCTGGAGCGACGAGCACGGACGCTTCATCCGCCGCCTCGTCCCCCTGGACGGCGGCCGCATGGAGGTCGACGCCACCATCGACGCCAGCCTCTTCGCCGTCTTCAAGTTCCACGCCTTCGAGGCCACCGACCCGCGCGTCGAACGCACCATGGAGGCCGTCGCCGAGGCCCTCTGGGTCAACACCCCCGTCGGCGGCATGGCCCGGTACGTCGGAGACACCTACTACCGCGTCTCGACCGACCGCCGCGGCGTGCCCGGCAACCCCTGGTTCGTCTGCAGCATCTGGCTGGCCGACTACTACATCGCCCGAGGGTCCACCATCGAGGAACTCAAAGAGGCCGTCCCCATCTTCGAGTGGGTCGTCAGCCACGCCCTGCCCTCCGGCGTCCTGGCCGAGCAGGTCGACCCCTACACCAACAAGCCCCTCTCCGTCAGCCCCCTGACCTGGAGCCACGGCACCCTGGTCCTGACGCTCATCAAGTACCTCCAGAAACTCGAAGACATTCACCGGTGCCCGACGTGCGGCCGGAGCATCTTCCGGATCGACCGCGGCGGCCGGCACCAGGTCCGCAGCCACTCCTGGCAGCAGGCCCACCAGGTCAGCGAGGTCGACGAGCAGACGCCCGACCTGGTGACCGTGGCCACCTTCAATGACGACGGAAGCCGCATCACCCTCTCGGTCAACGCCCGCGACTGCGTCGGCTGCGGCGTGTGCCTGGCCCGATGCCAGCCGAAGGTCTTCGAGATGTGCAACGACAAGTCGTACATCAGCGTCCGCCGGCTGGCCGCCTGCGTCCTGTGCCGCGAGTGCGTCACGTACTGCCCCCTCGGCGCCATCCGCATCGAGACCGCCGAGGGTGTCGCCGACGATGCCGCGCCGCCCGCCCAGGCCGAAGACGCCAAGGCCCCGGCCGCCGAGCCGCAACCGTAACCGGTCCGACCTGCGCGTTGGGACGTTTGTGCGCGGCGGGTCCCCGTACCCGCCGCGCTGGAGGTTCGATTGCGGGTTGGCGCGGTGGGTGCGGGGACCCACCGCGCAAGGACCCCGGGTGCCACTGGCGGCTTGTCCGCCAGTGTTCTGGGGGGCAGCCGGTGTGTGCCACGGCCGGTCTTGCCCGGCCGTGCGTTCGGCACGGGCGCCATGGCTCGCCCTTGGGAGGCCCGACCTTGCACCTCGATGCCGCACGCCTTCGCGACCTCGACCGAGCCCTGGCCGCCGAGTGGCTCCTCGCCGACGGCGCCGGCGGCTACGCCTCCTCGACCGTCCTGGGGTGCCCCACGCGGCGGTACCACGGCCTGTGGGTGCCGGCCCTGCAGCCGCCGGTGGGCCGGCACGTCGTCCTCAGCCACGTCGACGAGCGCCTCGTCACCGGCGAGGGCGAGGTGTGGCTTTCGACGACCGAGTACGCCGACGGGTTCCATCCGGAGGGCTGGCGCGCCGCCGAGCGGTTCGACCTGGACGGCGGGCCGCGCCTCGCGTCGCGCGCGGGCGGCACCACGGTCGAGCGCGAGGTGCTGCTGCTTCGCGACGGCCAGGGCGTGTGCATCACCTACGAGGTCCAGGCCGAGGGCGACTGGACGCTGGACCTCGGGCCGATGCTCGCGCTTCGGTCGATGCACCACCTCGGCCGCCGGCACAACCGCTTTCGCGTGGAGGCATTGCCGGACGCCCCCGGCTGGCGCGTCCTCTCGGAGGGCATGCCGGCCGTCTTCCTCTGGACCGACGCCGCCGACGCCGAGGCCCGCACCGCGCCCGCCTGGTACGAGGGCGTGCTGGTGCGGGTGGAACGCGAGCGCGGCTTCGACTTCGTCCAGGACCTCCTGGCCCCCGGCCGCTGGACGGTCCGCGGCCGCGGTCCGGCCCGGTTCCACCTGTTCTGCTCGTTCGACCCGCCGCGCGCGATAGACGTTGCGGCAGCGCGCCAGGCGGAACTCCGGCGGCAGGCCGACGTCGTCGCCCGGGCGGGCGGGCCGAAGGACGAGCGGCTGGCCCGCCTGGCCCGCGCCGCCGACGCGTTTCTGGTGCGGCGGCGGGTAGGCGACGAGGACCTCCTGACCGTCATCGCGGGGTACCCCTGGTTCAGCGACTGGGGCCGCGACACCCTCATCGCCCTGCCGGGCCTGGCCATCGAGACAGGCCGGCTCGGCGCGGCCCGGAAGGTCCTGGGGGCCTTCGCGGCCGCTGCCAGCGAGGGCATGGTCCCGAACCGCTTCGCGGAGGAGACCGGCCAGGCCGAGTACAACACGGTGGACGCCAGCCTCTGGTTCCTCCAGGCCCTGGCCGCTTACGCCCGGACCGGGGGAGATGTGCCGTTCGTCCGCGACCGGCTCTGGCCCGCCGCGTGCGAGGTCGTCGAGCGGTACGCCGCCGGCACGCGGTTCGGCATCCGGGCCGACTCCGACGGTCTCATCACGGCCGGCTCGCCCGAGACGCAACTGACCTGGATGGACGCCCGGACCTCCGACGGTCGCCCCGTCACGCCGCGCCACGGCAAGGCCGTCGAGATCAACGCCCTCTGGCTCAGCGGCCTGGCGCTGGTCGAGGACCTGGCCCGGCGACTGGGCGTGGCCGCGCCGGGGCCGTGCGCCGAGCGTGGCCGGGCCCGCGACGCGTTCGAGGAACTCTTCTGGAACGATGCGGCCGGATGCCTGTATGATGTCGTTGGGCCGGACGGTCGGCGCGATGCCGCCATCCGGCCGAACCAGGTCCTGGCGGTCGGCCTGCCGCACGCCCCGCTCACGGGACGGCGGGCCAAGTCGGTCGTCCGGACCGTGTGCGCCAAACTCATGACACCTCGGGGCCTCCGGACGCTCGCGCCCGCCGACCCCGCCTACACGGGCCGGTACGCCGGCGGCCCCGACGAGCGCGACGCGGCCTACCACCAGGGCACCGTGTGGCCGTGGCTGGTGGGACCGTACGTCGACGCCGTGTTCGCAGTCGAGCAGCGCGAGTGCGCCCGCGGCGAGGCGACGCAGATTCTCGAGGGGCTGCTCGACTCGATGGAGGAAGCGGGCCTCGGGTTCGTCAGCGAGGTCTTCGACGGCGACCCGCCGCACCGGCCCGGCGGATGCATCGCCCAGGCCTGGTCGGTGGCGGCGGCCGTGCACGTCTGGAAGATGCTCGAGGCGACGGGAGGTGTGCCGTGAGGCATGACGCGTGGCGGATGGCCGGCGGACGCTTGACGGGAATCCTGCTGGCGGCGGCCGTGTGGGGTCCCGGCGCGGGGGCCTGGGCCCAGGACGTCGAGGTGACGGCCGCCCTGAAGATCACCGAGGGCATCGTCCGCCCGGGCGCCTATGCGCCCGTGACGTTCGAGGCGACGAACCGCACCGGGCGGGCCATCGCGCAGGTGCGCGTGAAGACCGGCGGGCCGTTCGACGTGGAGGCGGCGTGGCGGTTGGCGCCCGGCGAATCGGGCGAGAGGGTCCTGCCCATCTTCTGCGCCGGCGACAACCTGGCGTTGGTGGTCGAGTTTCTCGACGCCGGCGGCGTCTGCGTGGCCCGGACCCGCGTCGCCCCGACCGAGATACAGCGCCTGCCCTACGAGACGGCGCTGGTCGCCATCCAGCAAGGCCTGCCCGAGGAGGAACAAGGGCTGGGCAACGGCCTCCTGTCGGCCATCGGCGCCAAACAGCAGCGCGTGCTCCGCCTGGGGAGAGAGGCGATGATCCTGGTGTCGCGGTGCTTCATGCTCGACGCCATGATCAGCGACGACGGCGTGCCGGCGTTCGCGGGCCTGACCATCCACATCGCCCCCGGGAAGGGCCGCAGTACGGTCTCCCTGCCGCCGGTCTCGCCGCGGGTGTCCTGGACGGTGCAACCGGCGACGTACTCGTTTCTCGGGTCGAAGGCCTGGCCCAGGACGGACCGGCTGCGGCTGTGGCTGTGGCTGGGCCTGTTCGGTCTGGGGGTGCTCGCGGTGGGTGTTCTGGTGCCCGGGGGGCACCGGGCGGCGGCGGCGCTGGCGCTGGTGGTTCTGGCGGCGGCGGCGACGGTCGGGCTGTACCTGTTCGGCGACGTTCAGCTGGCGCGGGTCCGCGAGGCCCGCATCTTTTACATGCCCGTGGGCGCCGAGCATGCGGCACTGGAGCACCTGGCGCTGCTGGAATCGCGCGGCGGGGCGGTGGCGCAGGCCACCGCGCCCGCGCCGGGAAGCCACCGTGCCGATGGCGTCGCGGACACCGACCGGCCGACGGCCCAGATGAGCCCGCTGCCGCTGCCGGTGTTGGCCACGTCCGACGAGGTGTTCCGGACGCAGGGCACACTGTTGTACGCCGACGTGGCGGGCTTCCGCAGTTCCAGGGCGCAGACCGTCGTCCACTCGCTCCTGACGGAGCCCCGGCCGTTTGGGTACGTCGTCGCGCAGCTCGACCTGGCGGAACTCGGGAAGATGCGCCAGCGGCCCGACCTGGTCGAGGCCCTGCTCATCCAGGGCGCCAACGCCACCGGCCGCGACGGAAAGACGCGGCCGCTCAACGCCTGGGCCGCCCAATGGAAGGGCGACCCAGGCCGCGAGGTCGCCTACGCCGGCCGGAGCCTGGCATGGTGGGACCGCGAGCGCCGGGCCGGCGACGGGCCGTTCATCCTGGCGTGGTGGCGCGACCGCCCGGCCGAGGCGGTGCCCGGGTCGCCGGCGCCGGAGCGTCTGCCGGCGCTGGTGGTGTACGGTCGGCGGGCCCCGCCCGAGTAGCCCTACAACGCTACTTGTCGCGCGGCGGCCTTCCCAGGCCGCCGCGATTGGGCCTGACGCGTATTCCTGGCGGCCTGGGAAGGCCGCCAGGCGGGATGAAGGAAGAAGTAGCGTTGTATAACAACAGCCGGGCCGCCGGCGCGATTTTCCCCGCATTGACGCCCGCCCCCAAGGGTTCTATGATTAGAGCGGTTTAACATTGCGTGTTTGCGCGGTGGGTACGGGGACCCACCGCGCACAAGTGGTGGTGTGAATACGCAATCTTTAAACGCTGTAGATCCGTCAACGTGGGCCCGTAACGCGCAGGCGTCGGTCGGGAGGCGTAACCCAGGCACGTGAAGGAACTGAAAGACACGCGGCGGTCCGTCGTCAGGGAACGCGCCATCCTGGTCGAAGTCATCTGCGGCACCGCCGGAGATCACGGCGAGGCGGGCCATCGCGACCGGCTCGAGGAACTCCAGCGCCTGGCCGACACGGCCGGCGCCCACGTCGTCGGCACCATGACGCAGCGCCGCCGCGCCGTCCACCCCGGCACGTACGTCGGCCACGGCAAGGTCGAGGAACTCAAGGCCCTGGCCGGCCAGCATCGGGCCAACGTCGTCATCTTCGACAACGACCTGAGCCCCGCCCAGATCCGCAACCTCGAGAAGGCCATCGAGGTCAAGACGATCGACCGCAGCGAACTCATCCTCGACATCTTCGCCAGCCGGGCACGCACCCACGAGGCCCGGCTCCAGGTGGAACTGGCCCAACTGGAGTACACCTACCCGCGCCTGCAGCGCCTCTGGACGCACCTGTCGCGGATGGAGGGCGGCGGCATCGGGACGCGCGGCCCGGGCGAAACGCAGCTCGAGACCGACCGGCGACTCGTCCGCAACCGCATCCAGGACCTCAAGGCCCGACTCCGCGCCATCGACGCCCGCAAGGAACGCCAGGTCCGGTCGCGAGGCGAGGCGCTGACGGTCGGCCTGGTGGGGTACACGAACGCCGGCAAGTCGAGCCTGCTGAACGCCCTGACGGACGCCCGGGCGTACGTCGAGGACAAGTTGTTCGCCACGCTCGACACGCGGACGCGGGCCTGGTCGCTGCCGCACCGGCTGACGGCCCTGCTGTCGGACACCGTCGGGTTCCTCCGCGACCTGCCGCACCACCTGGTCGCCTCGTTCAAGGCCACGCTCGAAGAGGCGATCCACGCCGACCTGCTGCTGCACGTCGTCGACGTCTCGACCGAGCACGTCCACGCCGACCTGGAGGCCGTCGGCCAGGTGCTCGACGAAATCGGCTGCCGCGACAAGCCGCAACTCATCGTCCTGAACAAGGCGGACCTGGTGGCCGACCCCGTGGACCTGGACCTCGTGCAGCGGGTCTGCCCGGGCGCCGTCACGGTCAGCGCGAAGACCGGCGCCGGCCTCGACGAGTTGGCCCGGGTGGTGACCGAGCGCCTGATGGGGCCCGAGCGGGAGGCGACGATCCGGGCCGATGCGGCCGACGGCCGCCTCCTGGCGTGGATCGGACGGCACGCGACGGTGCTCGGACGCACCATCGAGGACGGCGCCATCGTCCAGACGGTCCGGCTGCCCGAGCGCCTGCTGGCCGAGATACCTCGCGTGGCCCGAGCGCCGTATACGATCGAGCCCAAGGCGTGAGGCGAGGACCCGCGATGCCACCTGCCGGCCAGATACGACGGTGCCGCACCGGCCGGGCGGTGGCGCTCGCGGCGGCCCTGGCGCTCGGTCTGGCAACGGCGGGCGCAGGGAGCGAAACGCCTGCCGACACCCAGGCCGCGCCCGAGCAGCCGGGCTCGACGCCGGGCGGCCGCGAGTTGTACCGCCTGCCCGACGACTACCGCAGCCCCCTGGGCACGTTCAACCAGGTCGCGATCGTCGCGCAGCAGAAGAAGCGCCTGGAGATCATCAACGAGCGGCTGTCGATGCGTCTCAGGCTGACGGAGACGCGGCACTACCTGGTCTTCGGCGAGGCCGGCTCGCCCATTGCCGCGCGATTCACCCAGTGGAGCGAGGTCCTGCACGCCAACCTGCTCAAGCACCTGGCCCTGTCCGAGACCGCCCGCGTCTGGGACGGCAAGTGCGTGCTCATCCTGTTCGCTCGGCGTCCGAAATTCGAGCAGTACGCCCAGGTCTTCGACGGGCACGACGTCCGCCAGGCGGGGGCCTACTTCGCCATCGAGCAACACGGGGCCGACGACCCCAGCCTCGTGCACATGTGCTTCCCCATCGAGACGCGCGACGAGCGGCGCCAGCAGGAACTGTTCGCTCACGAGGGCACCCACGCCTTCTTCGAACTGTACAAGACGCCGGGGCGGCTGCCGTTGTGGCTCCACGAGGGCCTGGCCGAGTACATGACCACGGTCAACGACCCGGCGCTGCGGCCGGTCAAGTGGCAGGCGTCGGCGGTGCTGGCGGTCGCCCGGGCGCCGCTCCGCAGACTGCTGGCGGCCAAGCCGGGCGACGAACTCTCGCGCGACCAGTACAGCGCCGCCTTCACGCTGGTCGATTTCCTGCTGGCCGAGGGCCGACACAAGTTCAAGACGTTCGTCGACGCCCTGAAAGACGGCAAGGACCAGAACGCCGCCCTGCGGCAGGCCTACGGTTTCGCTATTGACGAACTGGTGCGGCGCTGGCACGCTTATGCGAGGCAGTACCGGCCGGCGGGGCCGTAGGGGCACGACATGTCGTGCCCCTACAACA
>DATKZB010000217.1:0-2372 GCA_035528235.1 Phycisphaerae bacterium
GGCAGCGGCATGCGATGGGACAAGCCCAACGCCGAGGCCATCATGACCCTGGCGGCCCTCGAACACAGCCACCTCTGGCCCACCTACTGGACCTACCAACGAAAGGCCGCCGCCTAATGCCAGAAATTGTTGCCACACCCCCCCGCCCTCCGCACACCGATTTCGCTTGAAGCACGCCGCGCTGCCGGTATCCTCGCTGCCTGATGCCGATCGACGCCCTCTCCGAAACGTTCTACAGCGCCCGCGAGACCTGGGTGCTCTGGCTCATCCTCATCGCGTCGATGGGGGTGCTGGCCCTGGGGGCCGACCGCGCCGTGACGGCGGCGGTGGCGCTGGCCCGGGCCCTGCGCGTCTCGAAGGTCATCATCGGGGCCACGGTCGTCAGCCTCGGCACAACGATGCCCGAGATGTGCGTCTCGGTGGTTGCGGCGATCAAGGGCGACGGCAGCCTGGCGCTGGGGAACGCCGTGGGCTCGATCATCGCCGACACGGGCCTCATCTTCGGCCTGTGCGCCACCCTGAAGGCCATCCCGAAGGACCGTTTCGTGCTGAACCGGCACGGCTGGCTCCAGCTGGGGGCCGGCACGCTGCTGGCGGTCCTGTGTTTCGGCCTGTGGGCCCTGGCCGGAGACATCCACCAGGTGACCTTGCCGCGCGTCGTCGGCCTGGGGCTGGTCGCCCTGCTCGTGGGGTATCTGTACCTGAGCGTCCGATGGGGGCGCGAGCACCCGGAGATGCTGGCCGGGACGGTGCGCCCGGTGCCGGCGCCGCCGGGCCGCGTGGCGGCGGTCGTCCGGCACATCCTGGTGCTGGCGGTGGGTTTGGGGCTGGTGGTGGGCGGGTCGGAGTTGCTCATCGGCTCGGCCAAGGTCATCTGCGGGCGTTACGGCGTCCCGCCGGACGTGCTGGCGGTCACGCTGGTGGCGCTGGGCACGAGCCTGCCGGAGTTGGTCACGGCCCTGGTGGCGCTCATCAAGGGCCACGAGGAACTGGCGGTGGGCAACATCATCGGCGCCGACATCCTGAACGTCCTCTTCGTGACCGGGGCCGCCTCGCTGGCCGCGCCCCTGAAGGTCGAACCGGCGTTCTTCTATCTGTACCTGCCGGTCATGATGGTGGTGCTGTTGCTGTTCCGCGCGTACATTCTCATGGGTGGCGACCGGTTCCGGCGATGGCAGGGGGCGATTCTCATGGCCGTGTACGTGGTGTTCATCATCCTGACGGTGAAACTGGGGGTGGGTGGACCGTAGGGACGTTCCACGTTGCGCGCCTCCCGTCAGGGGGCATTGGATGGAGATTTTCCGTCGTCATCTGCCACCGACGGTGGCCTTCGCGTTCGGCGTGCCGCTGCTCATTCTGCCGCTGAGCGTCCTGGTCATGGCGGTGGAGTCGCCGCCCTGGGACCGGCTGACGGCGGCCCTGGCCCCTCCGGCGGCCATGGTGGGCCTGGCGGCGCTGTTGGGCATGGTGTTCCCCCTGCACCATCACCTGCGGCGACGGGCCGAGTGGTCGGCCCTGGCGCCGCTTCTGGGGGCCGGGTTCATCGCGTCGCTCTACCTCAGCAACGTCGCGGGCAACCTCTTCTGGCGGCCTGTGAACCTGCTGGCGTGGCCCGGGACGCTGGCCGCCGCCGGCACCTACGCCGCCCTGACGGCCGTCGTGTGCGTGGTCTGCGAGGCCGTGGCCGCCTGGTGGCTCGGCCGGGCGCCGTCCGATGGTCGGCCCCGTGGCTGGGCATACGAGGTGGCCGCGCTGGGCCTGCTCGTGGCGTTCTCCTTCTGGCCGCGGACGGCGGCGGCGGCGTTGTCGGATGCCCTGGGATGGGGCGTCCGAAGCACGCTCGCCCAGGCCTGGGAGGACGCCCACCTCCGCCTGGCGGCCTCCAGCGCCCTGGCCCTGGCCACGACGCTGGCGCCGGTGCTCCTGACCCTGGCGGTGCTGTGGTGGAGGGCCGACACGTTCAGCCGCTATCGGGTCCTGGCCCTGGTCGGCACGTGGATCGCCGTCAACGCCTGGCTGGGGCAACTGCACCGGGTCACGCCGGACCTCGTGCGAGACGACTGGCTTCAGGCCCTGGTTCTGGGTACAGTCTCGGGCGGCGTGGCCATGCTGTACGTCCGGCTGGTGGTGGCGCGGCTCTGGCGCCGGGCCGGCCCGAGCGAAAGGAGCAGCCCATGCGTAAACTCGTCACGGTGATGCTGCTGGCGACGGCCGTTGCCTCGGCCGCGTTCCTCCCGGCGCCGGCGGCCGGTGCCGCGCCGGCGGTCCGGCGCCTGCCGGTCAAGGAGTACGTCGACAAAATGAAGGCCGGCTGGATCGGCCAGATGGCCGGCGTGGGCCAAGGCGCCCCGACCGAGTTCAAGTGGAAGGGC
>DATKZB010000218.1:0-12572 GCA_035528235.1 Phycisphaerae bacterium
ATCTTCTCGAACATCTCGTCGTCGGCCCGGACGGCCAGCATCCGGGCGTCGCGGTCGGCCTCGATGACGACCGACGCCTGCGTGGCCCCTCCCCCGCCGCCCGGCCACCGGCCGCCGCCACCCGCGCGAGCGCTGGTGACGAACACGCGGTTCAGCACCTGGGCCACCTGGGTCGGGTCGGCGTTCGTCAGTGGAATCAGGCGTACGGCGTACTTCTCGCTGGGCGCCACGTCGAGTTCTTTCAGGAGTTTGACGATCCGCTCGTGGTCCTCGGCGCCGGCCCGGACGACGAGCGAGTTGCTGCTGCGGTCGGCGCTGATGCGGACTTGGCCGGTGGCAGCCGGTTCGGGTTCCCACCAGCGGCGCCGGGTCTCGGGCGCGCTCTTCTGAAGCGACTGCTGGAGGGCGGTCCCCACGGCCGACGCGTCGGCGTTCTCGAGCCGGTACACCTTGACCGTTACCACTTCCTCGCTCTGGGCCTGGTCGATCTCGGCGATGACCTTGGCCACGAGGGTGTGCTTCTCGGCCGGCGCCGAGACGATGACCAGACGCCCGGTCTCGTCGCCCGTGACGACGACCGCCGTCGGGTCGGGGCCGGTGCCTCGGCCGCCTCGGCCGCCCGCCGCCGACGTGGCGACAAAGATCTCCTTGAGGGCCGTCACCACCGTCTTGATATCGGCGTTCTTGATGGGGTACGTCTTGACGATGGGCGCGCCCACCTCGCCGGTGGCCTTGTCGAGGTCCTGGGCCATCTTGACGACCTTCTCGATCTCGGCCGCCGGGCCGCTGATGACGAGGCCGTTTGACCCGGCGTCGGCGCTGACGACGACCGCCGGCTGCTGTCCGCCCGCCATGCCACGGCGGCCCGGCAGCCCGCCCGCGCCAGAGCGGGCCATCTGCTGGAGGACCGGGGCCACGTCAATCGCCCGGGCGTCCTTCAGCAGGAGCAGTTCAGTCCGCATGCCGCCGGTCTGCTCGGTGTCGAGCTTGGCGACCAGGCCCCGGACCTTTTCCAAATTGTCCGCGCCCGCCGTCACGATGAGGCTGTTCGACATGGGCTCAGGCACGACCGTCACCCGGTCGTCGGCCCCCGCCCCGCGGCCGGCGCCGCGCGGCGTCTCGAACGCTTGGCCCACGGCCGTGGCGACGCCCGCCGCCTGGGCGAACTTCAGCGGTATCAGGGTTGGGGCCGCCTGGCTGTCGGGGCTGGCGGTGTCGAGTTGAGACGCAAGGGTCTTAATCTTCTCGAACATCTCGTCGTCGGCCCGGACGGCCAGCATCCGGGCGTCGCGGTCGGCCTCGATGACGACCGACGTGCGGGCCGCCGGCGCCCCGAACCGTCCGCCCCTGCCGCCGCCCGCGCCCGTCACGAACACCCGGTTCAGCACCTGGGCCACCTGGGTCGGGTCGGCATTCTTGAGCGGAACGAGACGCACGGCATACTTCTCGGTCGTCGCGACGTCGAGTTCCTCGATGAGTTTGGCGATGCGTTCGTGGTCCTCGGCGCTCGCGCGGACGACGAGCGAGTTGCTGCTGCGGTCGGCGCTGATGCGGACCTGGCCGGTGGCAGCGGGCTGCGGTTCCCACGGGCGGCGCCGCCCGGCCGGGGCGCCCTTCTGAACCGTGGCCTGGAGCGCCGTCTCGACCGACGCGGCGTCGGCATACTCCAGGTGGTACACCTTGACCATGACGGCCTCGACGTCCTGGGCCTGGTCGACCTCGTCGATGACCTTGGCAATGAGTTCGTGCTTGTCCTGCGGCGCCGAGACGATGACCAGACGGCCGGCCTCGTCGCCCGTCACCGTGACGCGATTGGCCTGGGCGCCCCCCCGCCCGCCGCGCCCCGCCGGGCCCGACGGCGACGCAAAGATCTCCTTCAGGGCCGTCACCACGGTGGCGACATCGGCGTTCTTGACCGGGTACGTCTTGACGACGGCCGCGGTGGCCTGGTCCATTTCCTGGATCAGCTTGGCGATCTCGGCGTGTTCGTCGGCCGCGGCGCGGACGACGACCGAGTTGCTGCTCGAATCGGCGCTGATACGGACCTCGCCCGTACCGGCACCCGTCTTTCGGCCCGGCGCCGCCGCGGCCCGACGCACGGTGGCCGTCAGGGCCGACGCCACCGCCGACGCCTCGGCGTTCTGGAGGCGATACACCTTCACGGCCACCTCGCCGACGCCCTGGGCCTCGTCCATCTCTTTGATGACGGCGGCGACGAGTTCGTGTTCCTCGGCGGGGGCCGAGACGATAATCAGGCGGCCGGCCTCGTCGCCGGTGATAACGACGTCGCGGTCCAGGACCGACTTGGTGCCGCGCCGGGCGGTCCCCTTGGCGGGCTGTGTAAAGACCTCGCGCAGCGCGTCGACCATGGGCTTGATGTCGGCGTTCGTGACCGGGTACATCCGGACCGAGGTGGCCGCGGTCATGCCCGACTGGTCGATCTCCCGGATGAGGCCGGCCACGATCTCCATGGCGTCGGCCGGCGCGGTCACGATGACCGCGTTGGTCTGCTTGTTGGCCGTCACGTTGACCATCGAGGCCACGTCGACCTGCGTGATGCCCTGCTTGGTGCGCAGTTCAATCATTTGGCGGATCATGTCGGCCCGCTGCTGCTGCGGCTGCGGCTTCTGGGGTTGCTTCGGCTGACCTCGCTGCGGCTGCGGGCCGCCGCCCGGAACGCCCGCCTGCCGGGCGGCCAGTTGGAACAGATCTTTCAGGTTGGTGGCCACCTCGGCGGCGTCGGTGTTCTTGAGCGGGAAGATACGAACCTCGCTGACGACGGTCGGAATCTGGTCGAGTTGCTTGATGAGGATCTCGACGTCCTCGAAGTCCATCGGCTTGGCCCGGACGATGACGCACCGCGTCCGCGTGTCGGCCACCACGTTGATGACGGGCGGCGGCGCCGGGGGCACGGGGGCCGGCGGCTGCCCCCTCTGGTTCGGCGCGCGGGGCACGATCCGCGGCTTCGGATTGAACAGGGCGTCGAGGGTCCGCGCGACCGATTCCGGGTCGGCCTTCTCGATCTTGAACGTGCGGAACTCGGCCTCGATGTCGCCGGTGCCCAGCATCAACTGGTCCACGAGGTCCTGGAGGTACTCCAGGTCCTGCCGCTTGCCCGAGATGATGAGTGAATTCGAGTTCTTGTCGACGGCGATCGTGACGCCCGGCTTCTCGGCCGCTGCGGCCGGATCGCCCGGGCCCTTCTCGCCCACGGGACCCGGCTCGCCCTTGGGGCCGGCAGGCTCGTTGCTCGAATTGCTGGTCACGGTCACGTCGTTGCCGGTCATCTGCTTGTACACGGTGCGCAGGACCTCGGCCATCTTCTCGGCCTTGACCGACGTGAGCGGGATGACGCGGACGCGATAAGTGTTGTCCTTGGCGGCGTCGTCGAGCTTGGCGATGATGGGTTCCATCACCTTGAGGTCGGCGTCCTTGGCGATGAGCGTGACGGCGTTAGAGAACGTGTCGGCCGTGATAACGGGCTTGTCGACGCCCTTGCGCACCTTGTACATATCGTTGAGTTGCGAGGCGACCTCGGTGGCGTCGGCGTTTTCGAGCCAGATGTACTGGACGTCGGCCTCGGGCGTGGCCGGCGCCTCGTCGAGGCTCTTGAGAATCTGCTCGATCAGGGCGAAGTGCGGCGGCGTGGTCGAGACCACGAGGCTCTGCGTCCGGTCGTCGGCGGCGATGCTGAACGGGACGGTCGGCTGGTTCTTGCCGCGGCCCGCCTGGCGGTTGAGCATGTCCTGGAACAGTTTCCCCAGCGACGCCGCCAGGGCCGAGGCCTCGCCGTTCACCAGCGGGAACACGCGGACCTCGGTCCCCGTGCCGGTGGACCCCTCGTCGAGCGACTTGATCATCTCGACCACGGCCGGAATGTCGGCCGACGGGCCGCGCACCAGCACGCTGTTCGAGTTCAACTCGGGCGTCACGGTCACGCGGTCTTCGGCGGCGGCGGCGCGGCCGGGGCGCGAGGTGACGGGCGTTATCTTCGACGCCAGGGCGGTGTTGACGGCCTCGGCCAGGCTGGCGGCCTGGGCGTTCTTGAGTTTGACGATGACGATGCCCGCCTGGCCCGCGGCCCCCGCCATGTCGAACGTCTTGATGAGTTCCTCGGCCAGGGCCAGTTTCTCGGGCGGCCCCTGGACGACCACGTCGTTGGTCTCGGGCATGGCGGCCACGCGGACCTCGACGGCCGTGGTGTCGGCCCCGCGACCGCGCCGGCCGCCTGTCTCGGGCACGTCGACCAGCATCGCCTGGAGCACGGTCACGATGTCCGTCGCCTTGGCGGCCTTCAGGCGATAGGTCTTGGTCTCGCGGGCCAGGGTCGTACCGACCTCGAGCTGCTTGATGAGGTCGTCAATCGTCTCGAACTGCGTGGGCGTAGCGGCGACCAGAATCTGGTTGGTAGCCGGGTCGGCCTCGAAGCGCGGCTGCGGCTCGGTGTCGGTTTCCGGGCCGCCGCGCGACCGCTGCTGCTGGGCGAACAGGCGGCCGAGCGACGCCGCCAGGTCGGGAGCCTTGGCGTTGGCCAGACGGTACGTCCGGACCTCGATCTGCCCGGGCGAGTCGGCCACGTCGAGCGACGTGACGAGTTTGGCGATCTCCTCAATCTTGTCGCGCGGCCCATCGATGACGAGCGTCCGGTCTCCCGGCGCGGCCGCGATGACCACCCGTTCGTCCTGGTCGGGCATAGGCGCGGGCGGCCCCCCGCGGCGGCGGAACGCCGGGGCCGGCGTGCCCGGGTACAGTTGGCCGAGCATCTGGGCCAGTTTGGCGGCCGAGACGTGCTTCAGGGGAATCATCCGGACCTCGCGGACCTGCTGCTGCGTGGCCTCGTCGAGGCTGGCAATCATCTCCTCGAACACCTTGCGGTCGGCCTCGGACCCGCGAATCAGGACCGAGTTCGAGAGCGGGTCGGCCTGGATGACGACCGACTCGGTCTGGCCGGGCTTGGGCTTGGGCACCATGGCCTTGAGGGTTTCGGCGAGTTTGGTGGCGTCGGCCGACTGGGGGCGGATGATGCGGACCGGTTCGGCGCCCTCGGCCGGGGCCACGTCCATCGACTGGATGAGTTCGGCGATGGTCTTCTGGTCGTCGTCGGCCGCCGAGATGAGCAGGCTGTTGGTCCGCTCGTTGGCTGCGATGACGACCGGCACCTGCGTCCGCCCAGGCGCCGAGCGCGAGCCACCGCCGCGCGTCCGGCTGCCGGCATAGACCTCGCGGAGCGTCTCGGCCAGTTGCCGCGCGTCGGCATGTTTCAGGGGCACCAGGCGCGTCGTGGCGGTGGCCAGCGGGATGGCCGAGACCTTGAGTTGCTCGAGCAGTTCCTCGATGGTCGGCCAGTCGCCGGGCGCGGCCGAGATGAGCAGGCTGTTGGTGCCGGACTCGGCCTCGACGCGCACGTTCGAGGCGGCCGGCCCGCCGCGACGGCCCGTCGGGTCATGCTGGGCGAGCATGCGCGTCAGGGCCTGGGCCAGTTCGCGGGCGTCGCCCACTTTGAGTTGGACGACGTGGATCTCGCGGGTCTGCTCGGTCAGGGGCTTGTCGAGTTCGGCGATGAGTTTCTCGGCCGTCTGGATGTCGCCGGCGGGTCCCGCCACGATGAGGCTGTTCGTACGGACGTCGGCGCTGACGACCGTGGGCGTCGCGGGGCTGCCGCGTCGGCCCGGCTCGTGCTTGGCCAGGGCGTTCTGGAGGACGCCGGCCAGTTGCTGGGCGTCGGCCACCTTGAGCTGGAAGGTCTTGATGCCTCCGCTCTCGGTCATGGCCTTGTCGAGTTTGGCGGCCATTTCCTCGATGGTCTTGAACTCGGCCTCCGGCGCGCGGACGACGAGCGAGTTGCTGGGCTCGTCGCCCTGAATGAAGACGGTCTGCGTCTGGCCGTGCCCGGTCGGCGGCTGCATGGCCTTGAGCGTCTCGGCGATCTTGACGGCGTCGCCGGCCTCGAGCGCGATAATGCGCAGGGGTTCGACCTTCTCGGCCGAGGCCGGGGCGTCCATGGTCTGGATGAGTTCGGCAATGGCCTTCTGGTCGTCCTCGGCCGCCGAAACGAGCAGCGAGTTGCTGCGGTCGTCGGCGGTGATGACGACGGGCACCGAGGGCTGCGGCGAACGGCCCCGGGCCCTCAGGGCGCCGCGCGACTGGTAGATGCGGTTCAGCGACGCGGCCAGGTCGCTGGCCCTGGCGTGTTTCAGGGACACGAGGCGCGTCGACGGCGTGGCGAGCGGCACGGCGGAGGTCTCGAGTTCCTTGAGAATCTTCTCGATGGTAGGCCAGTCGCCGGGCGCGGCCGAGATGAGGAGGCTGTTGGTGCCGGTGTCGGCCTCAACGCGGGCGTTCGAGGGCGACGGCCCGCCGCCGCGCCGGCCGCCCGTGTTCGGCTGGGCAAGCATCCGCGACAGCGACTCGGCCAGTTGCCGGGCGTCGCCGACCTTGAGTCGGACGACGTGAATCTCGCGGGTCTCCTTGTCGAGGGGGTTGTCGAGTTCCTCGATGAGTTTCTCGGCCGTCTGAATCTCGCCGGCCGTGCCCGAGACGATGAGGCTGTTGGTGCGCGTGTCGGCACTGACCTGCGCCGCAAAAGCCGCATCGCCGCGCGAGCGGCCCCGCGGATCGGTCGGTTTGCGGATGGCGTTAGAGACGACGGTCGCCAGTTGCTGGGCGTCGGCCATCTTGAGTTTAAAGACGCGCAGGCCCCCCACTTGCTCGCTGGCCTGGTCGAGGGTCCGGATGAGGTTCTCAATGCGGACCATCTGGTCCAGCGGCGCCGTGACGATGAGACGGTTCGTGTTCGTGTCGGCCACGACGTGGGTCTCGACCTGGTCGGTGGCGGCGGGGCCGGGCCGCCCCGGGCGTCCCCTGGCAGCCGTCTGCGGGAGCAGTTGCTTGATGGTATTGGCCAGGTCCTCGGCCCGGGCGTTCTTGAGGTTGAAGATGCGCATGTCGCCGGTCTCGGACGGTTCGATGGCGTCGAGTTGCTCGACGACCTGCTCGGCCAGGGCGATCTTGTCGCCGGGGCCGATCAGGAAGAGGGTGTTGGTCCGCTGGTCGGCGGTGGCCTTGACGCGTTCGTCGGTTTGCGGCGCCTGGGGCTGGCCGTACTGGGGGTTGCGGACCCTGTTGCCGTTTTCGTCGCGGATGTACCTGGGCACGGCGCCGCCCGTCGGACCGCCGGAGCCGAACACGCCGTTGATGACGGTGGCGACGTCGCGCGCCGAGGCGTGCTTGAGTTTGAAGGTCTTCAGTTGGCTCTCGCTCGAGAGCGTGCCGGTGTCGAGTTCGTCGAGGATGACGCGGATGCGTGTCAAGTTCTCGAGCCGGTCGGTGATGATGATTCCCCGGCCGCGCCCCAGCGCGGCCACACTGCCGAAGGTCGAGACCACCGGCATGAGGACCCGGACGGCATCCTCGGCGGTCATGTACTTCAGGGGGAGCATCATGGTCACGAGTTCGCCCGGCCTCACGCCCTCGGCCTGGTCCCAGCCCCGGACGATCCGCAACGGCGACTTGGTGGCGTCCTTGACGGCGACCACCTGGAGATAGCGCGGCGTGTCGACCAGCGTGAACCCGCGCATCGCCAGCAGCAGGTTCAGCGTGTCGAACGCCTCGTCAAACGTGTACGGCTGCGGGTCGAAGAAGGTAAGCGTGCCCTCGACGTGGAACTCGCCGATGATCGGTTTGCCGGCCATCTGGGCGAAGCGGCGGACCACGTCGTCGTACGGGATGCCGTCGAACTGGAACCGGATTTCCTGCTTGGCCAGGGCCGGGGCGGGCGCCGGCGGCGCAGCATCGGGCTTGGCGGGCGCGGCGGCCGGCGGCGCAGCATCGGGTTTGGCGGGCGCGGCGGCGGGCGGCGTAGCTTCGGCGGCGGGCGGCGGCGCAGCATCGGGTTTGGCGGGCGCGGCGGCGGGCGGCGGCGCGACGACGCCGGCGGCAGGCGGCGCCTCTTCGGCCAGGATCGCCAGCGGCACGACCATCGTCAGGCATGCCGCCAGCATGGCCGCCAGACGCGGAAACAGCAGGTCGGCGATTCCCATAAACGTCTCTCCTTTGAGACCGTGCGACCCCGAAGCACAGAGGCCGGTGTGTTCTAGGGCGACGCCTCCGCCGGCGTGGGCGTCTCGGCCGACGGCGGTTCGAGTTTGGGCAGGCCCGGCGGCACCTGGTCGGGCCTCAGCGGGTACTTCTCTTCCAGGCTTCTGCCGAGTTCCACCGCATAATACTCCGACCCGACGCGAAGCACCACCCGGCTTCCCGAAAGAATCTCGGGTTTGCTGGGCGTCGGCATGGACCGGTAGTCGACCGTGACGATCGTGCCGCCGCCCAGTTCGTCGCCCGTCTTGTAACTGGCGATGTTGCCGCTGGCCGAATCGCGGATGAGGACGTCGGGCCTCCCGCCCCACGTGGGAAGGCCGACCAGCCGGTAACGCCCCACGGGCACCTGGGGCGCCTGGGGCGACGACGGCGCCGTGGGCGTGGGCGTCGGGGCCGTCGGCTCCGGCCGCGAGGCCGCGATGTACGGCCGGAAGATGTCGCGCGACGCGATGAGTTGGACCTGCCGGCGTTCGGGGCCCTCGAGCACGGCGGCGTCCGGACCCTCGGCCACCGTGGCGGTGACCAGGTCCTCGCCCTTGGGCGAGTGAAGCACCAGTGTCACGTACTTGACCTGTAACTCGACGTCAGTGGTCCCGCGCGTGGGCGTAATCACGAGGTTGCCGAGGCGGTGCAGGTGCGGCTCCTTGGTCATCAGGTAGAGGAAGTCGACGATGCGGCTCAGGCTGCCGTGCACCGCCACCATCCAGCCGACTTCTCTGTAGATTCCCGGCACGCGGGCGCCGACCAGGGGCTTCAGGGTAAGCCGCTCGGCGGTCAGGCCGCTCTGGGTCAGGACGGCGGCGATGCGAGACCGGATTTTCTCGCTGACCTTGAGTTCGTCGGTGCCGAAGGTGGCGCCGGCCAGTGTTTTGAGGCGTGTCCGATACGAGGCTTCCATGTCGCGTTCGGCCCGGGCCAGGTCGATCTTCTCGACGAGGTCCCTGGCCTGGTTGAAGCGCTGGGCGGCAGGGATGAGGAACAGATGGTCGACGGACAAGTAAGCGATGAGACCGACGCCGAAGAGGCCGACGGCGCCCGCCAGGATTTTTCCCCGGTTATTCATAACGGCGTCTGCCCTGCGGCGGCCTGCCCTCGAACCGGCCGTTCGGATACCGGGTCTCCGAGGGCGGCGCGGTCTGCGGCGGTTTCTCGTTCCTCAGCACCTCGCGCCGGGCGCGCCACGCGTTAACCGCCTCGACCTGGTCCGGCGGCGGCCGTTCCTTCAGGAAGGCCTCGTACTTGACGCGCCAGGCGTCGTAGGGCGCCACGCCCGCCGGCGCCTCCGCGGCCGCCGGCGCGGCCGGCGCCACCGGTGCAACCGCCGCCGGCGCGGGTGCCGCGGGGGTGGCGGGCGGCGCGGCTTGGCCGAACTTCTCGGCCGAGACGTCGTCGTCGGGGCGCGGCACCGGCGACAGGTCGGCCAGGTTGACGTTCATCTCGGGGTCGACCATGACTTTGACGCTCGTCGAGTAGCCGTAACCGTACCGGTCGCTGCCGGTCGTCACCTGGCCGGGCTTGAACTCGTAACCCGCGTCGCCCAAGCGCTTGCCCAGGTCCGTGATGGCCTCGTTGTGCTTGAGCTTCACGCTGAACTTCAGCGACCCGTCGGGATTGGAACTCAGGCCCGTGACGTAGGCATCGGTGCACGAGGGTAACACGCCGCTCAGGTACGCCCAATGGTCGAGCCAGTCGCGTCCGCCCTGGACCCAGGTCTCGACCGCCGAGACGTGCTTGGCGAGGGCGGCCACTTTCTTGTTCTGCTCGGTCAGGGCGGCCAGTTCGGCGGTGAGTCCGGCGATCTCGCGCCCGGCGCTGTACCAGTACCAGGCCGCGCCGGCGAACGTCGATACCACGGCCAGCACGACGGCCGCCACGACGCCGGCCACGACCACCTTCGTCAGGTTGCGTTCGACGGGGGCGCGCCTCGGGTTCAGAAAATCGAACACCGGTGCGCCGGCGTCGCCCTGCGCCACGGCCAGACCCAGGGCCGAGATGAAGGCCGAAATGCCGGGCGTCTGCCGGTGCAGGCCCAGGGGGACCGAGAGGTCCAGAATCTCGCACGGGGCGCCCAGTTGCGTGGCCAGCGCCTCGGCCACTTGGGACTCGATGCCCGTGCCCCCGGCCAGCAGGGCCGCGTCGATCCTCTGGCCGCGCTGCACCCCCATGTAACTGTGCAGGCTCCGTGCCACCTCCTGGACGACCCGGGCGACGGCCTCGCCGGTGACGGGTTCGTTGTCGCCGACGGGCGGCGGGACCTCGATGTCGGCCGAGCGGCTGAACGTCAGGCCCCCGCCCTCCATCACGTCGATCTCGGTCTCGTCGGGGCCCACGTGGACGATGACGACGCACCCGCGCGCCGCCGTCTCGCCATACGCCTCGATGCACCGCATGTGCGCGTACGGACGCAGCCCCAGCCGCAGAAGCCGAACGCCCGCGGCCTCGGCCACCTGCTGGTAGTACTCGAGCACCGGCCGCTGGACGGCCGCCACCAACACGTGCTCGCCCTGCGGCTGATCCTCGGGACCCGGCTCGGCGCCGTAGTGGCTTTCGATGGTGAAATCGATGACGGCCTCTTCGGGGCGGAACGTCAGTTCCTTCTCGGCCTGGAACCGGACCATGTTGGCCAGTTCGGCGGGACCGGAGACGGGCGGCAGGACGAGCGGCTTCAGGACGGCCTTGCCTCTCGGCACGTTCATCAGGACGGGCGTGCCGGCGAGTTGCATGCGGTCGAGCGTCCGGCCGAGGAACTCGCCGACCGCCCGGGAATCGCCCAAGTCGATGCCGTCGGGCATGTCGGCCGTGACGACCTTCAGGATGCGCGTCGGCCCGCCGCCGGCCTCGGCCTGGACGAGGCGGAGTTGCCGGCAGTCGAAGTCCACGGCGCAGAATCGCCCGACCTTTCGCCGCTGCGACAGGCCTTTGAGTTTGTCGAAGACCGAAGCCATGGTCACCTCATCCGCTCAACGAGTTCCGGGTCGAGGGCAAACGGCATGCCCAGGCGACTGATGTCCCGCAGGTACGCGATACGGGGCACCTCGCCCGCCAGGTCCAGAACGGCCTCGACCACGCGGTACCGCCCGCACGGCACGCCGAATCCCACGCAACGGACCGAAAACTGGTAACTGCGGGCCGTCACGTACGGCGCCACCTTCTTAAACGCATCCGCGTCGAGCAAGTTCTGCGCATACAGCCAGGCCGGCGTAGCTTTGGACGGGACATCGAGGCTGCCGCGGACGTCCACGATCTGCTGGGCCACGCTCGCGTCCAGGCCCGGCACCGTGGCCAGGACCTCGGCCCGGGCCGTGTTGACGTTCACGAGGCCCACCAGGCGGGCCCGTCGGCCCGTCTCGCCGGTGGTCAGGCGGTCCAGGATGACGGGCAGCGTGTCGTCGTCGACGCCCGAGGCGATCTCGGCCCCGACGGCCAGGTCGGGGTACTCCTTGTGGGCCTGCTTGAGTTGATACCGCATCTCGAGCAACTCGCTCGGGTGGGTGAACCGGTTGCCCTCGGCCAGGTACAACGTGATGAAGCGGCGCGTCTCGTCGGGCAACTCGAGGTCGGTCGGCGGCGGACCGGCGTTCAGGTCGATGCGCGGGCGGCCTTCGTTGTCGACGTTCGGCTGCGACGTGTACACGGTGGCCAGCGACCGCAGGCCGGGGTCGAGCCGGCCGTCGCGGTTGTCGGGCGGGAAGTGGTCGTCGCCATCGTCCTCGTTCGGGTCGAGCAGGCCGTTGAAGTTGGCGTCCTCGCCGTAGACGACCTGGGCGGTGAACCCCTTGACCAGGAAGAGTTCCTCGACGGTGGCCAGCGGACCGTTGGGAATAACGTACGGCTGCTGGAGGCCGTCGTAGTAATCCTGTTCGGCGCCCTCGGCGCGGACGTCGCTGTCGGCGTCGAGGTAATCGAGCAAGGCGTCGACGAGTTCGTCGGTCATGATTTCGAGGGCGTCCCAGGTCTCCTCCGGGGCGGTGTTGATATTGAGTTTGCCGGCCTCGTCGGTGACGCCGTAACGCACCGTGTCCTCGTGCTGCGGGTCGTCGCCGTAGACGGTGAAGTACCAGGTGTCGGCGCCGTCGTCGGCCACGAGTTGGTTCTGGAAGAGGTCGGGGTTGTCGTACCAGACGGTCATGTCGGCGGCCGAGTCGCCCAGGACGGCAAGGGTGTACTGAAGGCCGCTGATGGCGGCCTCGTAGGCCTGCTCGCCGCGGCCCTGCCCCGCCGATGCCGAGACCTCGGCCCGCATGCGGAACATCAGGCCGGCGGCGATCATGGTGGCCAGCGCCGCCACCATCAACACCGCCACCAGGACCATGCCGCGATGCTTCATCGTTCACCCCACTGCTGTCCGGTTATAAGTTGAACAATAGCAACTGGTTACAACAACCCGGTGTTTCGTTTGTGTAGTCGCTGCAAGAAAGTGCCTGTAGAATGGGCGTTTTCTCGAAAAGCGTCACGCTGAGAATCTGTAGGATTGT
>DATKZB010000219.1:0-2241 GCA_035528235.1 Phycisphaerae bacterium
AGGTCGGCGATGTGCCGGCGGACGGCGTCGGGGCCGCCGTAGTTGTGAAACGTGACGATGTCCGAGAGGTCCAGCGCGATGCGGTTCAGCTTCGCGTTGCCGTTCCAGACGCCGAGGGTGATCGGCTGCGACGGGCCGGCCCGGCGGGCCCAGGCGAACGTTGCCTCCGCGAGCGGCAGGCTGCGGTCGCCGATCGCCCCGTTGGTCGGCTCGTTGTAGAGGTCCCAGGCGATGACGCGCCGGTCCGAGGCGAATCGGCCGACAACCTGCGTCACGTAGCGCTCGAGGTCAGGCCAGGCCTTGCGGTCGACGACGCGGCTGTGCCCGGGGCTCGCCGTCCACCCGCTGTTGTGGACGCCGGGAACCGGGGCGTCCTGCTTGCCGAGGTACGGTTCCTTGCCCGAGAACGCGCAGTCGTCGAAGAGCACGGGCATGACCGAGATGCGGTGCTTGGCGGCGATGCCGAGGAACCGGTCGAACCGCTCCAGGAATCGCTCGGGGTCGGCCTGCCAGACGAGGTACTGGAGGAAGACGCGGCAGGAGTTGAAGCCGATGGCCTCGGCCCAGCCGAGCTCGCGGTCGATCGTCGCGGCGTCGAACGTGTCGGCCTGCCACATCTCGGTCGTGTTGACCGCCGTGCTCGGGAGAAAGTTGAACCCGCAGGGCCGGGGCACCTGCTGATACCAGTCGCGGGCCTTGTCGGCGGGCCACCGCTCGGCCGCGGGGGCCGGCTTTTCGGGCGGCGCGGCGGCGCGCACCGGCGCCATCACCCACGGACCCGCCGCCGCAAGCCCGATGCCGAGTGCCAGTAGGCGTATCTGCGTGGTCATGGCAGTATCCTATCGCGGCCGGCGTTGCCCGGCAAGTGTGTGCCGGCGCCCGCCGTTCGAGCCGCGACCTTCTGGTCGCGGCCACCCCTCCCGGCGTCCGGCGAGACGGCTTGCGTCGGCCCGACCGGCGGGATATCGTGGGGCCGCTGTGTGCACCTGAAAGGCGAACCGCGATGACCTCGACCGCCCGGCCACTCTGCCCCCGCCGCCGCTGGCTGGCCTTGGGCGTGCGGGTCGCCCGGCTGGCGGTTGATGTCCCGCCCCGCGCCACCGGCGATCTCGTGACGGCCAGTTACGACCGCGTCGCCCCCGGCTACGATGCCGCCTGGACCGACCACATGCGCGGCCTGACGCTCAAGATGCTCGACCGGCTCTCCGTGCTGCCGGGCGCCGCGTGCGTGGACTTGGCGTGCGGCACGGGGTTCCTGGCGGAGCAACTGGCGCGGCGGACGGGCCGGCGGGCCGTCGGCGTCGACACCTCGGCCGGCATGCTCGACGAGGCCCGGCGCCGCCGCGGCGCCTACGCCGACTTCGTCTGCGCCGACGCCGTGGCGTACCTGGAGTCGCGGCCGCGCCGCAGCGCCGACCTCGTGACGTGCGGCTGGGGCCTGGGCTACACACGGCCGTGGCGGGTGGTCCGCGAGGCGGCGCGGGTGCTGCGGCCCGGGGGGCGCATCGGGATCATCGACAACGGCCTGTTCTCGCTGGCGGGCGTGCTGGGGTGTTCGCTGCTGGCGTTCGCGGAGCGGCCCGAGGCGCTCGCCCACGTGATGAAGGTCCGGTTCCTGCCGGCGTCGTGGGCCCTGGCGGCGATGATGCGGGCGGCGGGCCTGGCGGTGCGGGCCTCGTGGGGCGGGTCGAAGACGTACGTCGTGGCAACGGGCGAATCGGCGATTGCGCGGCTGACGGCCACGGGCGCGGCTGCGGGCTTCGAGTTTGCCGCCGACCCGGCCCTGCGCGACGCGGTCTTCGCCCGCTTCGCCGAGATCCTGGCCGCGCGGTGCCGCACGCCCCAGGGCATCGCGATCACTCACCGCTACCTGGCCGCGGTCGGGGTGAAATCGTGATCCCCGCCCTCGTGCGCCTGTGCCGCCCGTACTACGCCGTCCCGATGGCGCTGGCGTACGCGCTGACGCTGTACTACGCGCGCGGCGGCGAGATGGCGGGCGTGTGGGCGGGCCTCCTTTTCTCGACGGCGGCCCTGGCGCTGGTGATCGCCGCCGGGTACGTCCTGAACGACGTGTGCGACTTGGCGGCCGACCGCGTGAACGCGGCCGGCCGGCCCATCCCGCTGGGCCTCGTGTCGCGCGGCGCCGCGGCCGTCTGGGGCGCCGTCCTCCTGGCGGGGGGCCTGGGGCTGGCGCTCGGGGCGCGGCCGGCATTCGCGGCGGCGCTGGCCGTCGTGGCGGCC
>DATKZB010000220.1:0-9913 GCA_035528235.1 Phycisphaerae bacterium
CCCCCCGCGACCGGGCCTGAGGCATGTTCCTGGCGGCCTAGGAAGGCCGCCAGGCGGGATGAAGTGGCGAAGTTGCGTTGCAGGATTAAGTCTCTCCGCGCCGTCGGTCGCGTGCGCAGGCACGTGGGCGGCAGGATTTCCCGGACCTGAGCGGCAGCCATGACCGGCGCAGCGTTCGCAGTCATCGGCGGAGGACCGGCCGGCGCCTCGGCCGCCCGGCGCCTGGCGGCGGCAGGGGCCTCCGTCCTCCTGTTCGAGCGCCGACCCATGCCGCGCCCCAAGATCTGCGGCGGGGCACTCTCGGCCCGTGCCATGGCGTACCTCGATTTCCCCCTGCCTGACGCGCTCGTCGATGCCCAGGTCTTCGGCCTGCGCGCCCACGTCGGCCGCATGACCGCCGAGGCGCGGCTCGACCGGCGCGTGGCCGTCCTGGTCACGCGGGCGCGGTTCGACCAGTTTCTCGTCTCCAAGGCCCAGGAAGCCGGCGCCCGCGTCGTGTGGCAGCCGGTCCGATCGCTGCGGGTGCGGCCCGACGCCGTCGTCCTGACGACGCCGGGGGGGGAGGACACCGCCGCCTGCGCCATCATCTGCGAGGGCGCCAACCGCCGCCTCGGCCGGGCCGTCTGCCCGCCCGACGCGCCCCATCAGCGGCTCTTCGCCCTGGCGGCCGACGTGCCCGTGGCCCGGACGGACTCTTGCGCCGACCAGGACGGCTGCCTCGACATCTACCACGGCCTGGTCGACTGGGGGTACGGCTGGGTCTTCCACCACGGGGCGTACTACTCGGTGGGTGTGACGGGTCTGGCGTCGCTCATCCGGCGGCCGCGCGAGGCGCTCGTCCGGTTCGTGGTCGAGCGGGGACTGTCGCTCGATGGCGTGGCCGTCCGCGGCGGCTTCATTCCGTGCGGCGGGGTGCGGCGACGGCGAACGGCCGACCGCCTCCTCCTGGCGGGCGACGCCGCCGGCCTGGCCGACCCGTTCCAGGGCGAGGGGTTGACGTACGCCATCCGGTCGGGTCAACTGGCGGCCGACGCGGTGCTGGCGGCCGCCCAGCGGGGCGACTTCTCACGCCGCACGCTGGCCGGCTACGACCACGCCTGCCGCGCGACCTTCGACCGCGACCTGCGGCGCGCGCGGGTGCTGGCCCGGCTGATGTACCGGTGGCCCATGCCGCTGCTTCGCGGCGTGACGAGCGAGGCCCAGGTGCTGCGCCGGTACCTGCGGATTATGTGCGGCGAGTCGACCTACGGCGAGTTTCTCCGGTGGTTCGTCCCCCGGGCCCTGTGGCGATGGACGCGCGAACGGTTCGCGCGGCTGCGACGGGGTTCGGTCTGAATCGGCGGCGGTCTGGCGGCAATCGTGGAGGAGCAATCGTGATGAGAGTGGGCCTGATGATTTCCGCGGCGGTGCTGCTGGCGGGCCCGGCGACCGCCGAAGAGATGGTGCCGTTCGTCATCCCGGCGACGCCCAACCCGGCGTCGGTCATCGCGCGGCCGCAGGAGCCCATCGCGGCCGACGGCCCGCGCCTGGTCGAGCGGGACGCCCACTTCGCGGTGGGCGGCCGGCGCGTCCGCATCTGGGGCGTCAACCTGTGCTTCGGCGCATGTTTCCCCACGCACGCCGACGCCGAGCGAATCGCCGCCCGGCTGGCCGCCGCGGGGGTCAACAGCGTCCGGTTCCATCACATGGACACGTCGCGGTACCCGAACGGCATCCTCGACCCGAAGGACCCGCTGAAACTGCATCCCGAGGCGGTGGAGCGGCTCGACTACTTTCTCGACCAACTCGCCCGCCACGGCATCTACGCCAACCTGAACCTGCACGTCGGCCGGGCCCCCAGCACCGCCCTCGGCCTGCCCAAGCCCAACACCACTTACGACAAGATCGTCGGCATCTTCACCCCCGAACTCATCGAGGCCCAGAAACAGTACGCCCGAGACCTGCTCGCCCACGTCAACCCGTACCGCAAGGTGCGTTATGCCGATGACCCGGCCGTCGCCTTCGTCGAGATCACCAACGAGGACAGCCTGTTCATGTGGAGCGCCCGCGAGGATCTGGCGACGCTGCCCGACTATTACGCCAAGGTTCTCCGGGGCCGGTTCGCCCAGTGGCTCAAGGGCCGCTACGGGTCCACCAACGGCCTGCGGGCCGCCTGGGCCAACGGGGCCGAGCCCCTGGGCGACAACATGCTTGCCGACCCGGGCTTCGAGAAACTCGGCTCGGCCGACCCCGCCGCCAAGCACTGGCAGATGGAACAACACGAGGGATGCCGGATGAAACTCGTCCACCCGGCCGGCAACCCCAAGGCCGCGCGGCTGGAAATCGAGAAGGCCGACGCCACCAACTGGCACCTCTCGCTCAAGCAGCGGCCGCTCGCCCTCAAGGGCGGCGCGTATTACACGGTCCGCTTCCGGGCCCGGGCCGACGGGCCGCGGCGCATCGGCTACGCCGTCGGCCAGGACGCCGACCCCTGGCACAACCTCGGCCTTTCGGGCCAGGCCGACCTGGGCACCGAGTGGCGCGACGTCCGCGCCGGGTTCGTCGCCAAGGAAGACAACGCGCTGGCGCGGCTGTCGTTTTCCGTCGGCGGCAGCGCGGTGGCCGTCGAGTTGGCCGACGTCAGCCTGTGCACCGGCGGCCGCGAGGGCCTGCGCGCCGACGAATCCATCGAGAAGGCCAACGTGGCCCTCTTCGCCCCCAGCGAGGTCGAGACCCGCGCAACCGACCGCATGCGGTTCCTCACCGAGACCGAGAAGGCCTACTTCGACGAGATGCGACGCTTCGTCCGCGAAGACCTGGGTTCCAAGGCCCTGGTAACCGGCACGATCGTCTTCGGCCCGTGCGGCATGTACGGCCAGAGCGACATGGACTTTGTCGACGGTCACTCGTACTGGCAGCACCCGAACTTCCCCGGGCGACCGTGGGACCCGGGCAACTGGCTCGTCGCGCAGAAGGCGATGGTCGATGCGCCCGACGGGGCCACGTTGCCGCGACTGGCCGCCGAACGCATGGACGGCAAACCCTTCACCGTCAGCGAGTACAACCACCCGGCCCCGAACGATTTTCAGGCCGAGTGCGTGCCGATGCTGGCCGCCTACGCCGCCGCCCAGGACTGGGACGGCATCTGGCTCTTCGCCTACTCGCACCGCCAGGGCGACGTCGACCGCGAGGCGTTCACGTCGTTCTTCGACATCGACTCGAACCCCGCCAAGTGGGGGTTCATGCGGGCGGGCGCCGCCATCTTCCGCGACGGCGCCGTGCCGCCGCTCGCCCGCACCGTCAGCATCAGCCTGGGCGGATCAGAGGGCAAGGTCCTTGACGAGATCGCCGGCCTGCACCTGAGACACGACCGCGACATGCTCGCCGCCGTGGGCGAACGCATGGAACTGACGTGGCAGCACCTGCTGGCCTCGCGCCTGGCCGCCGCCATCGAGGGGCACACCGGCACCGTGCCCGACGACGACGTCGAGCATCCGCCCGCACTGACGTGGCAGGCCAAGGACGGGCGCGGCCTGTTTGCCGCATCGGCGCGGGGGGCACGCGTGCTGGTGGGTCACCGGGGCGCGGCCGCCAACGGCATCGTCCTGAATGGGCCCGAGTTTGCCGCCGTCACGATGACGGCCCTCGACGGCCGGCCGCTGGAGGAGTCGCAGAAGATACTCATTGCGGCCTGCGGGCGATGCGAGAACACCGGCATGCAGTTCTCCGACGACCGCCGCACCGTCGGACGCAACTGGGGCAAGGCGCCCGTCCGCATCGAGGCCGCCAGCGCCGCCGTCACGCTGCCGCCGGGCCGCTGGACGTGCCAGGCCCTCGCCCCCGACGGCACGCCCAAGGCCGACGTGCCAGTGCGCGCCGCCCCCGCCGACAAGTCGAGCGGGCCGACCCTCGACCTCGCGCCCAAGCACGCAACGATGTGGTACCTGGCCACCCGCCCGGCGCCGTGATGCCCGACATCGCTAGCCGCGCACGCACCGTAAGCCCGGCACCGCTAGCCGCGCACGCCAGTAAGCGGCTTGCCGTACCGCTCGCTTGCGCTCGCGGCTAGCGGTGATAAACGCCGTGCGCCGCGACTGAGTGCAACGCTCCCGCGTTACTTCGGCGCCGCCAGGCCCAGCGCCGCGAGCATCTGGTCGGCTACGAGTCGGTTCCCGGCGTCGTTCAGGTGGACCGAGTCGGCGGTCAGGATGCCGCGGTCTTTCTGGTCGGGGTTGTGGGTCTTGAGGTAATCGATGAAGGCCTTGCGCAGGTCGAGCATCTGCACGCTGCTCTCCTGGGCGACCTTGCGGCTGATGGCGGCGTACTCGTCGAGCATGGCGTCGTGCGGGTTCGAGCCGTCGGATTTCTCGCCGATGGTCGTCGGCGTGCACAGGATGACGCGGGCGTCGACGGGCCGGAGACGGGCGATGATTTCCTTCAGGCCGGCCTCGAACTGGTCCTTGGGCGTACCGCCGACCATCGTGCCGTCGGCCGTCTTTCGCCAGTGCCAGACGTCGTTGATACCGATGTAGATGAAGACGACGGTGGGCTTCTTGGCGATGACGTCCTTGTCGAGCCGCCGCTGGAGGTCCGGCACCTTGTTGCCGCTGATGTCGGCGTTGACCGTCGTGACGGCCAGGTCTTTGTGCTTGGCGTCGATGGCCTCCTGGACGAGGGTGATGTACCCGGTCTTTCCGCCGCCGCCGGCGGTGATCGAATCGCCCAGAAAGACGATCCGGTCGCCCTGCTTCAGGGGCGGGGCCTGCCGCGTGAGACCGCACCCGCACGATGCCGCCACCAGGAACCCCGCCGCCAGAACGAGAACGAATCGGCGCACCTTCATCGAATCCTCCTTTCGCTCGGCCCGCCGGACGCCCGAGCGCCGTCCCCCGCCCCGGCGGACCCCATCACGACCCCATTGTGGCCGAAACCGCCGCACAATCAAGTGCCGGGTGTCAGGGATGTGCCAGGATTTCCCGGCAAGCCCCCACTCTGGGGTGGCATGCCCACGCCGCTGTTGGCGTGGGCATGTCGCACGTGGGCCGGGGAACATGCCCAGGCAACGGCGGCCTGGGCATGCCACCCATGCCGGAGACTCTTGGCACACCGGGTGTCGGCCATCGCGCACCATTTCCTTGCCCGAACGCGCCGTCGAGGGTACGCTGGCGCAGCCGGCCTCGCCTGCCGGCAAGGGGAGGAAACCATGACCCGGTCCGAATGGCTGCTCTCGGTGGTCCTTCGCGCGGTCGGCGGCGTGGCGATGCTGGCCGTCGTGGCCGTCTTCATGCCGCGCTCGTGGATCGTCCTTTGCCACGAGTGGCTGGGTTGGGGAGCCTTCCCCGACGCCCCGGTGGCCGAGTACCTGGCCCGGTGCACGTCGCTGTTCTACGTGCTGCTGGGCGGCGTGCTGGTGTGGATGAGCACCGACGTGCGGCGGTGCGGTCCCGCCATCGTCGTCGTGGCCGTCGGCACGATCGTTTGCGGCGTGGTGCTCCTCTCGATCGACATGCGCTGCGGCATGCCGTGGTGGTGGACGGCCGGCGACGGACCGTTCGGCGTCGGCTTCGGCATCGCGGTGCTGCTGCTCCAGATGCGTTCGCGCGTCGAGCGGGCCCAGGCCGACGCCGACGAGGCCGAGCCCCGTGACGCCGGCCCCGAAGGAGCCCCCCGCCTGTAGCCCCGCGCCGGCCTTCGACCATGCTCACACTTATCAATGCGAACCGGATGACGCCGCTGGTCGCGCCCATCGGCCTCGACTACGTGGCGGGCGCGGCACGCGCGGCGGGCATCGAGACCCACCTGCTGGACCTCGCCCTGGCCGCCGACCCCGCGGCCGCGCTGCGGGCCCACTTTGCCGACGGTTCGCCGCGGCTGGTCGGCCTGGGCCTCAGGAACGTGGACGATTGTTTCTGGCCGAGCGCCGAGTGGTTCGTGCCCGCGGTGGCCGAGACGGTCCGCCAGGTCCGCGCCGCCACCGACGCGCCCATCGTCCTGGGCGGCGTGGGGTACTCGATCTTCGCCGAGCGGCTGGTGACGCTGGCGGGGGCCGACTTCGGCATCCGCGGCGACGGCGAGGCCGCGGTCGTGGCCCTGGCGCGCGAACTGGCGGACGGCCGACGATTCCAGCGCGTGCCGGGCCTCGTGTGGCGCGACGGCGAGCGACTCGTCAGCAACCCGCCCGCTTGGTCCGAGACCGTCTCGCCGCCCACGGCCCGCGACGCCGTCGACAACGCCGCCTACTTCCGCCTGGGCGGGCAGGGGGCCGTCGAGACGAAGCGCGGCTGCGACCGGCGGTGCCTGTACTGCGCCGACCCGTTGGCCAAGGGCCCGCGCGTCCGCCGCCGCGACCCGGCCCAGGTGGCCGACGAGGTCGAGGCTCTGGCGGGGCAGGGCGTCGACGTGCTGCACCTGGCCGACAGCGAGTTCAACGTGCCGGGCGAGCACGCCCGGGCCGTCTGCGAGGAACTCATCCGCCGCCGCCTTGGCGACCGCGTCCGATGGTACGCGTACCTGGCGGTGGTTCCGTTCGACGCGTCGCTGGCCCAGGTCATGCGGCGCTCCGGGTGCGTGGGCATCAACTTTACGGGCGACTCGGCCGCCGATGCCATGTTGCGGACGTACCGGCAGCCGCATCGCCGCGACGACCTGGCGTCGGCGGTCGGCCACGCGCGGGCCTGCGGCATCCGGGTGATGATCGATTTGCTCCTGGGCGGCCCCGGCGAGACGCCCGAGACCGTGGCCGAGACCATCGCCTTCGTCAAGACCGCCGGGCCCGACTGCGCGGGCGCGGCCCTTGGCATGCGGCTCTATCCCGGCACGGCCGCAGAGGCGGACCTGGCGGCCGACGGGCCGATCGAAGCCTGCCCGGGCATCCGACGCCGGTACGACGGGCCGGCGGACCTGGTGCGGCCGACGTTTTACATCTCCCCGGCGCTGGGCGCCAGGCCCGCCGCGCTCGTCAAGGACCTCATCGCGGGCGACGAGCGGTTCTTCGAGCCCGCCGAAGAGGTGGCCGACGCTCGCGCCAAGGGGTATAACTACAACGACAACACGCCGCTGGTCGAGGCCATCGCGGCCGGGGCACGCGGGGCGTACTGGGACATCCTGTGCCGCATGCGCGGCCGCGGTGGATGGTAGGGGCACGGTATACCGTGCCCGGGAGGAAACGCGAGCCCGCCGTGGAAGGCGGGCACGCCATGGCGTGCCCCTACGTGGTGGGGCCGCAAGAGGAAGGAGAACACGCCGCCATGATGAGTCACCTGATTGTGAGCGTTGCCGTCGCGGTCTCGCTGGTGCTGGCGTCGGCCGCCTGGGCCGCCGAGCCGACCGAGAAGTTGCCGACCGTCCTCCTGTGGCCCGACGGCGCCCCCGGCGCCAAGGGCGACGGGCCCGAAGACAAGCCGCGACTGACGCCCTACCTGGTGCCCGGTGACGGGGCGCGGGCCTGCGTCATCGTGTGCCCCGGCGGCGGATACGGCGGCCGCGCGCCGCACGAGGGCGAGCCCATCGCCCGGTGGCTGAACTCGGTGGGCGTGTCGGCGTTCGTGCTCGATTACCGCGTCAGCCCGTACCGGCACCCGATTCCGCTGGGCGACGCGCAGCGGGCCATCCGGACGGTCCGCGCGAAGGCGTCCGAGTGGCGGATCGACCCCAAGCGCGTCGGCATCCTGGGCTTCTCGGCGGGCGGGCACCTGGCCGGGTCGGCCGCCACGCTCTTCGACGACGGCCAGGTCGACGCCGCCGACCTCATCGACCGCCAGAGCAGTCGGCCCGACGCCGCCATCCTCTGCTACGCCGTCCTGACGTTCGGCGACTTCCGGCACGACGGCTCGATGCGGAACCTGCTCGGCCCGGAGCCCGACCCGGCGCTGCGCGAAAAGTTGAGCCTCGAAAAGAGCGTCACCGACCGCACGCCGCCCACCTTCCTCTGGCACACGAGCGACGACGGGGCCGTGCCGGTCGAGAACGCCTTGCTCTTTGCGGCCGCGCTGCGGAAACACAAGGTGCTGTTCGCCCTGCACGTCTTCCCGCACGGCGGGCACGGCATGGGTCTGGCGACGGGCGACAAGACCGTCAGCCAATGGACAGCCCTCTGCGCCGAGTGGCTCCAAGGCCTGGGCTTCGCGCCGAAGTAAGCGCCCGGGACTTGCTTGTCGTGGCCGGTGCTAGCCGCGACCGCAAGGGAGCGGTTGTTTTGGGTAGGAGAGGACCTATGCATCGACGGGCATGGATACTGGCGTTGACGGCGGCCGTGTTCGCGGTGGCGGCCGGTGCCGCCCAGGCCCTGGTTATCGAGGCCGAGGCGGCCCGCGTCCGCACGGCCGGCGTGGCCATGGAGGGCGGGTGGAATCTGCACTCGGCCGGCGAGGTGGGCGATTACGTCCGCATCGACTCGCCCGGCACGTACACGGTCGTCGTGCGTGCCCGCGGCACGCCGTGCGGCGGGGTCTGGCCGGCCATGGCCGTCAGCGTCGACCAGCAGATGGGCCCCGCCCAGGAGGTCCGGTCGAAGGAGTTCCAGGAATACACCTTCCGGGTCGAGATGGGGGCGGGCGTCCACACGGTGGCGGCGGCGTTTCTGAACGACGCCTTCGTGCCGCCCGAGGATCGCAACCTGTACCTCGACCGCCTGGAGATCCGCCCCGCCGAGGGCGGCAAGGAGCCCGAGATGGCCAGTCACCAGCAGTGGGCCGCCAAGGGCGAGGCCCGCGAGGAGGCCGCCCTCGAGAAGGCCGCACAGGGCATCGAGAAACACCGCAAGGCCGACGCCACCGTCCAGGTGGTCGCCGGCGGCAAGAACGTGGCCGATGCCCGGGTGCGGGCCGAACTCGTGCGGCACGCCTTCCTGTTCGGGGCCAACATCTATATGTTCGACCGCTACAAACTGCCCGAGCAGAACGCCACCTACAAGAAACGGTTCCGCGAACTCTTCAACTACGCCACCGTGGGGTTCTACTGGCGGTGGTACGAGCCCGAGCGCGGCAAACCCATCTACGACTACACCGACAAAGTGGTGGCGTGGTGCACCGAGAACGGCATCCGGATGAAGGGGCACCCGCTGCTCTGGGGGGACCAGGCGGGCATCCCGACGTGGTCCGGCGGCCAGCCCGCGCCCGAGGTGCAGAAGGTCCGCGTCACCGAGATCATGCGGCGCTACTCGGGCAAGATCACCCTGTGGGAGGTCGTGAACGAGCCATCGCACCTGCCGGGCCTCAAGATTGCCGACCCGTACCGCTGGGCCCGCGCGGCCGACGCGAAGGCCCAACTCATCGTCAACGATTATTACGTTATGGCGAACGGGTTTCCGCCGTTCTTCCGGCTGCTGAAGGAGACCCAGGACGCGGGCGTGCCGTTCGACGGCGTCGGCATCCAGGCCCACGAGCCGCGCACCATGCGGTTCCCGCTGGAACAGGTTGAGCGCGTGCTCGACCAGTACGCGGCCTTCGGCGTGCCGATTCACATCACCGAGTTCACGCCGTGCTCGGCCGGGCAGCCCATCACGGGCTCGCATCGCACGGGCGTCTGGAACGAGACGGCCCAGGCCGAGTACGCCGAGCGGTTCTACCGCGTCTGTTTCGGGCACCCGGCGGTGGCGGGCATCACGTGGTGGGACCTCTCGGACCAGGGCGCGTGGCTGGAGGGCGGCGGGCTGCTGCGGAAAGACCTCAGCCCCAAGCCCGCGTACGACGCCCTCTGGCGGCTCATCCACCGGCAGTGGCGCACCCAGGTCGAGGGCCGGACCGACGGCACGGGCGGGCTGGCGCTGCGGGGTTTCCTGGGGCGGTACCGCGTGACGGTCGAGTTCGGCGGCGCGACGAAAGAGGCCGAGTTCGACCTGACCAAGGCTGGGCCGAACGCCTGGACGGTTCGCCTGGATTAGGGCCGGTGGCGAGGCGCTTCAGAAGGCCGGTGGCACGGGTCTTGGCGCGGTGGG
>DATKZB010000221.1:0-27077 GCA_035528235.1 Phycisphaerae bacterium
CACCGAACGTCGCGGCGATCGCCTCGTGCGTGTGCACGCTCTCATCGCACGCCCGCACCACACGCTCCCGCAGATCTATCGAGTAGGTTTCCATGCCTACTCTTATCGGCACACGCTACATCCAAACGTGAACTGCTCTAACCTCCGCTATCGGTAAACGGCACGCCTTGCATGTCGAAGGCGTAATACGTCTGCGTCACCACGGGTTTGCCGCGAAGACGGACCTCGACGGTCATCCGGGCCGCCTGGGCGCCGCCGGGGGCCACCTGGGCGTTGAGGTCGGTCGCCGAGACCGGCGTCACCGAGATGTGCTGCGACCACTGGTTGTAGTCGCCGGTGGCCCCGGTGCTGAGCATCGCGGGGTTGTAGGTAATCCCGTCGAGGGCGATCACGTTGGCCAGCGTCATCTGGTACGCCTGGGTCTGAACCTCGTCGGCGAGGAACGTGCCCAGCGCCACCTCTTCGCCGCGCTGCGTGATGACCGTGTCGTGCCCGAAGGCGGCCACCAGGGCGATGAACCCCAGGACGAGCAGCAAGGCGCAGATCAACACCTCGACCAGGGTGAACGCGGGTGCGGCGTGCGGCCGGCCCGAAATCGCGTGAACGGTTTTCATGGTTATTTCACCAACTGAGACATCTTGAAGATGGGCAGCAGGATCGACGCCGCGATAAACCCGACGATGCCGCCCATCAGGACGATCATCAGCGGCTCGATGGCGCTCGTGACGGCCTTGATGGTCGCCTTCAATTGGCCGTCGTAGAACTCGCTGACGTCCTTGAGGATGTCGGCGAGGGTGCCGGTTTCCTCGCCGGCCGAGATCATTTGCGAGACGCTGCTCGGGATGAAAGGACTGTTGGCGAGCGTCGGGGCCAGGCGCTGCCCCTTGCGGACGGCCGCGTGGACGCGGTGCCAGACCCTGGCGTAGTGGACGTTGCCCGAGACCTCGGCGGTGATGGCAATGGTGTCGAGCATGGGCACGCCGGCGTTGACGAGTTCGCCCATCGTCCTGAGGCCTCGCGACAGGTACAGGGCGTGGCAGAGTTTCTGGAGAATGGGGATCCGGAGTTTGGCCATGTCCCACGACTGGCGGCCGGACGGCGTGCGGATGAAATAGCCCAAGCCCCCCCCGACGGAACCTCCAACGACAATGTAGAGGTACCAGTATCCGCGCAGCGACGCGCTCATGGCCATGAGGATCTTCGTCGGCAGGGGCAGGATATCTTCCTTCCCCTCAAAAAGGACTACGAACTGCGGCAGGACGAACGTCAGCATGAAGACGGTCGTCGTAATGGCCATGATGACGATGATGAGGGGGTAGATCATGGCCCCCGTAACCTGGCGCCGGGTCTCGGCCTGCTGGGTCAGGTAGTCGTTGATGCGGCCGAGCATGTGGCCGAACGACCCGGACAGTTCGCTGGCCCGCACCATGTTGACGTACAGAACCGAGAAGATTTTAGGGAACCGCTGGAGGGCCTCGGAGAACTGCCGGCCGGCTTCGACGTCGCGCTTGAGCGTGCGCACGACGCCGGCCATGCGGGGGTTGGTGATCTGCTCGCCGATACTCTCCAGGGAGCTGGTCAGGCCGATGCCGGCCTTCGACATGACGCCCAGTTGGCTGGTGAACGCCAGGAGGTCCTTGGCGCCGATGCGGTTGATGAGGCCCAGGCCGCCGGACTTCGAGGCGGCGTCGCCGTCGCCGCCGATCCGGGCGAGGTCGAGCAGGATGCCGCCGAGTTCGCGGACCTGCTGCGTGGCCAGGATCTGGCTGTCGGCCTTCAGGGTGCCGACGACCACCTGCCCGTCGACGCGTTTCATCTGATAGCGATACGTTGGCATCGTTCACCTAGGCCGACAGGGCGCGGGCCAGTTCCGTGGGCCCCCGCGCGTTCGACAGGGCCTCGTCGCGGCTGATAGTGCCGCTGAAGAAGAGCCGCTTCAGCGACTCGTCAAACAGGTGCATGCCCGCGGCGCGGTTCGTTTCAATGATATTCGGAATCTCGAAGACCCGGCTCTCGCGGATGCAGTTGCGGACGGCGGGCGTCATGACGAGCACCTCGGTCACGGGCACCATGCCGGGCTGGTCGATGCGCGGCAGGAGCCGCTGGCAGATGACGCCCTTGAGGGTGTTGGCCAGCATGGAGCGGACCTGGTTCTGCTGCGCGCCCGGAAACATATCGATAATACGCTCGACGGTGGCCGAGGCGTCGTTCGTGTGCAGGGTCGAGAGGACGAGGTGGCCGGTCTCGGCGGCCGTCAGGGCGGTCGAGATGGTCTCCAGGTCGCGCATTTCGCCAATCAGAATGACGTCGGGGTCCTGCCGCAGCACGTGCCGCAGGCCCGTGTGGAACCCCGTCACGTCCGTGCCCACCTCCCGCTGCTCGATGGCGCACTTGTCAGACTCGATGTAATACTCGATGGGGTCCTCGAGCGTAATGACGTGGAAGGCGTAGCGATGATTGATGTAATCGATCATGGAGGCCAGGGAGGTCGACTTGCCGCTGCCGGTCTCTCCGGTCACGAGGACGAGACCCTGGGGCAGGTTGGCAAAGTCGATGGCGACGTCCGGCAGGTTGAGCGATTTCAGTTCCGGCACCTTGGGCGGAATGGCGCGAAACGCCAGCGCCGGCGTGCCGCGCTGAAAGTGCGCATTGACCCGGAACCGCGACCCGGAGGGCAGGGCGGCCGAAAAGTCGAGGTCCCTCCGCTCCAGAAACACCTTGTACTGCTCGTCCTCGAGGATGTCCCGGACGGCGGCCTCGGCCTCCTCGTCCGTCAAGGGCGATTCGCCGGCCATGCCGTCGAGCACGGTGTGAATGCGCTGGAGCGGCTGCAGGCCCGCGATGATGTGCAAGTCGCTGGCGCCGTTGGCGACGGCCTGTTCCAGAAGTTTCCAGATGCGGCTCATTCTGTTTTTCCCTTTGTCTCGGCCAAAACGGCGTCTTCGGTGGCGCGCAGCACCTCCTCGATGGTGGTGACGCCTCGCCTCAGTTTCCGCAGGCCGTCGTCCCGCAGGCTCACCATGCCGCGCTCCTGGGCGTAGCGGCGCAGTTCGGTCACGCTGGGGCGCGTGGCCACCAGGTCGCGGAACCCGTCGTCGAGGACCATCATCTCGTAGATGCCGTTTCGTCCGCTGTAGCCGGTGTTGCGGCAGCGGTCGCAGCCGGCGCCGCGGTAAAGCCTGTCGACGGTGATCCGGGCCTTCTCCAGCGCCCGCTTGACCTCGTCGCTGGGTGTGTACTCCTCCTTGCAGCGTTCGCAGATGCGACGGACGAGCCGCTGGGCCAGCACGCCGTTGACCGACGCGCTGATGAGGTAGGGCTCGACGCCGATGTTGATGAGCCGCGTGATGCTCGACGGGGCGTCGTTCGTGTGCAGCGTCGAGAGCACGAGGTGACCGGTCAGGGCGGCCTGGACGGAGATGCGGGCGGTCTCCTCGTCGCGGATTTCGCCGACCATGATGACGTCGGGGTCCTGGCGGAGCAGGGCCCTCAGGGCGCTGGCGAACGTGAAGCCGATTCGCTCGTTGATCTGCACCTGGTTGGCGAAACTCAGGGAGTACTCGACCGGGTCCTCGGTCGTCGAGATGTTCATCTCGCTCCCGTTCATCGTCATCAGGGCCGAGTAAAGCGTGGTGGTCTTGCCCGAGCCCGTGGGCCCGGTCACCAGGATGACGCCGTGCGGGCGAGAGATCTGGTCCCGGAACATGGCCAGGTGGTCCGGCTCGAAGCCGAGCCGCTCCAGCCCGATCAGAATCGATCGGTTGTCGAGAATGCGGATGACGGTCTTCTCGCCCTGCGTGGTGGGCAGCGTGTTGACGCGGAAGTCGACGTACCGGTTCCGGATGATGGCCCGGATGCGCCCGTCCTGGGGCAGGCGGCGTTCCGAGATGTCGAGGTTCGACATGATCTTCAGGCGCGACACCAGGGCCGGGTGCATCGTCTGAGGGGGCGACATGACCTCGAACAGGACGCCGTCGATCCGGTACCGGACACGCATCTTCTTCTCGCCCGGTTCGATGTGGATGTCGCTGGCGCCTTCCATGACGGCGTTGCAGATGAGGTAATTGGCGAGCCGGACGACGGGCGATTCGCCCGCCACCCTCGCCAGGTCGGCCACGTCCTCCTCGTCATTGGTCACCACCTCGACGGCGTCGTCGGCGATGTCGCGGATCAGGTCGTCGAGGTGAAACTCCTCGGCGCTGCCCAGCAGGTCGTCGATGGTCTTGGCGATCTCCGACGCCGTGGCCACCGCCAGTCGCACGCGGCTGCTCAGACGACGCCGGACCTCGTCGAGCAGGAAGACGTTGGCCGGGTCCGCCGTGGCGACGGTCACGGTGTCGTTATCCTGGTCGGCGTCGATGACGAGGACCTTGTGGTGGTGACAGAAGTCCGGCGGCAGCAGATTCCGCACCTGGGTGGGAATCTCGAGTTGGCTCACGTGGACGAAGTCCAGGCCGTACTCCTCCGCCAGGCACGCCATGACGTCGTCTTCCCTGGCGTATCCCTTGCGGACGAGGATCTGGCCCAGCCGCTCGCTGGGGCTCGATTTCTGAAGCGCCAGGCACTCTTCCAACTGCGAGCGCGTCAGAACGCCCAGTTCGACCAGTTGGTCGCCCATCCGGAGCCGCGGTCGGGGCGTCTCGTCGGGCGGAATCGGCGGGGCGGCCGGTGGCGGATCAGGTTCCGCGACCGCCACCATCGAGTCGGACGTCAGCCCCTCATCGTCAGTCATGGTCTGCCCTCAACGTCACTGCCCAGCGGCGTGTGGTCTGAGCCGCAAGTCCACGGTCTCGTCGTCGAACGACACGGTCACGCGGTCGGCCTGAATCGCCTCGACACGGAACCCTTGAATGGTATCGCCCACCCGGCACAGTTTGCCGCTCACGATGGCCATGGGCTGGTTGCCGACGATCATGACCGACCCGACCTTGAGTCGGCCGGCGGCCTCGCGCCTCTCGCGTTGGCGGACCTCGACCTCGGCCTGCTCGTCGCGCTGGGCCTTGGCCTGTTCCTTCTCCTCGTGGGTCGTCTGTGCGACCGCGAACGGGTTGACGCGGAGATCGCCGAGCGGCACCTGCCGGGCCTGCACGTACGTGTCGAACGTCCGGACGATCTGCTCGACGCGGTCCACCGAGAGGCCGTCTTGCGTCCCCGTCTCGGAGCCGGCCTCGAGACGCTCGAGGACCGACTGCACGGCCGTCGCGTCGACCGCCACGCCGCCGGTGTCGGGGTCGGAGTTGGGGTCGGCTGCCTCCATCGAAACGGCCTCCGCCATCTTCGGCCCGCCCCCGCCCAGGAACTGGTACGCCGCCACGCCGGCGCCGGCCACGAGCAGGGCGCCCAGGATCAGGACCTTCTTCTTGTCTCCGAAACCGCCCTTGCTCGTCTCGCCGGGCAAGCCGGTCTCCAGACCGTTGTCCGAGACGCGCACCAGGTCGACCGTCGATTCAGGTAACTTGGCCATGGCTATTTCTCGAAATAGATGTCCATTAGGAGATCGACCTGGACGACCCCCTCGGTGAGCGGCGACTTAGCCACCTGCATCTGCCGCACCTTGGTGATGCGCGGCAGGCGCTCCAGGCCCAGCAGGAACTCATAGAAACTCGTGAACGGCCCCTCGAGCGACAGCGTGATGGGCTGCAAGTTGTAGCGCGGCATGGTCTCGGGCTTGCCGGTCCGGATGCTTCGCGGCGTCAGCGACTTCGATTCCGCGATAAGCCAGACTTCGCGCAGGATGACGTCGATTTCCTTTTCCTCGGGCAGGCGGTCCTCGAAGAAGGCCAGGGCACCCTCCAGGCGGCGGATCTCTTCCTTGAGGTTGTTGATCCGGGCCGCCACACGCTCCAGTTTCAGCAGTTGGGCCCGGCGTTGCTCGGTCGCCACCTGGTCAGCCATTCCTCGGCGAACCAGCGGCAGAACGACGAGGAAACTCACCGCGGCGGCCACGACCGCCATGCCCAACACCGTTACGATGATGCGAACCGAGGCCTTCATAGTGCACCTTTCGCGGGGGCCACGGCCGGACCGGGCGCGGTCACGGCATCGGCCGTCAGGGTTTCGAGTACCTTCTCGGCATCGCGACTCAGCAGCAAGGACATCTGGAACCGCCGCATCGTCACGCCTTCCTGGTAGGGGAACTCCTCGGAGAATTGCAGATCGATGTCTTCGAACAGCGGGTCGGCCCCGAGACGTTTCATGAAGTCGGCCACCTCCATGTCGGTCTTGGCCAGGCCGTCGATGCGAAACCGCACCCGCGACATGATGACGGTCGCGGCCGGGTCGGCGGCGTTGCCAGCCGGACTGTCCGTTGCCTGCCCCGGCTTGCTCGCGGCGGGTCCCTTCGCCTGCGAGGCCACCTGCTCGACCAACATGGTCATGCTTGTCAGACTGGTGTTGGCCGGCAGGTAGTTCGTCAGCCGGGCCAGGACGTGGCTTCGCGGCACGCGCTCCAGCAGGGCCGTGCTCAACTCGACCTTGTGAAGCAGGCCGGTCTTGTGCTGTTCGAGTTGTTCGAGGTCGTCAATCTGGCGGCTCGCCTCCTTGTATTGGCCTTCCATGATGGCCCGCGTGGCGGCCAGGCTCATGCCATGGATGAAGACCAAGGCGACCACGGCGCCCAGGAGCAGCACGCCTGCGCCGGCGATCGCCATGCACGTCCAGTTGGCCCGCCGCAAACCGCGGCGTGCGGCATAGTCGTCCGGCAAAAAATTGATGACGTGCATAGTGGTGCTCTTTCTCGGCTTACCGGGCGCCGAACAGGCTCAGCCCGACGGCCACCGCCATCTCGGGTTCGGCCGTCTCCGGGTCGGGCGTTCCCGTGACGACCCCGAACGGGTCGCCCACGTCGCAGGGGATGGCCAGCCGCGCGCTCACCACGCGCACCAGCGCGCGGTCGCGGGCCCCCGGCCCGACGAAGTGCACGTGGTCGACACCGGCGCCCCGCGCCAGCGAGGCGTGATACCGGATGCACGATTCGATCTCGTCCACGAGGTGTTCCAGGCTCGTGCGGACCCGGTTGTAGGTGTCCACGGCATCCTCGAACGTGGCGGGGCTCGGCGTCGTGCGCCACAGGGAAGTCAGCTCCACCGCCTCCTCGAGCGAAATGCCCTTTACCTTGGCCACGGCTTCCACCCATCGGTCGGTCCCATGGCCGACGCCCTTGACGAACGTCGTCTCCTGGCCGCGCAAAATGGCCACGTACGTGGTTTGGGCGCCCAGGTAGACGATCATGACGCACGCCGGGCCGGCCTGGCTCGGCTGGGCGCGGCTTGCGGCAAAGGCGTAGGCGTAGCACATGGCGCAGGGCTCCACGCCCACGCCGGTGACGGTCAGTCCCAGGCGGCTCATGGCGGCCACGTGTTTCTCCACCACGTGCTTGGGCGTGGCCAGGACGAGGACATCCTGCTTGGTCTCGCTGTTCTCGGAGACCGACCCGGCCACGATGTGCCGAACGATCGCCTCCTGCGGGTTGAACGGCAGTTTGCCCTGGAGTTCGTAGGGCAGGGCGGCGTTGAGTTCCTCCGGGTTCATGGGGGGCAGCCGAAGGTGCTTGATGACCAACTGGTCCTGCGGCAGGCTGATGGCGCCGTCCTTGCCGCAAAACCCGTCGGAGGCGATCTTCTGCGCAACAAACATCCGGCCCTTGGCGTAGGCGTGTTCCGCGATGTCCGTCCCGGCGTCGCCGGCCGGGCCATGGTCGACGGACACGACCCGCGCGAGCGTGTCGGCGTCGCTCGTGAGCGAGCACGTGGCCTTCGAGACGACTCGCACGTCGTCCCCGTCCTGCTCGAGTTGGGCCATCCAGACCGCATCCTGGGTCAGGTGAACGCCGATCGGCAGGAGACCTCGTTTGGCCTGCGCCATGCCCCCATTCCTTCTATTGACGATTCGGGAGGGGGGTAGTCTCCCCGTGACCCGGGGAGCGGCCCCTCCGGTTACAGCCTACGCACGCAACCTCGCCCGTCAAACGGAACCGGACGGCCCTCGTAACGGCGCCCAGGTCTTTCAGTGAAGCGATTGCAAGTCATTTATTCACAGTATGTTATGAGCGTCGCCTCTGGCCTTGCGTAGAGGATGCGCCACAGGGGCGCTGTAGGGGGGTTGCGCGACACCGCCGTAATCCGAGCGATTTTCCGACACCATACCGTCGGGCACGCTTCCGTCATCGGCCGGGTGCGGCCGACGACCGTGCAGAGCCACCCGGAGGACGCTCTCAACGGTGTTTGCCGTCCATCTCATCGGCACGCAGAACCCCCGGCCTTCAATCATTCACCGGCCCCCCAAGGCCGGACGGGCCGTCTTGGAAAGGCCCGATGGTGCGGCTTCCGGGGCCCTAACGGCCTCGAAGCCGCCTCGGGCGCGCCCGAATCGGGCGGCGGCCCGCCCGGAAACGGCCATCCCGCCAGCGCCGCATCGGCCCCCAGCGGACCCCGGATTTTGTGTTGATTCAGCTTATGGCTTGTGGTACGTTGCCGCGGTACCGGCACGGAACAGCGACTCGCATTTTTCGGAGGGCCGATCTCATGCAAGCCAGACTCCACCTCATTAAGGGCAATCCGCAGGGCAAACAGGTGGAGATTCCTACCGGCACGCTCACCGTCGGGCGGGCCGAAGACAGCGACCTTATTATCGCCTCGACGCGCGTCTCGCGCCACCACTGCGAGATCGTCAACGACCAGAACCGCCTCATCATCCGCGACAAAGGCAGCGGCAACGGCACCCTGGTCAACGCCGCCAAGATCCAGGAGCAGACGCTCGCACCGGGCGACGAAGTCCAGGTCGGACCGTTGACGTTCGTCGTCGAGATCAACGGTGTCCGCCAGGGCGCTGCCAAACCGGCCGCCCCAGCCAAGCCGGCCGCAGCCCCCAAGGCCGCCAGGCCTGCGCCCAAGCCCAAGGCCCCGGCGCCGCCCCCCAAGCAGAAAGGCGGCGGCGACATCCTCGCGAGCCTCGAACGCCTGGCCGGCATCAAGCCGACGACCGGCGCCAAGCCCCCGCCTCCCAAGCCCACGGGCGGCGACGACGTCCTCCAGATCTCCGACGAGGACCTCATCGACTCCTAGTAAACTTGCCGTCGCGACTCGCCGCGTCCCGGCCATCGCACGCCAGCCCTTGGTCTTATCGCCGCACGCCTGCGCCCGCACTGACCGCCCCGAGGCCTGCCTGGCGCAACATAACATGTATTATCGGACGTTGGCCGTGGCGCCCGCGCCAGGGCCGATTGGCGCTACTCTATCTACCCGTTGCCTTTGCACGCGGCGGGCCTGCCATGCTGCCGCGGTGTTCTTGCGAAACGGACTGCGACCGTTACAGCCGAGCCGCGAGTTTCCGGAAGCGGCTTGGTCGCGCCGCCTTTTTGCGGCACCGCTCCCTGACGGTCGCGGCTCCGACAAGGCCCAACGGGAATCGAGCGGCGACAAAAGGGCTTGCTTCCACCGGGCGTTGGGCGTATAGTCACGTCTCGGTCGGATGATGGTGAAGACGCGTGTGGCAAGAAAGGAGCGGTCGAGGTTATATGCTGAAGATTCGGTCGAGAGGAAACGAGTCCGTCGAGCAGATGCTCAAGCGGTTCAAGAAGTTGTGCGAGAAGGAAGGTCTCACTAAAGAGATCAAGCGGAACAGTTACTTCGAGAAGCCCAGCGAGCGGAAGCGACGGCAGTTGCGGAAGTCGCAGCGACAAACGATCCGGAAGAAGCGTGCCGATCGGTAGCCCCCTGCCCCGGTGATGGGCGTTGCGGGGCAGGTGGGGGACGCGTCTGCGAGGCACGAATGGTCCAGCCTCAGCCCGTGCTCACTGAGGGTCTGACGAAGGTCTACAAAGACTTCTGGGGCCGGCAGAAGGTGCACGCCCTGGTCGGGCTCAACCTGAGCCTGGATCGGGGCGAAATCTTCGGCCTCCTGGGGCCCAACGGCTCCGGCAAGAGCACCACCATCAAGTTGCTGCTCGGCCTCATCTTTCCCACCGCCGGGCGGGCCCGCGTCCTGGGCCTGCCGCCGGGAACGCCGGCCGCCAACCAGCGGCTCGGGTACCTGCCTGAGGAATCGTACCTGCACCGGTTTCTGACGGGCGAGGAGACCATCGACTTCTACGGCCGGCTGTTCGGTCTGGACCGCCGGCAGCGCCGCCGCCGCACGGACCAACTGCTCGACATGGTGGGCCTCGACCGCCGGGCCCGTGCCCGCCAGCTCCGCGAGTACTCCAAGGGCATGAGCCGCCGCATCGGCCTGGCCCAGGCCCTGGTCAACGACCCCGAACTCCTCCTGCTGGACGAGCCCACGACGGGCCTCGACCCCATCGGCACCCGCGAGATGAAGGACGTTATCATCCGCCTCCGCGACGAGGGCAAGACGATCCTCCTGTCGTCGCACCTTCTGGCCGACGTCCGCGACGTCTGCGACCGCATCGGCATTCTGGCGCGCGGCGAGTTGAGGGAACTCGGCCGCGTCCGCGACCTGTTGCTCATGCGCGACGTGTTCCAGGTCCAGGCCAGCGGCGTCGACGACGAGGCCCGCGAGACCATTCTGGCCGCCGTCCGCGGCACCGGCGCCAAGGTTCTCTCGGCCGAGAACCCGACAACCACGCTCGAGGACCTGTTCCTGCGGGTGATCCGAACCGGCCCGGCGGCGCCGACCGCTTCCGGCCCCGGCGACCGCGCCGAGCGTCCCTGGCCCAGCGACCCGCCCGAAGATCATGACTAACCCCACCGACCACAGCCGCGCGTCTGGGTACGGCCGCCGCCGTTGGCGTCCGTGGCGTCGCGTCTGGGCGGTGGCCCTGGTCACGCTGCGCCAGGCGATGCGGATGCGGCTGTGGCTTCTCGCGCCGGTGGCCGTGTGCGTGCTGGTCGTCGCCGACCTGTTCTCGACGCGGTTCGACCCGGTATTCGAGTCGATCCCCGCCGCCGTCAGCACCAGCCTGCTGGTCATGACGGTGGTGGCGGTCGTCCTGGGCATCTTCTTCGCCACGTACTCCATCCCGGCCGAGATGGAGGAGAAGGTCTCGTACAGCGTCGTCACAAAACCGGTCAGCCGCTGGGAGATCGTGGCCGGCAAGACCGTGGGCATGTCGCTGGTGGTCCTCGTGATGCTGGCCTTGGTGGGAGCCGGGGCCTACGTCCACATTGTGGTGCGCGCCGGCGGCATCCGGTCGCTGGCGGCCCAGCGTCTGGGCGAGGCGCGGCCGCGTGCCACGCACCCGGCCGATCTCAACGCGCTCGAGGCCGCCGCGAGCGACGGCCCGCTCATGACGTACCGGTACCGGACGGTCGACGCCGGGCCGGAGGTGCAGATTCATTTCCCGCCCGACATGACGCCGGACCCCGACGTCACCTGGATTCTCGGCGAGACGGGCATGCGGCTGCGGTGGGACCTGGCCGAGACCCCCGTGCGCGAGTGGGTGGCCTCGGGCCAGGGCCTGTTGCGCATCGCCCTGGACGTGCGGCCGCCGCCCGATGCCGCCGACAAGCCCTGCGAGGTCAGGGTCCTCGTGGATCACCGGGGCGCCTCGACCGGCAAGACCGCGGGGGCCGACGCCAAGCCGGGGATGCCCATCTCGGACGCCATGGCGATCCTGTCGCCCGCCGGCGGCATCGACGTGCCCGTGGCCGCATGGGACGCGCCGCCCGTCAAGAACGTCCTGAACATCCCCCCCGAGGGGCCCATCACCATCGACGTGGTGGCGGTGCCGGCGGGCTACCTGGTGGGCGCGCGGCCGGGAGCCGTGCGCGTGCTGGGCCCGGCGGGCCAGGAATTCCACCTCAAAGCTGCGCCCACCACCGACCCCGCCACCCAAGGCCGCAAGGCCTACCTGGTCGGGCGGCCCGAGTTGCCGCGCCAGGTCGCCGTCTTCCGGTTCGACGACGTGCCCGGCGCCGTCCTGGGTTCCGGCGACACAGCGGTCGAGATCGGCTTCTCGCTCGACGCGTGGGGCCCCGCCACGATCCAACCGGCCGCCGAGGCCGTTTTCGTGAACCCCGAGACCGGCCGCGAAGAGCGGTTCCGCTTCACGCCCGAGCCCCATCACAGCACGTTGCTGCACCTGGACCGCGATTTCTGGCACGGCGGGCCCCTCCAGATGCGCCTGGAGTGCCTGACCCGCGACGATTACATGGGCCTGGTGCGCGATAGCGTCCGCCTGCGCCTGGGCGGCGGCCCGTTTGCCCTCCACCTGGCGAAGGCCGTCTTCGGCGTGTGGCTGTTCGGGACCGTTCTGGCGGCCGCCGGCGTCGCGCTCAGTGCCAGGCTGACGTGGTTCGTGGGCATCCTCGGAACCATCGCGTTCTTCGTCCTGGGCGTGTCGCGCGAGTTCGTCCTGCGCTCCACCGTTCTGGGCCAGGCCGCATTTTACGTGGCCAGGTGGGTCGAGTCGATCTCGGGGCGAGGCGGCTGGGACTGGGTCGCTCAGCACCTGCTCCTGCCGGTGCCCAACCTGACGGTCTTCCTGCCGGGCGAGCGCGTGACCATGGGCGAAGTCGTGCCGCTGGCCGACCTGGCGTCGTCGCTCGGAGCCGCCGCGCTGGTCCTGGTGTTGCTGGTGGCGGCGGGTGCGTACCTGTTGCGAAGCCGGGAGGTGGCGGCGTGAGCCGTATCGATTCCACCCAACGAGCCGGCTGGCGAGGCACGCTCCTGATGGGGCTGGCCATCGTCGTGGCGTTGGCGGTGGTGGTGCACCCGCTGCGCCGATACGTGGTGGAGCCTCGGCGGCAGGCGCTGCTGGGCGGGCACGAACTTCCCGGCCGGCGTCTGGCCCTGGCGTCACAGTTCGGCTTTGCGACGGTGTCGGGTGCGTCGGTCCGCCTGGTGCCCGGGCGCCCTGCCCTGGAACTGGGCGATCTGCCGATGCAGGCCGTGACGCTCATCCTCGGCGGATTCCGCGGGCCGTACGTCGTGTGGCTGTGGATCAACGTCGAGGAGGAGAAACACCGCAAGGTCCACTTCGACCTCATGGACCGGTACACCAAGATCGCCGCCCTCCAGAGCGATTACCCGCAGATGTGGACGATCCACGCCTGGAACATGGCTTACAACATCAGCGCCCAGTGGCAATCGCTGGAGCGGAAGTACCAGTGGATTCGCCGGGCGGTCGAGTTTCTGCATGAGGGCTACCGGCTGAACCCGCACAGCGCCGACATCATGGCCCAGATGGGCCACATCTACAGCCACAAACTCGGCCGGTCGCAGGAGGCCGCCTATTTCCGACGCCGCGTCCGCGAGGACGAGGGACGCAGCGCCTTCCTCATTGCCTACGAGTGGTTCGACGCGGCACGCCGGGCCGACGACCAGTACGGCACGCTCCAGCACAGCCTGGGGAAGGCCGCCACGTTCAGCCAGGCCTGCCACAGCCTCACCTTTTACGCCCAGGAACTGACGCAGGGGGCCTACGACGCCTTCGCAGCCAGTGTCGAGGCCCGCCAGGCCGGACGCGACGCCGAGGCCCGCCGGGCCTACGACGCCGGTTGCCGCCAATTGGCCGATGCCGCCGGCGCCTGGGTCTGGGCCCAGCGCGAATGGTACGATCACACGATCCGGTTCGAGAAGGAACAGGCGCCGACCATGCTGCTCAATATCTACAAGCGCTTCCACAACGAGGCCGCCGAGGCCGCCGACCAGATGGAGAGCCTCCGGAAAGACCTGACCTACGACAACCTGCCCGAACAACTCCAGCAGATGCACCGCCCCGAGATCAAGTAGCCCGGCCGCGCTTACGGCGCGGCCAGCACGACGGCGAGCATCTGGCCGCCGAACCCGCTGGCCGTCTTCAGGGCGCACCCGATGGCCCGGCGCTGCGGCCGCAGGGGCGTGCAGTTCAGACCTATCCTCGGATCGGGGTCCGTCAGGTTGGCCGTCGGCGGGACCATCCCGCGCTGGATGGCCAGCACCGTCAGAACCAGTTCGACGGCCGTCGTCGCCCCCAGCAGGTGACCGTGCGACCCCTTGGTCGACGACACGCTCACCCGCCCGGCGGCCCGTCCCAGGCCCGCCCGGACCGCCCGGGCTTCGGCGAGGTCGTTGGTGAGGGTGGCCGTGCCGTGGGCGTGGACGTAATCGACAGCCTCGGCCGGCGTCCCGGCACGCTCGAGCGCCTGGCGAATGAGGCGGGCGAGCGTGGCCCCATCGGGTTCCATCTCGGTCAGGCCCGAGGTCTGGCATCCCGTGGCCCAACCGCCGAGAAGGGCCAGCGTGGGCGCGGCGCGGCCCTGGGCCGATACGGTCGACTCCAGAACGAGGACGCCGGCCCCTTCGCCCACCGCGAAGCCGCGACGCGACGCCGAGAACGGCCGCACGGACGTGGCGGGGTCGCCTTGCGCGGCCGCCAGGACGCCCATGCGCCGGTACGAGCCGACGATGGCCGGGCACAGCGACGCCTCGGCGGCGCCCACGATGGCGACGTCGACCACCCCGCGTCGGATGAGCCTCGCGCCCCAGACCAGCGCGTGCCCGCCCGATGCGCAGGCCGTGACCGGGGCGCCCATCGGCCCCGTCAGGCCCAGCCGTGCCGCGACGACGCGAGCCGCCACGTCGGGCGTGGCGTCCAGCACCGACCCGTCGGCGGCGACGCCCTGCCGGGCGCGCTCCCAGAGCGCGAACACGGCGCCCTTGCTCAGGCTCAGGATGACGGCCACGCGGTCGGACGGCGGCGGGGCCGCGGCGATGCCCGACCGCGTCCACGCCTCGTCGGCCGCGGCCACGGCAAACTGCACGGCCCGGTCGAGATGGCCCGTGCCCCGCGGCGCGACGAACCCGTGGGCGCGGGCGCCGGTGGCGCCGGGCACGTCGGGAAAGTCGTCGAGGTACGCGACCGCGCTTCGGCCCTCGAACACGCCGTCGGCCGCGTCGACCCCCGCCCCGTGAGGCAGGACCAGGCCCACCCCCGTGACGGCTATGGCCTCAGGTGACATGGTTGCGCCCCACAGGGGCCCCTGCCCCGGCGGGTTCGAGGCCCAGGTCGCGGATCATCGCCAGGTCGTCTTTGGCGGGCCGTCCGTCGGTGGTCAGGTAGTTGCCGATGAGGCACGCGTCGGCGCCCGCCAGGAACATGAGGCACTGCATGTCGCGGAGGTTCTTCTCTCGGCCGCCGGCGAGTTTGATGATGGTGTGCGGCAAAACGAGCCGGAACATGGCGACGATCGACAGGATCTTCGCGGGCGGCAGCGGTTCGGCCTGGGCCAGCGGCGTGCCGGGCATGGGGTGCAGAAAGTTCAGCGGGACGACCGTCGGCCCGAGGTCGCGGACGGCCAGGGCCAGGTCGACGCGGTCCTCGTCGGTCTCGCCCATGCCCATCAGGCCGCCGCAGCACAGTTCCAGGCCGGCCTCGACCACCGCCCGGGCCGAGGCGGCACGGTCCTCCCACGAGTGGGTGGTGCAGACATGCGGAAAGTGCCGCGCCGACGTCTCCAGGTTATGATTGTACCGGCTGAACCCGGCCTCGACCAGGCGGCGCCCTCGTTCCACGGTCACGGCGCCCAGGCTGGCGCACACGCCCAGGCCGGTGCGGTCGCGGACGGCCCGCCCGGCGGCCAGCACGGCGTCGAACTCGGCGTCCGAGAGGCGGGCGCCGCTCGACACCAGACCCAGGTGCCCTGCCCCCTGGGCCTCGGCCTCGGCGGCGGCGCGCAGAATCTCGTCGGTGGTCAGAAGGGGGTGGGGCGTGATGCCGGTGTTCCAGCGGGCGCTCTGGGCGCACCAGCGGCAGTCCTCGCCGCAACGTCCGATCTTGACGCCCGCGATGCTGCACAGGTGGACGGTGCGTCCGCGGAACCGGCGGCGGACCGCGTCGGCGGCGAGCCAGACGGGCCACGGGTCGCGCTGGGCCGCGGCCAGGACGGCCAGGGCCTCGTCGCGACCGATGCGCTGGCCCGCCATCACCCGCGGCGCGCAGGATTCAACCGACCACTTCATGCCGACACCCGCAGCCAGGGCAACGTCGCCATCCTACCTCGTCGGCCTGACGGCTGCGCCGCTGCCAAAGTCGACCGCGAGGTTGCGGCTGCTGGTGAGTTTGAACTCGGGGCCTTCCTTGCCCGCACCGGCATCGGGCACGTACAGGTTGGCGCGCTTGGCCATGACGTCGATGACGAGGAGCGCCTCGCGGCTGGTGGTAATCGAACCGGTCACCAGAAGGTAGTCGCCATATCGCATCGAGGTGCCCGCCATGGCGGCCGGCTCGGACTGGCCGATGTAGACGGCCGCCGCCACCGCAGCCAGCGTGATGTTGGCACAGATGAGAGCAACGAGGATCAGGTCTTTGGCCTTCATGAGCGTGTCTCCACAGGGCCCCACCCAACGGGTGCGGTGGGGGCTACTTGTGCGCAGGGAAATCCTTGGTCAGCGCGACGCCGCCCATCGGCCTCAACTCGTACTTCGGCGGGGCCAGATCGTAGAAGATGAGCCGGCGCGTGTTCGTGTCGAGGATGGCGAAGCTCGCGAAGTCCTCGCGGATCTCGACCGCCGTGGCGAGGTACGTCGAGAAGACGCTCGCCTGCCCATAGGCCACGTTCTCGCGTCGCAGCCCGTTGGCCACCAGCCCGCCCAACAGCACGGCCAGCACGACAAGCACACCGATTGCCACTTTCTTGCCGTCCATTGAATCCTCCCTTTTCTGGGTGCGCGCCATCGGCACCGCCCCTGGCTTCATGATTTCCGAGAACGTTTGCAGGCGATTGCGAGGACCGCCACGCACATGCCGGCGGCCACCGTGTTGGGAATGGTATACGATGGGGCGGCCGGTCTGGCGACCGCCGGTTTCGGTCGGCTGCGCCGTGTGGCCGGGATCGCGGCCACCGCCAGCAGTGCGAGCACGGCGGCAGCGGCGACAGCCTTCGTCGCGACGCGCGGCCAGACGCGAGAGCCTTCCACCAGTGCGATCCCCTTCCTGCCGTCACAAGAACGCCGTCACGGGCTTCACCATGTCGCGGAACTCGGCCGTCGGCACGCACACCGTGTCCCACGACCGGCTTCGCGTGTGGCAGGCGCCAGCGTAGACACCACGATAGACGCCCACCAGGCCGAACGATTCATCGCGAAACCGATGCACCGCCTCGAACCGAGCCGCCTCCTGCGGCCCCGTAAGATGATAGCAGAACACGAGCAGCGCTGCAAATCCGGAACCGAAAACCTCTTCCCACCGGGCGAGGCTGTCGAGGTCGTCGCGGGCGGTCCAGTTCTCCCAGCGTCGGCCGCCTCGATACGGAAACCGCCTCCCTTTGACGTCGACCAGCAGGTTCGGCCCCGCCCGGCTGTAGACGACGAAGTCGAAACTCTTCAGGCGGACGCCCGCAAAGATGGCCTTCTTGGCCTCGTCCACCGCCACGTACGGCACGCCGGCCGCCCGAAGGTAATCCTCGAAGCAGGCTTCGTAGATGACCTTCCGGTTCGCCATGGCGAGGTTCTATGGGACCAGGTCCTCCAGGGCGACGTCGCGTTGCTCGCCGGAGGCCATCTCGCGAAGCGTGACCCGCCGGTCTCGGGAGAACCCGGCCCCGACGATCACGACCAGCGGCGCGCCGGCCTCGGCGGCCTTCTTCATCTGGCGTTTCAGGCTGCCGCCCTTGAGGTCGAACTGCGTCGCCTGGTCCTTCTGCCGCAGGTGGCAGACCACGCCGAGCACGTCATTCAGGTCGGCGCCCTCGGCCATGGCGACGTAATAGCGCGCGGCAGGCTCCCCGGCGGGCCCCAGGCCGCGCTCCTGAAGGACCAGGCCCAGGACGGCGTCGCCGCATCCGAATCCGACGGCCGGCATGGGCTTGCCGCCCAGACGGCCGAGCAGGCGGTCGTACCGCCCGCCGCCGAAGATGGCCCGGAACTCGCCCTTGCGGTCGTGCACCTCCCAGACGGGACCGGTGTAATAGGCCAGGCCGCGAACGATGCCAATGTCGAAGCGGCACCACGGGGCGATGCCGTAAGCTGCGAGCATGCCGAAGAGACGCTTGAGGGCCGCGACGGCCTCGGCGACGTCGGGCGTGGCGAGTTCCTGCTCGTCGATGTCGTCGAGCGTCTGCCACGAGAGAATCCGCTGGAGCCCCTGGCGCTGGACGGCGCTGGGTCCCGCCTCGGCCAGCAGCGCCGCAAGCGTCTCGGGGGGCACCTTGTCGCGTTTGTCGAGAATGGCAAAGACGTCGGCCACGCGCTCCTCGGCGATGCCCAGGTGCCGCACGAGCGAGCCGAGCAGCCGCCGGTCGTTGATGCGGACGACCACGTCGTCGGGGCCGAGGCCGATTTCGCGCAGGGCGTCGACGGCCAGCGCGATGCACTCGGCGTCGGCGACCTCGCCGTCGATGCCCAGAAGATCGACGTTCCACTGAAAGAACTCGCGCAGGCGGCCCTTCTGGGCCCGCTCGTAGCGGAAACAGCGCGAGATGTTGAACCAGCGCAGGGGCGTCGGCAGGGCGGCCTGACGTGCGGCAATCATGCGGGCGAGCGTGGGGGTGAACTCCGGGCGGAGGGCGAGTTGGCGGCCGCCCTTGTCTTCGAGCCAGTAGAGTTGCTCGGCAATCTCGGGGCCGCTCTTGCCGGTGTAGAGTTCGAGCGGCTCCAGCACCGGCCCGTCGACCTCGACGAAACCCGCCCGGCGGCTGGCCCGCCGCCACCGCTCGAAGAGCCAGTTGCGGAAGGCCATCTCCTGGGGATAGAAGTCGCGAGTTCCCCTGACCGATTGGGCCTTCATCCGGCGTCCTTGTCTAGGGCGTGGGGATGTCGCTCACGAGGCGCTCGGTCGAGCCGTCGGCGTGCTCGACAACGACCTCGGCGCGGGTGGTTCCCGAGCGGCTGACCTCGTCGTGCCTGGGCGTATAGACGACCTCGCAGGCGGCCTTGTCGTCGGGCCCCACGACGAGGAAACCTGGTACCTCGGGCCGGTCGCTCTGGCGGCGCGGAACGGGCGTCGGGTCGCCGGTGTCTTTCTGGAGCATCATCTCGACGCGCTTGGGCGGCCCGCCTCGCGCCACAAAGGGCACCCGCACCTCGACGCGGTAGCAGGTGACGCGCATCTGGCGTTCCTTGCCCGAGGGGATGTCCAGTTTCTCGCCGCTGCTCGGATAGAAGAACCAAGCGTCCTTGGGCCGGTCGTAGATCCAGTCGCACTTACCGCGCAGCAGAAACGGCTGGGCGTAAACCTCGTACTCCTTGGGCTGGCTGCCGGCGCGGAAGACGTGAGTCCAGCGATACCGACCGATGACATCGCCGGAGTTGACGATGGTCTCGTTGCCGTCAATGCCGAATACGACGAAGTGGACGCCGCCGGGGTCGGTTTCGAGTTCAAACGTCACGGGCTCGCCGTCGTAGGCCCACTGGTGTTTCTCGTCCAGTAACTTCCCCTCCGGCAGCGACGTGTCGGCCAGCAGGCGGGCGTGGACCTGTGGCATGCACCCGGCCGACGCCGCCAAGGCCGCGGCCGCCAACACCACGAGCCATGCGGCGATCGAGTTGGAGTGACCGTTGTCGTGCATGCGACCGTCCGTCCGAGCCGTCCGGGAAACCGCGGCGGGCCGCCACTCGCGCCCCGGCGGATGGTATGGCCGTGGGAGGAACCTGTCAAGGCCATTGGACGCACCGGCCGCGCGCTTGCCGTCAGGTGACATCGCGGTCCGTCCCGGCCGTCTCGTCGTCGGGCGGCGACTCGTTGCGTCTGGCCATCCGGCGGATACCGGCCCGCCGCCACATCTCCGTCACGGGGCCGCTGAGCGCGTAGCCGCCGAACGCGACCGGCAGGATGACCTCCTTCAGGACCACCGTCAGACCGACCACCAACAGAATCAGGACCAGGTGGCTGATGGGGCGCCGGCGGCGGAGCACCTGGTTCACCAGGTGCGAGTACCGGATGTTCGACACCATCAGCAGCCCCAAGACAACCGCCACCACCGGCAAGACCCAGAGCATGGCGCCGGCCACGAGGTCGTGGGCCCCCTCCTGCATGAGGTCCGCCAGAACGATGATGAGCGATACGAGCGCCCCCGCCGCGGCCGGCGACGGCAGGCCCTTGAAACTCAGGTGGGCCTCCTCTTCGTGGACGTTCTCGACGTTGAACCGCGCCAGCCGGATGAGCGTGCAGCCCAGGTACACCGCGGCGCAGACCCAGGCGATGCGCAGGATGTCGGCCAACTCGGCCGGCACGGCGCCCCGCAGGCTCTCGACCACGACGCGGTTCATCAGGAAGGCCGGGGCCACGCCGAAACTGACCACGTCGGCCACGCTGTCGAGTTGCCCGCCGAAGTCGCTGGTGGCCCGGGCAAACCGCGCCAGCCGGCCGTCGAGGGCGTCGAACAGCATCGCCAGAATGACGAAGTACCCCGCCCACTTGACGTCGGTCGGCCCGACCTTGTGAAGGGCGTCGGTGGCCAGCAGGGCGCGGGTGGTCAGCGTGATGGCCGCAAAACCGCACAGGGCGTTGGCCAGCGTGCAGAGCGACGGCAGAATGAGGACCCGAGGAATTCTCATCGGAAGCGCCCCAGAACGGTCTCGCCCGCCCGGACCGTCTGGCCCAGGCCGACGGCCACCTCGAACCCGCTGGCCACGGGCACGTACACCTCGGCCCGCGAGCCGAACTTGATCATGCCGTATCGGCCCCCGCGCTCCAGGCGGTCGCCCACGGCCGCGGCACAGACGATGCGTCGGGCCACGGCACCCGCCACCTGGCGGACGAGAATCTGCGTGCGTCCCTCGACGTCGGCCAGCGTCATCGTGCTGGCCTCGTTCACGGCCGACGCGTCGGGCGTGGCGGCATTGTGGTAACGCCCCGGCCGATGGACGACGCCCTCGACGCGGCCGTCGCACGGCGAGCGGTTCACGTGCACGTCGAGCGGCGACATGAAGATGGCGATCTTGTGCGCGAGGGTCCGGAGGAACTCGGTCTCCTCGACCTGGCCGACCTCGACCACGCGGCCGTCGGCCGGCGCCACCAGGATGCCGGGGGCGTCGGGCGTGCGGCGAGTCGGGTCGCGGAAGAAGTACAGAACGAAGGCGAGAACCACGCCGAAGACCGGCGCCAGGTACCACAGCCAGACGGCCGAAGCGACGATGCCCACCAGCGCGACGCCGCCGAACAGGAGCACCTCGCGCACCCCGTATTTAGCCAGGGGAATCCGCACGATCGGCTCCCTCCGCGTCGGTGTCGAAGTGGTGGCCACAGGGCACCCGCGTCAACCTGAGGTCGGTCGAGTCGATGGGAAAGTCGCGGCAGGTGCGCGTCCGCCGGTCGTAGATGCTGCACCGGCTGTTGCTCACAAGGAAGGGGCACCGGAACGTCAGGTCGCAACACGACCCGCAGCCGCGGCACGTGCCGCGCCGTTGCTCGCGCATGCTAGCCACGTACCCCGGGCGGACGCGGCTCAGGTACTGCCGGCGGACCTGGCCGGCGAGCCTGAACAGCCACAACCAGAGGCGCCCGGCCGCGTGAGGCGGCGCTTCGGCGTGCTCGAGGTTGACGGTCGCGATACCGCTCAGGTCGTAGGTTGCGTCGGTCATATGGGGCCCGAGTCTAGACGCTAAGGCGCGGCAAGTCAACCACCGGCCGGGCCGACCCTACTCGAGGTTGGCGTGGCGTGAATCGAGTTCCTGGGGTGGCGTGCCCAGCCGCCGCCCAATCTCAACGCTGACCGCGTCGAGCACCACCAGCAGGGCCTGCTCGAAGAGCGATCCGCCGTACTGGGCCGAGGCGCCGCTGTCGGCCTGCGCGTGCTTCGACGGGGCGGGAATGATGATGGTTTCGTCGGCCTGCCGGGCCATGGGCGAGTCGGGCGTGGCCGTGATGGCAAAGACTCGGGCGCCGGCCTCGCGGGCCACGCGCGATACCAGCACCGTCACGTGGGTCTCGCCGCTGGCCGAGCAGGCCAGCAACAGGTCGCCGCTCTGAATGGCCGGGGTGGTCGTCTCGCCCACGACGTAGGTGACCCGGCCCAGGTGCATGAGCCGCATGGCCAGTGCCCGTGCCATGAGGCCGGACCGGCCGCCGCCGGCCACGTACACGCGGTCGGCCTGAAGGATGGCCTCGGTCAGGCGCTCCAGGCCCTCGGCCGAGACGTCGGCCAGGGCGCCTCGCATTTCGGCCACGATGTCGTCGATGGCTTTTCGGATCGGCATGCCGGCGATTCCGCCTGACGGCCCCAAGGCGACACTATAGGGCGACCGGCCACGGGGCACAATCGATTTGCGCCGCGGATCGGCTAGACGCCGAAGATCCGCTTGGGGTTGTCGCGCAGGAGCAGCCGGGCCGTCTCGACGGCCTGCCCCTCGGTCAGAAGGCCGGTCTCGACGAAGTCGCGGGCCAGCACCCCGGCCAGGACGCGGCGGTACATGTTGAACTTCGGCAGGCCGAACTCCACCTTGTACATGTCGCTGTAATATCCGATGAGTTTCACCTTCGGCACCGCCATCAGCCTCGCGCGGAGTTCGTACTCGATGTGGACCGGGACGTTCAGGTACCACCAGTGCCCCGACGGCTTGACGTTCGGGAAAATCCACGCGAAGGTCGCCAGTTCGTGGGCCCACTCCCGCGAGAGGACCGACACGGTGAAATCGACCTGGGGGTATCGCCGGAAGAGGTCGGCGTACTGAATCAGGCTTCCGCGTTTCGACAGGAGGTCGCGGCCGCCCTCGACGCCCCCCGGGTACACGTCGCGCACCACGCCGATCATCAACTGGAACGGCTTGTGGAACTGGCCGCAGGTCTGGGCGACGACGTCGAACGCGAGGGTCGCCAGGGCCCGCGTCTGGTCGGCCGACAGGTCCTTGCCCCGCAGGGCCCGCGCGAGGGCCTTCGCGGCGGCGGGCTCGTCCGGGGCGGTCGGCTCAAGATCCGGCGGCAGGCTGATGGCCGCCGACCCGGCCCCGTACTGGCAGAAGTACCGCATCAGCCAGCGGACGGCGTCGCGCAGGTCGTCGGTCGAGGTCACGTCGACGCCGGTCTTGGCGGCCAGGCGGCGGCGCAGGTCGGCGTCGGCCAGGCGGAACACCAGGTCGTCGGTCCGCAGACACGGCACGAACACGCCGCGGTCCACCCCCGAGAGGTCCTCGTCGAAGCGGTTGGTCAGAAAGACCTTCTCGATGTTGGCCTTGGCCAGGACGGCGCGGTACCGGCCCTCCTGCCGGGCCGATTCGGCGACGACCTGCCCCAGTTCGGCCCAGTTGGCGGCCGTCAGCCGCTCGGCCCGGAAGGCGAAGAGTTCCCGCGCCGCCTCCATGAGCCAACTGTACTGGACGGTGTTGTCGAAGGTCTCGAGGCGCGAGACCATCTCGGTAATGCGGTCGACGTCGCCCAGGCGGGGGTCGACGGCCTCGGCCGGCATGCCGGCCGAATGGGCCAATTCCGTGTAATAGTGGTACCCCAGCAGGTCGGCCAGCGTCCGGGCGTGGGGCGAATCGGCCGCCACGTGGCTGTGGCAGTCGATAGCGGCGATGCCGCGAATCGCCTCCAGCAGCCTGGCTTCGAGGTCGCTCATCGGCCGGCCCTTTCCGTGCACGCCCCCGCCGGGTGCGCCAGAACTTTCTGGCATGGGTGGCATGCCCAAGCCGCCGTTGCCTGGGCATGCTCCCCGGCCTACGAGCACATGCCCACGCAAACAGCGGCGTGGGCATGCCACCCCAGAGTGGGATGCATGCCAGAAAATCTTGGCGCACCCGCCCCGCCTGGGCGACCATTATACGCCGTCAGGACGGCAACACAACGCCGCCGCGATTTTTGTCGATCTCGACGCTCGCATTTTGCGCCAAATTGGGTATAATAACCTAGAAGGTACGAGGAGTATCCGCCATGCCCTGGGTCGAGCACGCAGCCGTCAACTGGGGGCACTGGGACCTGACGTCGTGGCTCGCGCGGCCACTTCCCGAGCAGGTCCTGGCGCGATTTCGCGACAGCCAGGAAGCCTACGACATCCGCCTCCTCGAAGACCTCCTGGCCCACGTCGGCGAAAGCCCCGACATCCTGACCCACCTGGGGTACCTGTACACCCAGGTTCGCCGGCACCGCGACGCCCTATTGATTGACCAGCGGCTGGTGGCCCTGCGGCCGCGCGACCCTGTCGCGTTCTACAACCTCGCCTGCTCGCACGCGTTGCTGGGGCAGGTCAAGCGCGGCTTCGACACCCTCCGGCGTGCCATCGCCCTGGGATACCGCGAGTTCGACCACATGCAGGGCGACGAGGACCTCGCCAACCTCCGCCGCGACCCCCAGTGGGCCGAACTGCTGGGCACCATCAAGACCTGACCACGCCGCACGCCTGCCGTCACAGGATGTACTTGGCCAGGTCTTCGTCCTCAATCACGTCGCGCAGCTTCTCGCGGACGTAGTCCCTGTCGATGCGGACGTGGCGGCGGTCGGGCGGCAGGTCGGGCGCGTCGAAACTCGTGTCCTCCAGCACCTTCTCCATGACGGTGTACAGCCGCCGCGCGCCGATATTCTGCATCCCCTGGTTGACGCGGTAGGCGATCTCGGCGATCTCGTGGACCCCGTCGTCGGCGAAGTCGATCTCGACGCCCTCGGTCCGGAGCATGGCTTGGTGCTGTTTGACGAGGGCGTTCTCAGGCTCCGTCAGAATGCGGACAAACTCGGCCGCCGTCAGGTCCTTCAGTTCCACCCGTATCGGGAACCGCCCCTGGAACTCGGGCATGAGGTCCGACGGCTTCGCCTGCGAGAACGCCCCCGCCCCGATGAAAAGGATGTGGTCGGTCCGGACCAGCCCATACCGCGTGCCCACCGTGCACCCCTCGACGATGGGCAGCAGGTCGCGCTGCACGCCCTGGCGGCTGACGTCGGGGCCGAACTTCGAGTCGGACCCCGTGACCTTGTCCAACTCGTCGACGAAGACGACGCCCAGGTTCTGCACGCGGTCGAGCGCCTCGGCCGTCACCTGGGCCTGGTCGACCAGGCGGTCGGCCTCCTGGGCGATGAGGATGTCGCGGGCCTCCCGCACCGTCACGCGACGGGCCTTGGTGCGCGGCGGCATGAACCGCTCGAACATCGTCTGGAGGCCGATCATCTCCTCCTGCTGCGGACCGCCGATGCGGCCCAGGTCGACCTTCTCCTCGACCTCGACCTCCACCTCGCGGTCCTCGAAGAGGCCGGCCGCGAGTTTCTTGCGGAGTTTCTCGCGGCTGGCCTGGCGTTGCCGCTCGCGGTCCTCGGCGTCGGCCTCCGGCAGTTCCTTGGCCGCGGTGGCCCACCGGCTCGACGGCAACAGGACGTCGAGCAGGCGTTCCTCGGCCGCCTTCTCGGCCTGCGGCCGGACCGCCTCGGCCGCCTCCTTCCGGACCATGCCCAGGGCCAGTTCCGTGAGGTCGCGGATAATCGACTCGACGTCGCGGCCGACGTACCCGACCTCGGTGTACTTGGTGGCCTCGACCTTGATGAACGGCGCCCCCACCAGGGCTGCCATGCGGCGAGCGATCTCGGTCTTGCCGACGCCCGTCGGCCCGATCATGATGATGTTCTTCGGGGCGACCTCTTCGCGCAGGTCGGCCGGCAGTTCGCGGCGGCGCCACCGGCCGCGCATGGCAATGGCGATGGCCCGCTTCGCCTCGGCCTGGCCGATGATGTACCGGTCGAGTTGCTGGACGATCTCGCGCGGTGTCAGGGCCTTCATGGCTCGAGTACCTCCACGGCGACACGGTCGTTCGTGTAGATGCAGATGCCCGCCGCAATGGTCAGGGCCTCGCGCACGATCTCCTCGGCAGCCAGGTCGGTGTGTTTCAGCAAGGCCGCGGCCGCGCTGCGGGCGTACGGCCCGCCCGAGCCGATGCCGACGAGACCGTCGGCCGGCTCGATAACGTCGCCGGACCCCGAGATGATGAGGCTGGCCTCGGCGTCGACGACCACCAGCAGGCTCTCCAGGCGCCGCAGCACCCTGTCAGTCCGCCAGGCCTTGGCCAGTTCGACGGCGGCCCGGCGGATGTTGCCGGTGCAGTCCTTGAGTTTCGCCTCGAACCGCTCCATCAGGGCGAAGGCGTCGGCCGCGCCACCCGCGAACCCGCAGATGACCTGCCCCTGCTCGCCCAGACGGCGAATCTTCTTCGCGTCGGCCTTGACGATCGTCTCGCCCATCGTCACCTGCCCGTCGCCGCCCAAGGCGACGCGCCCGCCTCGGCGCACCGACAGGATGGTCGTCGACCTCATCTCCATGGAATCCTCCTTGCCGGCCGGCTCGTGCCGCTTGTCCGGTTGCCGGACCGCCTACCGCTTCTTTGTCACCACCGTGCGCGGCGGCCTTCCCAGGCCACCGCGCGGGCTCCCAAAGGGTCCACGCCAAGTTGACAAGATAGCACTACTTGCTGCCGTACTTCTCGCGCCAGAGGATCTCGTCGAGCGGCTTCTTGTCGGCCTGCGGCGTGTCCTGCGGCGCCTTGCCCAGGGGCAGCAGGATGATGAGCCGCTTCGACGACGGCACGCCCAGCAGGTCCCGGGCAAACGCCTCTTCCTTGATGAGGGTGCCCTCGACCCACACCGAGGCGTACCCGAGCGCCGCGATGGCCAGCAGCATGTTCTCGGCCGCGGCCGAGGCATCCTCCAGCCACCAGCGCGATACCTGCGGGTCGGCCACGATGCCGATGGCCGCCGACGCCGTGGCAAAGGCCGCCTGCACGCGTTCCAGCGCCTTGAGGGTCGCCGGTTCGCGGATGATGATGAACTGGAGGGGCTGGCGGTTTCCGCCCGACGGCGCCCGGCGGCCCGCATCGGCGATCTTCAGCAGGTCTGCTTCCGGCACATCCACCGGTTCATAGGCTCGGACACTGGCACGCGTGGCAATCGCTTTAAACACGTCCATGGCGGCTCCTTTCCGATAGTGCGGGATTTGACCTTCCTGGATTCTAAACTAATCGGCCGCCACCGGAAAGCAATTAAGGAGAGTCTTGTGCGCCAGCCCCGAGACGTTACAATCATTCCCTTTGGCCGCGAGGGGCGCGGACCATAACGGACACGTAAAGAAACGCTGGCTCAGAAAGGGAAGGCACATGCTGCAAATGCGGAAGACGCCGGGCGACACGAAATGGTTCGTGCACGATCGCTTCGGGATGTTCATTCACTGGGGCCTGTACGCCCTGCCCGCCCGCCACGAGTGGGTCAAGCACAACGAACGCATCCCCAACGAAGAGTA
>DATKZB010000222.1:0-2607 GCA_035528235.1 Phycisphaerae bacterium
AGGCCGCCGCGACAGGTTGCACTGCGCCAACTCGCGGTGGCCTAGGAAGGCCACCGCGCGGGTTCCAAGGGGCCCAGGCCGAGTTGACAAAGTAGCACTAGTCTTCATCGCCCTCGTCGCGGCCCTGGCGCGACGGCAAGACCACGTCAGTCATCTCCGCGACGACCGTCATCCGGCGTTGGATCGCACCGAGATCGACCAGGCGTTGGAGCGCTTCGCCGGCCAGTTTGCCCGAGACCCGTTGGGCCACCAGGGGGCGCATCCGGTCGAAGGCCGCCTCGCGGGCCGCCTTGCGGTCCAGGAGTTCGGCCACGACGACGGTCTCCTGCTGAGCCAGCGTCACGAGGGTCCGCTGCCGGCCGTCGGCGGCCATTCGGAAACACTCGGCGACCACGATGCGGTTGGTGCCCACCTCGGGCAGGGCCGGCGGCAAGGAGAGCCAGCGTCCGCCGTACGGAATCACCTGTTCGCGGGGGAACCAGTCGCTCTCGACCAGGTTGACGCCGGCGTCCTTCGCGGCGGCCTCGGCCCCCTTGCTGGAGGCGGCCTCGAGCAGTTGCTTGCCTTTCTCGCGGACGATGTCGAAGGCCTTCGCGCGGCGGACGTCGGCCAGCACCCTGTCGCGGACCTCGTCCAGGTTGGCGGGCTCGCGGTTGGCCTCGACCGCCGTCAGACGGAAGGCATAGCCCTCGCCGTCGGCGCCGAGGAAGACGTCGCTGATCTCGCCCTTGCCGATGCGCCCCTTCTCGCCCACCAGTTCGATGGCGGCCACGGCGTACGCCGGGAACGAGTCGGCCTCGGTGCGGGCCTTCCCGATACCCTCGAGTTGGGCCAGTGCCTCGGCCGTGTGCAGTCCCGGCAGCACCACGTGCCGCACCTGCTTGCCGTCGGCCCAGATGCCCAGGTCGGGGGACTTCTTCATCGTACGGACCTCGGCCACGTTGGCGTAGAGGCGTTCCCGCGCCAGGCGGGCGCCATCGCGATGGACGAGCGTCTTGCGTATCTCGTCGCGGACCTCCTCGAAGGGCCGGTACTTCTTTTCGGGCGGCGCGGCGGTCTTCTTTTCGTCAGCGTCCGCGACGGCGTCCTTCTTATCGTCCTCCTTCTTCGGCTCCTCCTCGACGAGGAACTCCGCGTCCTTCTGGGCGTCGTAATACGCGCGGACGTCGGTGTCGGTCACCTTGGCGGCGGCCTCGAAGCCCGCCGGGTCGGCCACGAGATACTCCAGCGCGACCTTGTCGGCGATACGGTACCCGTACCCTTCCGGGCTCTTGCCCGGCAGGAACGCCTTGTACTTGTCGAACTGCTGCTGGAGGACGTCCTGGGGCACGTCCTTGACCTCGCCGAGAACGTCGTCGGCCTTCAGGACGGCCAGGCGGACCTTCAGTCGCTCGTCCAGGCGGGCGAAGTCGCGCCGCATCTCCTGCTCGACGGCCCCGCCGGTGGTCTCGCCCAGCCAGTTGACGTAGGCCCGCAGCGTCATGTCCTTGGCGAGGCCCGCCATGAGAAGCGACTGCTGCCTGCCGGCCACCTCCTCGACGACACGTCCCAGGAGCTCGGGCGTCAGGCCCACTTGCATCAAGCCTTCGAGGCGGGTGCGGACCTGCGCTTCGGACGTGTCGAACCCGTTGCGGCGAGCCTCGTCGTACAGGGCCAGCCACGTGAGCAGCGTCTGGGTGTCGGGCTTCTCGGCCTTGAGGGTCTGGGCCAGGATCGGCCACGCCGTCATCCCGAGCGTGTAGACGTACAGCCGCTGCTTGGCCTCCGGGGTGACGGCCCGGGCCTCGAGGGCCTGGGCCCACCACTGGCTGGCCTGGCCCGCCGCCCGGACCCCGTAATAGAACTCGCCGAGTTCCTTCGCGCGGACGGTGCGGCCGTCAATGGTCCCGACGACCTGGCGGCCCCCCTCGGACCCGAACCAACTGCTCCAGCTTCGCATCATGTATTGCCACGTGCCAAAGAGGACCATCGAGATGACCGCGGCAAACATCAGCACCATGAAATACTTGCGGTGCCGCCTGAAAAACGAGAGTGTCATTCGTTTTGCCTTTCTCCGCAGGCCGAACCAGTCCGTCAAAAGGGCATTAGGATAGGCCCAGGAGGCCCACTTTTCAACTCAAAACGACGCCCCGGCGTAACGCGCCCTATCCGAGCCGCGACCGAATATCCGAGCCGCGACCGTAAGGGAGCGGTACATTGACCCCGCCGCCGCGACGGCACCGCTCCCTCACGGTCGCGGCTCGGTTACTTATGGCGGCCGCTCGACGGGCTTTACATCGACGGCCTCAGGCGGCTGACTTGAATCAGGGCGTTCTCGGCGGCGAGTTCGGTGTGCACGTACCGACCGATCTGGGCCTGGCCGTCGGCCAGCAGACCGACGGCCCGGGCGGAGGCCTCGGTCGGCCAAGCGCTCAGGGCATCGAGGACTCGTCGCTGGTCCGCATTGACGAGGCGGGCCCCGTCGATGCCCGCCGCCAGCAGGGCCGCATCGCCGAAGGCCGACGCGACCGCCGCCAGCGCCAGCCGAGCCGTCCGCCGGCGAACGGCGTTTCCCTCGGGGGTGTCCCACCTGACGTGTTCGCGCTTCGCCACGGCCTGGCCCCACGC
>DATKZB010000223.1:0-3523 GCA_035528235.1 Phycisphaerae bacterium
CGCGGCATCCTGGCGGCGTCGGGCGAGGAGGTGACGCACGTGCCGGGTATCCGCGCCGAGCCGCCCATCGACATCGTGGGCGCGGGCGACACGGTCCTGGCCAGCCTGGCCATGGCGCTGGGCGCCGGCGCTACGCCGGCCGAGGCGGCCGAGCTCGGCAACCTCGCCGCCGCCGTCACCATCCGCAAAATCGGGACGACCGGCACCGCCACCGTCGCCGAACTGACCGCCATCTTCGGCCGCGCGTAGGCCTACTTTGTCAACTCCGGGAGGGCCTATCGGACCCCCGCGCGGTGGCCTTCCTAGGCCACCGCGAGTTGGAGCAGGACAACCTGTCGCGGCGGCCTAGGAAGGCCGCCGCGCACGGTGGCGAGGAGTTGACAAAGTAGCACTAGGTCTGCAACGTTACGGCTCCGGCGGCAGGCCGATGGCCAGGCGGAGCGGATCCCCGGCGTCGGCGGCGTATTCAATCGACTCGACGCCGGCGGGTTGGAGGAAGTACTGGCCGCGACGGACCGGCCGGGTGCCGCCGTCCCAGGCGATGGTGCCGGAGCCACCTGTCACGATGACCAGGCCGAACGCCCGAGGCAGCGCCAATCGCAGTCGCCCGGTGACCTCGGCCCGCCACAGGCCGAACGCCTCGGTGTGCTCCTTGCCGATGACCTCCGAGACCGTGCCGCCGGCCTCGGACCGCACCGTCCGGTCCTGCATCCGGACGCGGGCGAGGAGTTCCTGCCGGGTCGAGCCGGTGTAGTCGAACACGTCGAGTGCCTGCTCGGGCGCGAGCGAGCCCCACATGTTCTCGTCGCTGAGGCGCGTGTCGGCGCAGTACCGCTCCACCTGGACGACCCAGTCGCTGGGTTCCTGAACCTCGATCATAAAGACGCCCGGCCCGATGGCGTGGGCCAGCCGCGCGGGCACCATGTACGTCTCGCCCGGCCGCGCGTGAATCTTGTGGAGCATGGGCTCCAGGGCGGCCACGTCCTGATTGGCGACGGCGTCGCCAAAGGCCTGCCGCGTAACGCCGGGTTGGAAGCCCATCAGGATGTACGGTTCCTCCCCGTCGATGGCGCGGGTGTCGAGGATGTGCCACGACTCGGTCTTGCCGAACGTGCTGCCGTACAGGCGCTGGGCCATGGGGATGTCGGGGTGGCACTGAATGGGCAGCCGCACGGCCGAGTCGAGGTACTTGACCAGCAGGCCCATGCTGGTGCCGAAACGGGCGGCGTGTCGGGGGCCGAAGAGGGCCGCGGCGTCGGACTTGGCCAGGTCGGCCAGCAGGGGACCGGGCGAACCGTCGGGTTCAAGCGTGCGGGCCAGGCCTTCCTCGGGTCCCTGCGAGAACGGGCCGTTGATGGCGGCCACGCACGACGCCAGCCAGTCTTCCGGCAGGTGGCCGTCGGCCTCGGTCTGGCTGCCGACGAAACGGTCGAGCAGGGCACCGCCCGTGTAGCACCGCCACACGCGGTTGGGGGCGAAGACGATGGGCTGATTCAGGTCCATGAGTTCCCTTGCCTTTCACGTCTTAGTGCTACAGCGCTACTTCGCTATTTCATCCCGCCTGGCGGCCTTCCCAGGCCGCCAGGAACACGCGTCAGGTCCGATCGCGGCGGCCTGGGAAGGCCGCCGCGCGACAAGTGGCATTGTAGGATTAGGACCGAGACTGGAACCCGTCTCAAGACCCCTTTTGCACGGCGTGCAGGCAAGCCGTGCCACGTGGGAGCGACGTAGACGCCGGTCTCGAAACCACTTCTAGCCCAAGGGCCCCGCGACCGCAAGGAATACTCTTTCGGCGCGGCCGGCGTCGGGTGTGCCAGGACTTTGTGGCACGGGTGGCATGCCCAGGCCGTCTTTGCCTGGGCATGTCCGGCCAACGAGCGACATGCCCACGCGAACAGCGGCGTGGGCATGCCACCCTCTGAGTCGGATGCATGGCAGATAGTCTTGGCGCAGCCCCGGCGTTTGCTACACTGGCCCGCCGTTCTGGACACGGAACCCGATAGGAGACGAGCCGGTGAAAACCAATCATCCCCTTTGCTGCGCCACGTGGGTCTGGCCCGGAGACTTCTACCAGATGCACAACACGTACGCCCAGTTTCGGCGCGACTTCCGGCTGGCGCGCGTGCCGGGGCGGGCGCCTTTCCACATCACGGCCGACCAGTGCTACGTGCTGTACGTCAACGGCCGGTACGTGGGCCGCGGCCCCGCGCGGGGGTTCCAGGCCGCGTGGCGGCGGTCGAAAAAGGGCGTTGACGTAACGCTCGCCCTGCCAAGAGCCGTCGAGGCCGACGTCCGCCTGCCCGGCGTGCGGTCCGCCGGTGTGACCGGCCGGAACCGGTGGCGCGTGACGTAAGGAGCGCCCGGCCGCGGGGTGGGCGGGTGGCATGGTCATCCCGTAGGGTGACCATGATTCGGCGTGATGGAACGCGGGGACAGTTGTCTGTCACCTGGTCTATACCGTTCTCAACTGGGTAGACGCAAGCGGGTGTCGGAATGTATTGGCAGAGACCGAGTGCATTGTGTATCCTTAGGGGTGACACGGCTCCTCCGCCTCCGATTGCCGGTGTGGCAGGTTCACAGCCCGGGGCGCCGGGAGGCCTATTCGGTCAGTGCCTATTGGTAGGCGCAAACTGGGAGGCGCGTGTAGACCATGTCGAATCACCCCTCACAAGAGTCAGTTCCTCCGCTTAGCACCGATCAGTTGCTTGGCCTTTTCAAGCATTGGGATGGCATCGTGAGTGCCAAGGAAACCTTGTTCCTTCCGGTGATTCTCGGAGTCTTGACTGTAGCCGCCGTATCCTGGGAAAACGTCGACGCTCGGGTTACTGCTGGCCTTGGTGCGGCATCGCTCCTCCTCTATCTCTACCACCTGATGATTATCCGCCGACTTGGTGAATTTCAGGACAGGATCTTCCAGGTGTGTGTCTCGAAAGGCTTGCAAGGAATTGCCAAGATTGTGAAGGGGCGAGGGCGCATCAGGTTTGGCGTGAGGTGTCTTCGGTTGATTGCATTTCCCGTGCTGGGGGTACTTTGGGCAATGTTTGTGTACCTGAAGAGATGCCACGACATCTCTGAGCACAGGGGCGACACATTATCATCATGCGCACAGCGGTGGGTGGCAGGTATCTTCATCGGCGTACCGCTTGTACTCGCGCTGTACTTCTGCATAAAGGACAAGTTGAGCGCTTCTAGGGATTATGGTACGCAGGGCACGGCCTAACATGGGCAGGAAACCGCGGGAAATCCGGGAAAGCGGGCCACGCCTTAGTATTTTCTGGGAGGGAACTGTCGTGGAAATTCGCAGGGCGTGTTGTGATTTGGGATTCGGCTTTGGAGGAGGGACTCGCCGGACGGCAGTTTTACACCCACTTTCGCGACTCGACCTAGTACTACAACGCTACAAAGGCTCAAGATGGTTCATGCTGCCGGCCGATGGGACTGCCGGGGAATGGGCCCCGGGAGGCCATCGCCATGGATGCCGAGACGATTCTGAGGATCAGGCCAGCCTTGACGCGGTTCCTGC
>DATKZB010000224.1:0-3716 GCA_035528235.1 Phycisphaerae bacterium
CCTTGCGGTCGTCGCTGCGGCAGATGAACAGACCCGTGTACGCCCGGGCCATACTGCGGAACGGGTCGGCCGGGTCGAGGTCCTCGAAGACCCAACTGTTGCAATAGGTCGATGCCACGACGGCGGCCTGGAGGTCGCGGAACTGGGTCGAGAGGTCCCGCAACTTGCCCCAGATGGGCATCCCCTCCCAGTAGACGCGGAACCGCTCGCCCTCGACCGCGGCCTCGCTGGCGGCCACGCGGGCCTTCAGTTCGGCCAGCAGCGCCTCGTAGTAATCCAGCGCATCGCCGTGACCACGCAGCACGACCGCCGGCCCCATCTGGATGGTGCCGTCGAAGAACGTCAGCGGCGACGGCACGTGGGCCGCCGTCTCGAGCACCGCCTTCCACAGCACCGTGCACCGGCGCGACAGGTCGATGGTCTCGCGCAGCCGGGCCGGGTCGAGCCGCGCGCCGGCCACGGCTTCGAGCGGTGCCACGAGCGCCTCGGTCTGCCGCGCTACGTCGTCGACGATGGCGTCGGCCACGTCGCCGATGGCGCGCGGCGTATGGATGCCCAGGCACGGGACGTCCCATTCCCGGGCGTAGAACTGGAACCAGTCCTTGACGTCGCGGCACTGGTTGGTGTTGAAGACCAGGACGTCGGCCTTGGGCGGCCCCGGCAACTTCATCTTGTGGAACGGGCTCTCGCCCTTCAGATACGACCCGACGTCGCTGGTCAGGTATGAACAGATGTCGGGCGAGAACCCCCGGGCGTTGGCCAGCGGGATGAGGTCGGTGGCCATGCGGGTGGCCCCCAGCATGGCCCCGTGGTTCTCGGGAAAGTACACGTTGAACCCCAGGGCCCGGAGTAGTTCGGCCGGACCCACGCTGGTGCACCAGGCGGTCTTCCGGCCCTCCTGCGGGCCCGTGGCCAGTTCCATGTAGTACTTGCCCATGACGGCCTTCATCTTGCCGGTCGACTCGAAATCCTTGCGCTTGGCGTCTTGCGCCATCATCCAACTCCTTCCATTCCAATCCACGTGCCACGGCTTGCTTGCAAGCCGTGAACCATTGTCTCCAGGAACCTGCACGGCGCGTACCGCGCGCCCAACCGGCCCGCTAGCGTATCGAGGTCCGCCCGAACCGTGCCCAGACCCAGGTCGCGGGCGTACTTCAGGACCCCGCCGCGAAAGTCGGGGAACCCCAGACCCAGGACCGTCGCGACGTCGACGTCCGACTCGCGCTGGGCCAGCCCTTCTTCCATCACGTAGAACGCCTCGTTGACCATGCGAAGCACCAGGCGGCGGACGATTTCGTCGTCGCCCACGCCCCGCGGCGTACGGCCGTCTTCGCGCCGGACCTCGGCCACCACGGCCTCCGCCGCCGGGCTGGGCAGCGGCGTGTGGTCGCCCTTCTGATACCGGTAGACCCCCGACCCGCTCTTCTGGCCCAGGTGCCCGCGCTCCACCAGCCGCGCGGCCGTCTGGGCGAGCGGCCCGTGACGCGGAAAGGCCGCGCTCAGCACGCCGTCGGTCAGCACCAGGATATCCAGCCCCGCCATGTCGATGAGCGCCAGCGGGCCCATCGGGAAACCGAACTCGCCCATGGCGGCGTCGATGGCCGGCTCCTCGGCCCCCTCCTCCAGCAGCCGGAACGCCTCCTTGAGGTACGGCACGAACAGGCGGTTCACCAGGAACCCCTCGCGGCTTCGGACCAGGACCGGCGTCTTGCCGAGGGCCCTGGCGAACCGCATGGCCGTCGCCACGACGTCGGCCGGTGTGGCGTCGCGCCGAATGACCTCCACCAGCGGCATCCGGTGCGCCGGGTTGAAGAAGTGCAGACCGATGAGCCGCTCCGGGTGCCGCATGCCCTCGGCCAACACGTCCAGCGATATCGTCGAGGTGTTCGAGGCGATGATCGTCCCGGCCGGGCACGCCGCCTCGACCTGGCGGATGACCGCGCGCTTGACTTGGGCGTCCTCGAACACGGCCTCGATGACGAGGTCGGCCGCGGCCACGTCCTCCCACCCGGCGGCCGGCGACACAAGGCCCATCATGCCTTCGGCCCGGGCGGCGTCCAGTTTGCCCTGCTCGACGCGCCGCTGCAGACTGCCGCGTATCCGCTCGATGCCCCGCCCGACGGCCGCCTCGTCGGCGTCGCGCACCGCCACCGGCACGCCCCTGCTGATGAGGGCCTGGGCGATGCCGGTTCCCATGGAGCCCATGCCGATGACGGCGGCCGTGGCCACGACGGTCGGCTGCGCGTCGGCCAAATCAGCCGCCTTGGCTGTCTCGCGCGTCGCGAAGAACAGGTAGATGCGGTTGCGGGTGGCGAGGGTGGCCATGCACTGGGCAAAGCCCTGCTGCTCGGCGCGAAGGCCCGCCGCGAACGAGTCGTCCAGGCCCGCACGCACGGCCTCCAGAATCTTGCGCGGCGCGACGATCTCGGGCCGAACGCCTTCGAGCATCTTTCCCGCCCGCCGCAGCGCGGCCTCGTTGGCTGCCGCATCGTCCACCTTGTCAGTCCGGTCGCGTGTGCGTCGCGGGGCGGGCGCCGACCCCAGGACGGCCCGCGCGGCATCGAGCAGACCGTGACCCTGAGAGACCGCGTCAACCAGCCCCAGGTCCAGGGCCTGCCGGGCATCGACGGCTCCGGCCGTCAGCAACATCTTGAGGGCCGCCTCCACGCCGACGAGCCGGGGCAACCGCTGCGTCCCCCCGGCCCCGGGGTTGATGCCCAGCGTGACCTCGGGCATGCTGAACCGCGTGCCGGGGGTGCAGACGCGGTAGTGGCAGGCCATGGCCAGTTCGAGCGCGCTACCCATCATCCGCCCGGCCACCGCCGCCACGACCGGTTTGGGCGAGTCCTCGACCTCCTGGAGCGCGTCCTGAAACACGCGCGAGATGCGGACCGCGTCCTCGGCCCGCGCGACGTCGCGGAAGAGGCCCACGTCGGCCCCGGCGCTGAAGTGGTCGGCCCCGCCCGTAACGATGATGCCCCGCACGTCGGCCTGGGCGGCGGCACGGCGGACGGCGGCACGCAGGGCGTCGAGCAGCGCCGGCGTCATCGTGTTGACCGGCGGCGAGTTCAGCCGAAGCACGCACACGCCGTCGGTTACGGTGACCTCGATCATGCGCGGAGCGTCGCCCTCGCTCACAGGTCCAGCGTCAATTTCAGGGAGCCGTCGGCACAGGTGGCGTACATCTCGAAGGCCTCGGCGGCCTGGTCCCAGGGCATGCGCGGCACGACCATGGCCCCGAGGTCGGCGGCGCGACCGTCGAGCATCATGTCGACGGCCGTCTGGAAGTAGGCCGCGCACTCGGGCCCCACGCACGCGATGATCTGCGTCTCGTTGCGGAACGTGTCGTACCACGGGAACGCCCGGTCGTTGTAGTCGGGCATGCCGAAGAGGAAGAACCGGCCGCGGCGCCGAACGAGGTGGACGGCCGTGGCCATCGAGTCCACCTTGCCGGCGGCGTCGACGCAGAAGTCGACCATGGCGCCGCCCGTCAGGTCGCGGACCCGGGCGACGACGTCCTGGGTGGACGCGTCGACGACGGCCGCGGCGCCGAAGCGTTTCGACCATTCCAGTCGCCACGGCAGGCGGTCCACCGCGATGACCTGGCTGGCGCCCAGGAGACCCAGGACGCGTGTCCAGATGAGCCCCATCGGCCCCTGTCCGATGACCGCGCACCGCTGGTTGATGACGTTCCCCGTCTGGGCCATCGCCCGCAG
>DATKZB010000225.1:0-20353 GCA_035528235.1 Phycisphaerae bacterium
GCCAGCGATGAGGAATGGAAGGTCATCGGCCCCAAACTCCGCAATCTCATCTTCCTGAAAATGATCGTTGAAGGCGGCGCGGGCGGCGAAGGCCCCGGCCGCTTCGGCGGACCTCCCGGTGGCGGCCCCGGCGGCGGCCCCGGCGGTCCTCCGGGCCGCGCCTTCGGCGGTCCGGGCGATCCCATGCCGTTCGGCGGTCCGGGTGGTCCGGGTGGTCCGATGCCGGGCGGCGGTCCGGGGGGACCGGGGTTCGGCGGGCCCGTCAGCGGCGACTTCATCCTGCTGGTCCAGGCGCGGGCGGACCTGCGAACCGCCCTCGATGATCCGAAGACCTCCCCCGAGGCGCTCCAAGAGAAAGTCGCGGTCGTGCGCCAGGCGCGCCGGAAGGCCCGGGCCGCGCTCGCCGACGCCGGCAAGAACCTGCTTGAACTGCTGACCGCCGACCAGGAAGCCGTACTGGTCGCCCTGGGTCACCTGGACTAGGAGCCTATCCGGATAGGCTCCAGGGAGCGATCCATGCCCCGTTTCATCACCGTGCTTGCCGCCGCCGTGCTGCTGTGCCCGGGTCTGGCGTCCCCGGCCGGCGCCTATGTGGACCTGGCGCCGACGCTGGGCCGGATCGTCGGGGAATCGCAGACGATCGCGATCGTGGAAGTGGACCAGTTCCGCCGCGATATGGGCGCCCTCATCCTGAAGAAGGTCCGCGACCTCAAGGGCGACGCTGGCGCAGATCGGCGGCGAGGACGCCGCCCCCGCCGTCGCGTTCATGGTCCGCGAACTGCCCCGTGCCTCCGAGGTCGACGGGTACAACATGATGATCTACCTGGCCATGCTCGGCCCCGTTGCCAAGGACGCCCTTCCTGCCATTCAGGTTGCCCGTATCAAGCACCTGGCGCTGCGCCCGGCCACGATGTGGGCGATCGAGCCCGACCGGCGTTTCCCGTGGCTCACGAACGACCCCTTTATGGCCATGATGCAGAACGCGGATCCCGTACGGTACGTCAACGAAGCCTTCGTGCGCGAACTGGGCGAGCGCCTGCGGCCGGCCGCGCGGGCGCTGGCGCAGAAGATCATGGACGGCTCCGCCGGCGAGGTGCCGCAGTGGGCGTACGGCCTGCTGGCGCGGTTCCCCGACGAGGCGATAGGCATCTTGTCCCCGGGCTTGGCGGCTCCCGACATCGTCCTGCGCGAGCGTGCGGTCGTGGCCCTCGGCTACATGGGGACCGCTGCGGCGCCCAGCAAGGCCATGGTGGCGGCGGCGATGGAAAAAGCGCCCACCGAGAGGGAGAGGCGGCTGGCCCGGTGGTGCTTGCGGGAGATCAGCCGGCAGACACCCTCCCCGTGACCGCGCGGATCGGCTCGTACCGCTACGCCGGTGTCATGGTCAACGGCACCGCCCGGTGCGGCATTCCGGCTTCTCGCCCCCACGGGTCCGAGAAGCCTGTCGTCATCGGGTGCGACATTATCGCTGCGGCGGGACGGGTGGCCGATTATGGCCTTGACAAAAGCCACTTCTTGTGAAATAATTTCATAGAGGAAATGAATAACACGTCCTCCGTTTCGTCCAGACTGGCGGACGAGGTGCCAAAGAACGCCTCGCCGAGCCACGGAAGGAGACGAATCATGAGAACCGCACTGAAACTGGCGGGCGTCCTGGCTGCGGTAACGCTGGTCCTGGGCGCACCCGCCCGGGCCCAGGCCGGTGGAATCGTCTTCTGGAGCGGCGGTACCCGGATCATCGCCACCAGCCGGCCGATGGTCGTGCCGTGCGCGCCCGTGGTCGTACCGGCCCCTCGCGCCTCGTACGTCATCCGCGAGACCTATCGCGACGGATACCGCGTCGGGTACGTCGCCGGGTACAATGACGGCGTCGGGGCGACATACATCACGGGGCGGACGGTTCTGTCGGTCCCGACCTACATGCCGACGCCGATGTACTGCCTGCCCCGCGTGACGGTCTACACGACGCCAATCTACGCGCCGCGGTATATGCGGCGCCCGCCGATGCACGTCTTCGGCCGGCGGCCGCACCATCGCGGCGGCTCACGGCGGTAACGCCGCAGCCGTGAATCCTAGCTCGAGAGGGTGGTCCGAACGACCACCGGTCTGACCCGAGCAGGCCCCCGCCCATCCCAGCCGGGGCCTGCTGCTTTTCGCACCCCCATGTCGGACGGCCCTTTTGCCTTGACATGACCGGCCTGCGCGGGACCATTCTGACCGGTCCGAGCCGATGCCTCGCACAAGGAGCCGGTCGCATGGAACCCGCCGCCCTCGTCTTCGATTGCGGATCGACCACCATCCGGGTCGTGGCCATCGACGCCACCGGCAAGGCCCTTGCCCAGGCCAGCCGCCCGAGCGGTCCCGTCCAGCAGCCCGGTGCGCCGAAGGGGTGGTACGTCTACGACGTCGATTTCCTCTGGAAGGCCGTCAGCGGGTGCGCGCGACGTGTCCTTCGGAAGGTGGCCCCGTCGCGCATCCAGGCCGTCACGGTGACCACGTGGGGGGCCGACGGCGCGCCGGTCGATGCCTCGGGCCGCCTGACGTACCCGGAGATCGCCTGGCGGTGCGAACGGACGGGCGAGACGGGCCGACGACTGGTCGCGCGGCTGGGGGCGCGGCGTCTCTTCCGCGTCACGGGGTATCCGCTCATCCACTTCAACACGATCCTGCGGATGGCGTGGCTCAAGAAGAACGCCCCGGCGGCGCTCGCGAAGGCGTCGCACTTCCTCATGACGCCGGGCCTGGTGAGCATGCGGCTGACGGGCCAGGCGTCGATCGACCCGACGATCGCCTCGACCTCGATGGCGATGGACCAGGCCAGGCGCGACTGGTCCGACGACCTGCTCCGCGCCGTCGGGTTCCCCAGACGCCTGCTGCCGCCGTGGGTCGAACCGGGCGGCGTCATCGGCCAGGTCACCGCCTCGGCCGCGCGGGCCACCGGCCTGGCGAAGGGCACGCCGGTCGTCGCGGCCGGCCACGATACCCAGTTCGCCATTCTGGGGGCGGGCGTGCGGCCGGGCGAGGCGGTGGTCTCGAGCGGCACGTGGGAGATCCTCATCGCCCGGTCGGCGGCGTTCCGGCCGAACAAGGCCTCCTTCGAGGGCGGGCTCTTGTACGAGTGCGACGCCCAGGCGGGTCGCTGGAACCCGCAACTGCTGATGATGGGCTCGGGCGTCCTGGAATGGGTGGCCGGCCGCTGGTTCGGCGACGTGCCCGCCGGCGGCAGACGCTACGACACGATGATCGGCGAGGCCGCCCAGGAACCGCCGGGCGCCGCCGGACTCACGCTTATGCCCGCCTTCACCGGCACCGGCCCCAGCGCCAGGTACGGCGCCAAGGGGGCGCTGCTCGGACTGACGCTCAACACGACGCGCGGCCAGATTTACCGGGCCGCCCTCGAGGGGCTGGCCTACCAGTTGAAGGACGCCCTGGCGGTGTTCAAGAAGGGCGCCGGCATCGACGCCAAGGCCCTCCGCGTCGTGGGCGGTGGGGCCAGGAATGCGCTATGGAACCAGATTCGGGCCGATGTCACGGGCCTGCCGGTGGTCGTCCCGGCGGAGGTCGAGGCCACGGCCCTCGGTGCCGCCATGGTGGCGCTGGTGGGCGGCGGCGTCTACGGGTCCATCGACGAGGCCCGCCGCGCCATCGACTTCGGCGAAACCGTGACCCAGCCGTCGAAGAAGGCCGTCGCCCGGTATGCCGGCCTCTACGGGGCCTATCGGCGCCTGGCGCCGGCCCTGGCGCCGTTCTACCGGGCTCGGACATAGAAGGGGAACGCATGGCCAAGCCGACCAGCACACCATCGTCCGGCGACGGCGGCCCCCGCGACACCATGTCGCCGCGCGAGCGCCTGCTGGCCTGGGCCACCGGCCGGCCCGTCGACCGGCTGCCGTTTGTCATCCACTGGGGACCCTGGGCCGAGACGGCCCGCCGCTGGCGCCAGGAGGGGATGGCCGACGACGGCCAGTGGCACAGCCTGTTCGGCTTCGACCCGTACACGGAGGGCGTCGGCGTGACCTGCGGCATCTGCCCGGCCTTCGAGCACGAGGTTCTCGCTGACGAGGGCGAGACCGTGGTCGTCCGCGACGCCGACGGCGTCGTCAAGCGCGACCGAAAGGACGGCGCCAGCATCCCGATGTACCTGGAGTACCCCGTGCGCGACCGCAAGACGTGGGAGGCGCACCGGTGGCGGTTCGACCCCACCAGCGCCGAGCGGTTCCCCGCCGACTGGCCCCAGCGGGCACGCCGCCTGCGCGACGGCGACGTGGCCGTGAGCGTGGGCGTGTATCCGTACGGACTCTTCGGCGGCCCGCGGACGATGATGGGGGCCGAGAAGTGCCTGCTGGCGTGCGCGCTGGAGCCGGAGTTGATTGAGGACATCAACCAGACGCTCGCGGACCTCTGGTACACCCTTTGGAGCCGCGTGTTCGAGGAGACCCGCGTCGACGTCGTCTGGTTCTGGGAAGACATGGCGGGCAAGCAAGGGTCGCTCATCTCGCCGGCGATGTTCCGGCGGTTCATGACGCCGCACTACCGGCGGCTGACGGACCTGGCGCGGCGGCACGGCGTGCGGCTCATCACGGTCGATTCCGACGGCAACATGCACGGCCTGACGCCGCTGTTCATCGAGGCCGGCGTGCCGAACATCCACCCGTACGAGGTCCAGGCCGGCAACGACATCCCCGCGCTGCTCCGGCAGCACCCCGACCTGTATGCCATGGGCGGCATGGACAAGCGGGCCATGGCGGCCGACCGGCGGGCTATGGATGCTGAGATCGAGCGGGTCCGGGCCATGCTGCCGCTGGGCCGGTACCTGCCGTTCCCCGACCATCTCATCCCGCCCGACGTGTCGTGGGAGAACTACCAGTACTTCGTCTGGCGGTGGAAAGAGATGATCGGCAAGAAGGACTGAGCCCGATTCATCCCTGCTCGGGGGGGAAAGGGGACTGGGTGGCCTCTCCCGGGCACCTGGCCCTTGCGACCGCAGCGGCGGGGAGACGGCGAAGAGCGTATTTTCTTTTTCTTCTCAGGGCGCGCCGCGACGCCTGGGCTGCCGGGTTGGCGTTAACCTGGGTAAAGGGGAGAATCTGGCCGCCTGGCACATAACCTTTTTCTGGCTAAACATGGGGGTATCTGCCGAAAAATGGGCCTGAAAACCCCTTGCCGCATTTGACTTCTGGGCAATTTGGGGTACACTTATAGCAGACGTGGTAGCAGGGAGGCTGTCTGCGGGGATAGCCCCTCCTGACGTACCAACCATCGTGGCATGACAAACATCCGTCGTTTTTGAGCCGGCGCGCCATGCGCGGCCGGGGACGGAGCGGATGCCGCAATTGGGGTGGCTGGAAGTCGCACCCGGGGCAACGCACCGATCGGGGTAGAGATCGTTTACATTGGAGGGCCGTGACATGTTGACTCGAACCCTTTCCGTCGCTTTGGCTTTGGGGGGCATCCTACTGGCGTCGCCGGCCTGGGCCTCGTTGATGATCGACGGCAACGTCGGGGCAGGCGAGTACCAGACCGTCCTGAACGACGTGGCCAACGAGGACACCCGCGAGTTCTACAACTCGGGTCTCGACATCGAGGCGTTGCATTTCGCCCAGGACTCCGGCAGTTACTGGATGGGGCTGACGACCGTCGCATCGCCCATCGACACCGACGGCGACCCCACGAGCGAACTCGGCGAGACCGATCTCTGGGCCATCTTCTACGATGGCCAGGGCGGCCCGCGGCTGTACAAGATGATTGTCGAGATGGGCGGCGCCGCGCCCGACGTGGCGCTGTACGAGTGGAACGGCAGCCAGTGGGGCGCGGTGGCCCTGACCGCCGCCGACTACGACATCGTCGTATACAATGACCTGGAGGTTCGGATCGCCACGGCCAAGATGCCGAATCTCGTCGACAGCCCGTACGTCTTCGGCCAACTCGACGGCACCGGCGAATGGAACGACGACCAGATTCGAGGAACCGTGCCCGAACCGGCGACGCTCGGCCTGATGGGGTTGGGCTTGGTGGCCTCGCTGGTCCTGCGGCGGAAGAAGTAGACGCAGGGCCCGACCAACGAACGCACTTGGCGCGAAGGCGGCACCCGTGGCCGCCTTCGCTTTTTTTGCGCGGCGTGCCGTTGTGGCGTCTGGGTCCCTTCGGTCGCGTTGGCTGAAGCCACGAGCCGTTCCCTCCCGCAAGTGCGCCCAGACGGCGTGTCCGAAAATCCGGTGTCCGGAAGGTTATCGGACGTTACCCAGAATTCCCAACTTGCCAAGGATTGATACAACGCCTGAAAAAATCAGCACTTAAGTTGCATCCGGACCGAATTGGTGTATACTAGAAAGATTCCTGTCGGCGTGAAAGCCGACCCTATTGGCACCCAGGGGAGGAAAAACGATGCATTCTCGTGCGCATAGTCTGTCTTGGCGTCTGTGCCGGTTGGTTTCGGCGGTCCTGGCTGTCGTCCTCGTGGGTCTCCTGGCGTCTGGGGCGGCCGATGCGGCCCCGATTCCCGGCGACTACTTCAGTGAGGAACTCGGCATGCCGGGCACCGGCGTTCTCATGGGGCGCTGGTCCGAAGGCTTCATCAATGCCGATCCCGACCACGTCCGTAACGGCGCCCATGCCGCCAGTTGGGATGGGGCCAATCTGGGGGCCCAGTGGGAACTGACCGGGGCGCTGCTGTCCGGCACCACGACGCTCTGGGACGGCACCACGCCGAACGGCGACGGGACGGTCAGCGGCACGCTCATCGTCAAACGCGATTTCGACGTAGCCAACGCCTCCATGCTCCTGAAGAGCGACGGCGGCACGGCCCCGTGGTGGGGAGGCGACGCCGGTATCAGCCAGTACGATTTCGCCCTGACGGTGTATTACCAGACGCTTACGGTCACGCTCGACCACGACGCCATCCGGAATGCCACCTCGACCGAGGTTTTCGAGGGCGCCTACGAGACCGACAGGATCTGCTACGGCCACACGGTGGGCATCTACAAGGGCGCCGGCCTGGGGCTGCCGAATGATGATTACCCGTCCTTCGAGGCCGACCCCCAGGGCCAGGAAATGCTCCTTGGGGGCGCCTGGGGCTGGGTGGAGGGCACCCGCTTCAGCATCACGCCCGAGCCGGCCACACTGGCCCTGGTGGGGATGGGCCTGGCGGCCCTCGGGCTGCGACGGCGGAAGTAAGCCTGGATCCTGTAAGCATACTTGCAGCCTCGGGTGTCTCGTTGTGGGGACGCCCGGGGCTGCTTCTTTCTGCCGGTCCGTTGGGCGGCAAGCCCGATTCGGGTGCGAAAGCCCCGCCCGGGGCCGAATTTTTGGCATCTGCTGTAGACAACATAGGGCCCCCTAACCTTACTTAACGGTACGGCCCGGTCCGAAATCGGCGACGCGGACTTGACTTCCTGGGAAAGCGCAGTACAATGTAACGTGATGTGGGGCCTGCCTTGGAGGGGCCCCTAAGAGCCGAACCGGCCAGAAGGGTATGACGGGGGTCATATAGGCCGGTTTGTGCTAACATGCAGGACCAGGCGACTTAAAAACCAGATTTGTAGCCGCACCAAGCGGGCGACCTAGGGAGGGCATCGCCGGACCTCTCTATGTCGCCCGCTTCTGCGCGCCATGGGTACGTGATGGCGAACCTTGTTGGAGAACGCATGGTGAGAAGGGCAACGACAAGCCTGACGTGGTTGGCGGCGGCGGTTGGTCTTGTGGTCCTGGCGGCGCCGGCGATGGCCGGCGTCATCCTCACGGATGCCAACACGGTGGCCGAGTTCGATTTCGAGTCATTCCGCGGCATGTACACATGGGAGGTCGATGGCGTCGACCACATGTTCCAGCAATGGTTCTGGGTCCGCGTGGGCGACGTGGGAGGCGAGCAGTCCTTCGACGAACTCGCGATGGTCGGCAGCCCCGTGTTGGAGGATACGAACGCCGACCAGGTCATCGACGCGGTCACGGTCAACTATGTCGGTGTCGGCCTTCTGTTCGAGGTGCGCTTCAGCGTGGTGGGTGGCGCGCCCGGCAGCGGGGGGTCCATTGTCTTCGAGACCATCACCATCACCAATGCGCTCGCGGAGTCGCTGGACGTTCGGTTCTTCCAGTACACCGACCTCGACCTGAACGGGAGCGAGGATGGCGACACCATCGAGATTCTGGGCGGCAACACGGCGGTCCAGTCGAAGGGCGCGTTCCTGGTGGCCGAGACGGTCGTCACCCGGCAGCCCAGTCACTACCAGGCAGACGACTACTGGGGGGGCCTGGTGGACGATCTCGGGGACGACCAGCCGACGACATTGAACGATTTCGCCGGCCCCATCGTCGGCGTCGACGCCGTCTGGGCCTTCGAGTGGGACGAAACCATCGGGCCCGGCGACTCGGTGGTCATCAGCAAGAACAAGAACATCATTCCCGAGCCGGCCACGCTGGCCCTGATGGGCGGCGGCTTGGCCATCGCGCTGGCGACGAAGAAACGGAAACGCTAGGCCGGCGACGCATCGCGGCCGGTCCTTGGAATATTGAGGTGATGCACGAGAAGCATCGGTCGTACCACGGAGTTAAAAGGAGGACGTGCGATGACTCGTTTCCACGCGTACTCGGCCATGGTCGTTGCGGCGGCGGTCTGCCTGGGGCTGGCTACGGTCCAGGCCGATGCCTCAATCATGCTGCGCGACGCCAATTCGATTGCCCAGTTCGACCTGGCGAGCGCCAGGGGTCTGCACTCGTGGACCGTCGACGGCAACGAATACATGTACCAGCAGTGGTTCTGGTACCGGCTGGGGGCCAACGGGCCGGAGTCGTCCATCGACACGCTGACGCTCGACGGCACCCCCGTCCTGACGGACATGAACCATGACCCCGACAATTACGTGGATACACTCTACGCCCGTTACGTGGGCGAGGGCTTCAGGGTCGAGTTGTGGTTCATCCTGGCCGGCGGCGCCGTAGGCAGCGGCGTCTCGGACCTGGGCGAGATCATCCGCATCACGAATACGGGCAGCCAGAACCTCGACTTCCACTTCTTCCAGTACGCCGATTTTAACCTGAGCGACAACAACGATACGCTCGAAATCACCGGCGGCAACGACACCATAGCCGGCAACACGGCCCACCAGACGGCGCCGGACGTTATGGTGGCCGAGACGGTCGTCACGCCGCGGCCCAGCCGGCACCAGGTGGGCCTGGACGGCGAGATCCTTGCCCTGCTCGACAACGCTGGCCCGACGGTGCTCGACAACGACCGGGGTCCGGTCACGGGCGATGCCGCATGGGGCTTCCAGTGGGACCGGGTCATCCGCCCAGGCGGGACCGTTCTCATCAGCAAAGACAAGAACATCACCCCCGAACCCGCGACGCTGGCCCTGATGGGCGGCGGCGCGATCGTGGCTCTGGTTGCTCGGCGCAGACGGTCGTAGTGGCTCCTCGGGCGGGGCAGGAGGGTTCCCTCGCCTGGATGGGGCGAATCGGGGAGAGTTTTCTGCGGCGGCCGGTTTCGGCCGCCGCACTGTTTTCCGACGACGGGCCCCGCCGCCCGACGACGCGACGCGCGTCAGTTGATTTTGCCCGACCGGTCCGATACACTGGCTCGGCCATGAAAAAGCAAAGCCACCGGACCCCGCGGCGCGCGACCCTGCGCAAGGCGCGCATGTCCGACATCGAGCCGATTCACGCCCTGGTCACCGGCTACAGCCGCCTCGGCATCATGTTGCCTCGCAGCCGCGCCGAACTCTACGAGTCGCTCCGCGACTTCGTCGTCGCCGAGGACGCCGGCCAGGTCGTCGGCTGCGGGGCCCTGACGATCCAGTGGGACAACCTGGCCGAGGTCCAGAGCGTGGCGGTGGTTGAGGCCTGTCAGGGGCGGGGCATCGGGCGGCGGCTGGTCAAGGCGTGTCTGGCCGAGGCCCGGCGGCTCGGCATCGGACGGGTCTTCGCGCTGACGTCCACCCCGGCCTTCTTCGAGCAACTCGGCTTTGTGCGCGTGGCCAAGGAATCGCTGCCGCACAAGGTCTGGGCCGACTGCGTCCGGTGCCCGAAGTTCCCCGACTGCGACGAAGAGGCCGTTGCCATCGACTTGGCGAGCGCGGCCCGGTGATCGCCCCGGGCGGCGCCTCGCATGGGGGTGGCCGGCGTGTCAGGCGCTTTCCTTCATAGGCGCCGCTTCGGCGAAAAGGTCGGCCTTGCCGCCCACCACCTCGGCCGTGACCGTGTAGCGGTACCCCTTGGGCCGGTTCGGCAGTTCGAACATGACGTCGAGCATGAGGTTCTCGATGGTGGCCCGCAGGGCCCGGGCCCCGGTATGGCGCTGGTTGGCCAGGCGGGCGATCTCGCGAAGACCCTCGGGCGTGAACGCCAACTCGGCGCCCTCCATCTCGAAGAACTTCTGGTACTGCTTGATGAGGGCGTTCTTGGGTTCGGTGAGGATGCGGGACAGGGCGTCTTCGTCCAGAGGCATGAGCGGCGTGATGATGGGCAGCCGGCCCACCAGTTCCGGAATCATGCCGTACGCGATCAGGTCTTCCGGCGTCACCTGCGCGAGGATGTCGCGCGTCCGCTGGAGGCGATCGTTGCTGGCCCGCTGGCCTTCCGTGAAGCCGATGGCGCTGTGCCCGATGCGCCGGGCCACGATGTCTTCGAGCCGCTCGAACGTGCCCCCGCAGATGAACAGGACGTGCGTCGTGTCAATCTGGATGTACTGCTGTTCGGGGTGCTTGCGTCCGCCCTGCGGGGGGACGTTGGCGAGGGTGCCCTCAAGCATCTTCAGCAGCGCCTGCTGGACGCCCTCGCCCGAGACGTCGCGGGTAATCGAGACGTTCTGCGTGGTCCGCCCGATCTTGTCGATCTCGTCGATGTAGATGATGCCGCGCTGCGCCGCGTCCAGGTCGAAGTCGGCCGCGTGAATCAGTTTCAGCAGCAGGTTCTCGACGTCCTCCCCGACGTAACCGGCCTCGGTCAGCGTGGTGGCGTCGCCGATGGCGAAGGGCACGTTCAGGATGTGGGCCAGGCTCCGCGCGATCAGCGTCTTGCCGCAGCCCGTCGGGCCGATCAACAGCAGGTTCGATTTCTCGATCTCGACGTCGTCGTCGCCCTTCTCGCCCAGGCTGAGGCGCTTGTAGTGGTTGTGGACGGCCACCGAGACGGACTTCTTGGCGCGTTCCTGGCCGATGACGTACAGGTCGAGGAAGTCCTTGATCTCGCGCGGGGCGGGAATCCGGCCCACGTCGATGGCGTGGGCCCCGGCGCGGCGCCGCTCGGCCTGGACCACGCTGCTGCACAACTGGACGCAGCCGCCGCAGATGTACACGCCGCTCCGGCCCTCGACCAGCGGCCCGACGTCGCGGCTGCTCTTGCCGCAAAAACTGCACGTCGGTTGCCGGCGCGAGCCGCCCGACCTGCCGTCAGCCTTGGCCATTGGTACGGTTCCTTTCCGGGTCGCCATCGTCGGCGTCTGTGTGGTTTATCGGCCTTTCCAGCGCCGGTTCTGCAACGGGGGCGCCGCCGGCCAGGCTGGCGCGGACGGCGTCGTATTCCTCGGGGCTGATCCGGCCGGCGTCGCGCTGGCGGCGAAGTTCCTCGATGTCCAACCCGCCGCACCCCCTCGACTTCGTTTGCATCCGCAGGCCCCACAGCCGAACCAATGCCAGGACCACGAAGACCGCCAGCAGGACCGTAACGCCGCCGATGACCAGCCACATCATCCAGTGCATCGGCACGACGATGGTGTCGGACGTTTCCATCGGCCGCCCCGGGTGTGGCTCAGCGCACCGCCCCCTCGGCCTTGGGCGCCCGGCTCATCAGGTCGGCCAGGGCGTCGGGCGCGGGTTTGCCCTTGAACAGGACCTCGTAGACCTCACGCGTGATGGGCATCTCGATGCCGTGCCGGTCGGCCAGGGCCGCAACGCTCCAGGTCGTCTGGACGCCTTCGGCCTCGGCCAGGCCCATGCCGGCCAGGACCTCTCCCAGCGGCCGGCCGCGGCCGATCTCGTGGCCGACGTGATGGTTGCGGCTGAGCGCGCTCGTGCACGTCGTCACCAGGTCGCCCAGGCCGGCCAGCCCGGAGAACGTCTCGGCCCGGGCGCCCATGGCCACGCCCAGCCGGGTCATCTCCACGAGACCCCGCGTCACGAGGGCCGCCACGGCGTTGGTGCCGAGTTCCAGGCCGTGGCAGATGCCGGCCGCGATGGCGATGACGTTCTTCAGCGCGCCCCCCAACTCGACGCCCATCGGGTCGTCGCCGGTGTACACGCGGAACCACGGCGTGCCGTAGGCCCGCTGCACCTTCCCGGCCGCCTGGCCGTCGTCGCAGGCGACCACGGCGGTGGCGGGCAGTTCGGCCGCCACCTCGCGCGCCAGACACGGGCCGCTCAGCACCACCGTCTGCCGCGGACCCACGACCTTGGCGATGACCTCGCTGGGCCTCAGCAGGCTCTCCGTCTCGATGCCCTTGACGACCGAGACGTAGACGGCCTCCAGTGGCAGGTCGCCCTTGATGCGCTCGAGAACGCCGCGGAGGTACTTCGACGGCACGGCCACGATCACGGCGTCGGCCCCGTCGGTCACCGCCTTGGCGTCGGTCGAGACGAGGAGCCCCTCCGGCAGCGGAAAGCCCGGCAGAAACCGTTTGTTCTCCCGCTCGCGGCGCATGTCGGCCGCGTGCTCGTCGAACGCCGACCACATTCGCACGTCGATGCCGTTGTACGCCAGCAGCGTGGCGCTCAGGGTACCCATGGCGCCGTCGCCGATGATGGCCGCGTGGTTGATCATGACATCGACTCCAAAGTAGGCCGGGGCAGGCCCCGGCGCCTCCAGGCCCAACTGCCGCTCCATGTGACACGGCTTGCTCGCAAACCGTGATCCTGTTACACGTCCCGCTCCCTTACGGTCGCGGCTCCGTCGCCCTCTTCTTCTACCCTCTCGCCACCGGCGCGTCCAGATAATGATACAGGGTGTCGCGGCGGGCGGGCGTGCGTCCCGCGCGGCGGATGGCGTCGGCCATGGCGTCGAGGGTCATGGCCTGGCCGTGCCGGCCGCCGGCGCTGCGCGTGATGTTCTCCTCCAGCAGCGTCCCGCCCAGGTCGTTCACGCCGCACGAGAAACTCTCCATCGCCGCGTCCAGCCCCAGTTTGCACCACGAGACCTGGACGTTCGGAATCAGTCGCCCGAAGAACAGCCGCGCCACGCTGTGCAGCAGCAGGGCGTCTTCTTGCGGGACCATCTCGCGGATACCGTGCGAGCGGCCCAGCGGCGTCCGGTACGGCACGAACGGCAGGGGGATGAACTCGGTGATGCCACCCGTCTCGTCCTGGAGGTCGCGCAGCACGCCCAGGTGGGCCGCCACGTGCCGCGGCTTCTCGATGTGCCCGAACAGGATCGTCGACGTGCTCCGGATGCCCATCTCGTGGGCCGTCCGGACGATCTCGACCCACCGGGCGGTCGAGAGTTTCGCCGGGCAGATGACGCGGCGGACGTCGTCCACCAGGATCTCGGCCGCCGTCCCGCACAGGCTCCCATAGCCGACCTCGAGCAGTCTCTCGAACGTTTCGCGCGGCCCCAGGCCCGCCCGGCCGCCGTAATACTCGATCTCCATGGGGCTGAGGGCGTGGATGTGGACGTGCGGCAGGGCCTCGTGCACTGCCGCGAAGATCGCCAGCACGTGGTCGAGCGTCACGTCGGGGTTCAGGCCGCCGACCATGCAGACCTCGTCGATGCCGGGGGTCTGTCGGGCCAGTTCGACGACCTCGCGGGGCGTCAGGACAAAGGCCCGCTCGTCGCCGGGCTCAATCCGGTACCCGCAGAACGTGCACGCCGCCGTGCATGCGTTCGTGAAGTTGATGTTGCGGTTGAAGACGTACGAGACTCGCAGGCCGTTGAGGTGGCGGTTCAGGCGGTCGGCGGCGGCGAACACGGGGCCCCGCCGGCCGGCCGGAAGCGAGAGCAGGGCCTCGGCCTCGGCCTCGGTCACCCGATGCCCGTCGAACGGCTTCTCGAGGATACGTTCCAGGTCCATTGAAGCACGTGCCCCGCCGTGTGGCGGGGCCTCGCCAGAACCACTCCCGTTGCGTTTCCGCCTCTCCAGAACCACTATACCGCCGCCGCACGCAGGGGTCAACGCCCTTTGCAGCGCACCTTGGCCCCCCGCCGGGGGCGCTCAAGTCTGGCGCGGTCGGTCTCCTGACCGACCGCCCCGGCCGCCGGCAGTGTTCCACCCGGCACATGGGCAACACATTCAGTCCTTCGGCGGGCGTGGAACCGGTCTGCGGTCGTGAAAGGGAGGGCTGCCAACGTACACTTTGAGAAAACGCGCTTTCGCCGGGAGAGCGAAAATGCGCCTTTTGGAAGGCCCAAACCCCGTTTTCGACAGCGCCAGGGCCGATTTGTCCCTGCAATGTTAAGATGGGCAAGGGGAAACGCGCGGTTTTTGATCGCTTTTTTCGATTTTTGATCGGAACGCGCCGGAATGCGTCGTTTCGCGCCCCGCTTTGAACGTGAATGGACGGGCCTCAATATATACTAAAGCATACCAAGCCGGCCGGGGCCCGGCTGGGCGGACCCACCGCGCACCATCCTAATGCTGGTTTGTCAACTCCTCGCCACCGTGCGCGGCGGCCTTCCTAGGCCGCCGCGACAGGTTGTCCTGCGCCAACTCGCGGTGGCCTGGGAAGGCCACCGCGCGGGGGTCCGATACGCCCTCCCGGAGTTGACAAAGTAGCACTAACAACGCTCACGGAAACCGGACGCGGCATCCGCGGCGGAGGACGTCGGCCGGGTACAGCGTGCCCCGCCAGACCACGCCGCCGCGATACCACCCCAGCAACCCCGCCCGGAGGAACGCCCACGCGTTCGGGAGGGCGACCAGCGGGCCGAGCAGCCCCGGCAGCATCCCGGCCCCGGCCCATCGTGTCAGGAGCACCGTCGAGGCCACGAATAGGCCGAAGACGACCACACCGCCGCAGCCGATGACCCGCGTCGGCCCGAAGAAGAGCGGCACCAGTGCCGCCAGGGGCGCCGTCTCCATCGCCAGCATGATGGCGGCCGCCACGGCGATGCGCCAGAGGCGGCAGCCGGAGGCCGAGGCGAACGCCTTCTCGGCCCCCCGGGTGGCGTCGGCCAGCGTCCGGTACCAGTGGAGGCCCACTTGGCCGAAGGCCGCCACCACGCCGCAACGCGCCCCGGACCGTTTCATCATCATGCCCAGGCCCATGTCGTCGGCCACCTCCATGCGGAGCCACTCGAAGCCGCCGGCGGCCTCGAAGGCCCGCCGCCGGACCAGGTTGAACGCCCCCACGCCCATGAACGCCCGTGACTCTGGCGACCTCACCGCCCAAGGCCGGACCGCCGCCAGGAACTGTCGGATGAACGACGCAATCGTCGCGTTGACGAGTAGCCCCGCCGGCCACAGCGACGGCAGCGCCACCAGGTGGTCGAGGCCTCGGGCCTCGGCCCAGGCCACCGCCCGGCGGAGCGTCGCCGGCTCGAAGTGCACGTCGGCGTCGGTCAGAAGCAGGTAATCGCCGCGGGCCTGCTGGGCGCCGCGGTTCATGGCGTTGACCTTGCCGAGCCAGCCCTCGGGCAACCCCGTGAGGTGAACGGCCTTGACCCGCTCGTCCGATGCGGCCAGGCGGTCGATGATGGCGCCCGTCGAGTCGGTTGAGCGGTCGTCGACGAGGAGGATCTCCAGGTTGGGGTAGTCCTGGGCCATCAGCGTCCGGGCGGCGGCCTCGATGGTCTCGGCCTCGTTGCAGGCGGGCACGATGACCGACAGGGGCGGCCAGACCTCGGGCGGCGGGGTGTCGGTCAGCCGCGGGACACCGCGACGCATCCGCACCGCGGCGTACGCCATCCGCAGCCAGTACAGAATCGCCAGCGCCGTGTAGATGGTCAGCAGGACGTGGATGGCCGTCATGGCGGGTTCCCGTTGCCGGGCGGCCGGGCGGCCGCGGCGCTAACGGTCGTTGCGGGGCGGCTGGCCGGTCGTCCGATACGTCGCGAACACCTCGGGGCCCGTGCGCGTGACGATGAAGGTCTCGCGGCGGCCGTCGCGCCAGTCGCGCACGAGGTCCAGCCGGTACCGCATCCGGTAGTCCTTTCGGACGGGCCCGAGCCAGGCGGCCTTGGCGTCGAGGCCGTCGGGCGCGGCCAGCCAGAAGGCGAGGGCGTCGGCCAGGGCCTCGTCGCGTGTTCGGTTGCCGCGGAAGTCGGCGGCGCCGTCGGGTCCCTGGTCGTCATCGGGCCGCCAGCGTTCGACGCGCATGATGATGGCGGCGCTGACGGCCGGCAGTTCTTTCATGACGGCCGCCAACCGGTCGGCGCCCGTCAGGTTGGTCGGGACGACGATGCCGTCCACGTAGGGCAGGTCGGCGTGCTCGCCGCACAGGTAGAACGTGGCCCGCCGGGCGGGACGGCCATCGGCGTCGATCCACTTGCTGTGCCGATGCCAAGCCACGTCGGCCTCGGCCGCGCCGCACGCCAGGCACACCTGCCGGACGATGGGCTCGTCGTTTTCGAACACGTTCGGCGCGAGCAGGGCCAGCCGTTCGCGGAAGTCGCGGTCGTGTCCGGTCACGCAATCGTCGCAGACGCGGACGCCGAGCCACGGCCAGAACCCGATCATCGACCGGTACTCCGGAATAGCCAGCCGCCGATGGAGTTGCCGGCCCCGGCATGGTTTCTTGCAGACGTCGCACACGGCCATCCGCCCCTCCTCCTCGAAGAGGTTGTGAACCTACGGCTTCGTGAACAGCAGGACGCTCAACTGGGTCTTGTCGCCAAGTTCGGCCAGAAAAACGATGGCGAACGTGGCCAGGACGGTCTTGAGGCTCATGGCAGACTCCCGGATCGGCCAAAGGGCCGTCTAGGATAATGGCGGGGGCGGCTCGTCTCAATCAGAAAGTGGCCCGGCGGGTGATGGCGCTGTGGCGCCCAGGCCGGGCTGCGTGCGGCCGCGGGCAATTCGCCGTCAGTTCTCCGACCCGAACGGCCGATATTCTCCACAGACGCGGTCCGCTGCATGCGGTGTACAGGCGGTCTTCCCCTACCACGGATGTCCCGATCGTGCCGCTTCCAGGCCAGGACGAGGGTTCGCGCTTCCTCCGGCATCTGATGGAGGGTCTGTCGGCGTCCCTGCGGCGTCGTGCGGCTGCCTCGGCGGCCCTCTGGGCGACCGCGACCGTCCTGGCGGCGCTTGCCATTCTCCTGTTGGCCGGGGCGGCCCTGCGGCTGTCGGCGTCGGTTTGGCCGGCGGTTTGGGTAGTTGCCGGGTCGGCTGGCGTAGCGGCCGTGGGTGTGGCGGCCTTGAGGGCGTGGCGGCGGAGGCCGTCGCCGGAGTACGTGGCTCGGGTCGTCGAGTCGCAGCGGCCGGAACTGAAGTGTGCGCTCGTCACGTTTGCCGAACTGGTGTCCGATCCGTCGGCCGACGCCTCGCTACGGGCCGCCGTGGCGCGCCGGGCCGCGGTCGTCCTGGCCCGCGACGGCCCCGCGACGTTCCTGCCGCCGTTCGACGTCCGGCGTCCGGCCCTGGCCGTGGCGGGGGCCTTCATGCTGTTGGGTGCGACGCTGTGGCTCTTCCAGGGCACGCTCATCCGGCCGTGGACCTCCGCCGCACAGGCCGGTGTGCTGAGCGGTGAAACGCGGCCCGGCGGCGATGCGCCCGGGCCGGTCGGCTCGGACTCGTCCGTCGGTGCCGAGGACGTCGCCCAACGCCCGTCCGCCGTCGCGGCTGCCGTGCCGGAGACGCCCGCCCCCGCCGTCCCGCACGCCGCGCAGGACGCTGAAGCAGCCGCCGCGAAGGCCCTGGCCTCCGCGTTGCGGGCCGACGCCCGGATGTTCGAGCGTCTCGCGGCCGCCATCGGCGCCGATCGTCCCGTGGCGGGCGCGGCGGGAAGTCGGCCGGGCGATGGTCCTGCCGGCAGCGGCCGTGCCGTGGGCAGCGCCGGTCCTCCCGGCAAGGGGACGAATGGCGCGTCGGCCGCCGCCGGCGACGGCCAAGACCTTTCCCGTCGGACCCGCACCGGCGGCGGTGCCGCCGGGGATGAGACTGTGTCGCGCGGCAACTCGGTCGGCCGCAGCGCCGACGATGCCAAGACGCCCGACCCGTCCAACGACGCCGCTGCGGTGGCGGGCGGGGGTCTGCGGAGCACGGGCGGGGCAGGGGCCGCGAGACGGCCGCATCAGCCGGCCGCGGACCCGCCGCTGCTGGACCGCGAGCCGAGCGACCAGTTTCTGGAGAACGCCCTTGACGCCATGCGGCGCGCGCGGCGATTAATAGAGGAGGCCGACCGCCGGCTCCGCGAGGGCGAGGTCACGGATGCCTTCCTGGGCCGGATGGGCCTGGGCAACGCCGAGTTCCGCCGTTTTGTCGTCGCGTGGGACCGGCGGCTGGTGGCCGCCGGCGCCGGCCCGGACGTGGCACCGCAGCCCTCTGGCGCCGAGATGGCGACGGGCGACGAGACCAGCGAAGTGCTCCGCCCGTCGGGCGGAAGCGATGCCCGGCCGATCGTCGGTCCTGTCGATGCCGGTCCCGGCGGACGCAAGGGCGTGGTCGAGAGCGCGGCAGCGCGGGTCAGTCCGCGTCTGCGGCCGGCCGTGGACGCCTACTTCGAGACGGTCGGCGCGCTGACCGAGGAGCCGGACCGAAGGGACGCCCCGAGATGAAACCCGACGCCCGGCAGCGTGAGGCCCTCGACGACCTGTCCCGCGAGTCGGACCGCATCGTCAATCTCATCCTGCACACCGGCCTGCCGCGCGTCGACATCGAGGTCCAGATCCAGAACTTCCGCGCCAAGTGCCTGCGCCGTTACCCCGACGGCGACGCGCTCTTCGAGATGATCTACGCCAGCCGGTTCCGCCGCATCCTCGAGCAGTGGGGCGATGAGCGGCCCGAGACCGACGACATTACCCGCTCGGCGTGGGGCGAGTAGCGGGCCCTGCGCGCGCCGGCCGGCTACGGCGCTAGCCGGGCGGCCTCGCGGATTGCCTCGATGAACTCGGCCGCGTCGGGCGGCTCGCGGTAGGCCTTGACGACCCTGCCGTCGCGTCCCAGGAGGATGACGGCCGGCGGATTCGTGCCGCGATACTTCTCGCAGAGGTCCCGTTTCGCGCCGTCGGGCGGCCGGGTCACGTCGACGAAGAGGCGCGCGAGGGCCGCGCTCGCCTCGACCACGGCCGGGTCGGCGAAGATACGGGCCTTCCAGACCCGGCACTCGGGGCACCAGTCGGCGCCGAAGTAGAGGAGGACGGGCCGGCGGTCGGCGGCGGCCTTCTCGATGGCGCCCTCCTGCCACGGGGTCCATTCGACGTGCGGCCCGGCGGCGGGGGAGGCCGGGCCCGGCGACGCGTCTTCCGCGGCGGGCGCGTACGCCACGTAAGTCGCTACGCCGCCGACGAGCAGCAGCGCGGCCACGACGAGGCGAACCGCCCAGAACCGTATTGTGAACGGCCGCCGCGAAAGCCCTTCGAGCAGGCCCAGGAAGACGGCCGCAAAGATGAACAGGCCCAGTACCATCGGCCAGAATAGCGCCGCCGCCACGTACGGCTGGACGAAGTAGAGGATCAGCCCGGCCAAGCCCAGGCCCAGCAGCCGTTTCGTCCAGATGAGCCAGCCGCCCCCGCGCGGGAACCGGTTGATGAGGCCCGTGAACGTGCCCAGGAAGACGTACGGCAGCCCCAGGCCCAGGCCCGTCACGAAGAACGAGACGGCCCCCAGCATCACCGACCGCGTCGTCGCGACGAAGGCGATGAGTGCAATCAGGAACGGTCCGACGCACGGCGCGGCAATCGCGCCCATGACCATGCCCATGAAGGCGGCACCCAGCAGGCCGCGCCGCGCCCCCAACCTGCCCATGGCGCCCGACGGCAACTGAATCTCGAACGCCCCGAACGCGCTCGCCATCATCACGGCCATCACCGTTACGATGCCCAGCACGCCCCACGGGCTCTGGAGCACCAGGCCCACACTCCGGCCCGCCAGCGCCGCCAGCACGCCCACCACCGTGAAGGTCGTGGCCAGCCCGAGGGCATACGCGATGGCCGGCGGCAGGACCTTCAGCGGGCGCGGCTCGCCCTGCTGGGCGAAGACGTTCATCGTCACGGGGATGAGCGGGAAGACGCACGGCGTCAGGTTCAGCGCCAGGCCCGCCAGGAACAAGAGGCCCAGGTACGCGAGGATGCCCTGCTCGTACCAGGAGGCGACGTCCGACTCGCCCTCGAAGCGGATGGGCTGTTCCGCGGCGGGCCCTGCCGCCGTCGGCTGACCGGACTCGGCGAAGACGTCGACGTTGGCGGCCGGCGCCGGCGCGGCGGCCTCGACGACGCGGGTGGGCACCTCGATGGCGCGCTCGCCCGGCTGGTAACACGTGGCGGCGTCGCAGCCCTG
>DATKZB010000226.1:0-18751 GCA_035528235.1 Phycisphaerae bacterium
GGCGCCATCGCCGACGCCATGGACGGTTGCCAGGTCGAAGAACTCCTGATCCTGGCCGACCTGGCCCGGCGGGCGGTCGACGCCGGGGCACAGGTCATCCTCGAAGGGCCCGGCCACGTGCCGCTCGACCAGGTCGAGACCCAGGTCCGCCTCCAGAAGGAACTGACGGGCGGTCTGCCGTTCTACGTCCTCGGGCCCATCGTTACGGACGTGGCCCCCGGCTACGATCACATTACCAGCGCGATCGGCGGGGCGGTGGCGGCCATGGCGGGGGCCGATTTCCTGTGTTACGTTACGCCGACCGAGCACCTGGGGTTGCCTCGCCCCGAGGACGTGCGCGAAGGCGTCATCGCGGCCCGCATCGCCGCCCACGCGGCCGACGTGGCCCGCGGTCGGCCCGACGCCCGCGCCTGGGATCGCCGCCTCTCCGAAGCCCGCGGCCGACGCGACTGGGAGGCCCAACTGGCCGAGGCCCTGGACCCCGTCCGGGCCAGGGAACTCCGCCACGAGCGGCGCCCGGAACACGGCGACGTGTGCTCGATGTGCGGCGATTACTGCGTGTTCAAGGTCCGGGACGATGACAACACCGAGCCATCATGAAACGCATCCGACTGGCGGGGACGGCGATCGTCGCGGTTCTGGGCCTCGTCGTGGCAGGTTGCGACGGCGACGGTGCCGCTGAGGACGACGATTGGGCGAAGCAGACCGAGACGGTCCTGCTGTTTCAGTTCGAGAAGTTCCAGACGGCGCCGCGAATCGACGGCGGCGAGGTCGTCCTCAGTTCCCTGGCGGGCAAGGTCGTGCTCCTGGACCTCTTCGGCACGTGGTGCCCGCCGTGTCGGCGGTCGGCGCCCGTCCTGGTGAGCCTGTACGAGCGGTATCGCGACAAGGGCTTCGAGATCATCGGCTTGGCGTACGAGCAGACCCCCGACGTAGAGCAAGCCAAGCGGGCGGTCGAGGCGTTCCGGCGGGAGTTCCGGATTCCGTATGTCCTGGCCGTGGGGCCCGACGTCCTGTGGGAGGAACTGCGGGAGAACGCCCACGTCAAGGGCAACGTGCCGACGTTTGTCCTGCTGGACCGCCAAGGCGTCGTCCGCGGCGTGTTCGAGGGGCTGCCGCCGGGGCGAGAGGCCGTTCTGGCGGACCGGACCGAGAGGCTCCTGGCCGAACCGTACGTCTCGTTGGGGGGGCCATGAGGGGCGGGCCGGCCCGTCCGCAGTTTCCCACACGCGGTTGCGTCCGAGCGCCGGGTGCCACTGGTAGTGATATTACCTTTCTGGGAACGGCGCTAGCGCGGCGTGGCCGGTGCCAGAAGGAAGAGGAATTCGGTGTTTCCGCCGCCTCCCTTCAGGGGCGACTTGGTCTCGGCGAGCCGCTCGAGACCCTCCTGCCGGACGTCGATCCGCACCCGGGCAAGCACCGGTTCGAGGTTCCTCTCGGGCACGACGCCGCTCTCGCGTTCGTTTTCGCCGGCCTCGTACTGCGGCTTGACGAGCGAGATGATGCGGCCGTCGGCCTTCAGCAGTCGATGCGCCGCCGGCAGGACGTGGCGCTGACGGGTCCAGCCCACGTCGATCGTCACGAGATCGACCGGCTCGGGCAGCGTGACGTGCATGGCGTTGGTCCGCTCCATGACGACGACGCGCGGGTCCTTCCGCAGTTTCCACGCGAGCGTGCCGTAGGAGGTGTCGACGGAGTAGACCTTGGCGGCGCCGTGGGCGAGCAGGCAATCGACGAACCCGCCCTGGTGGCTGCCGAGGTCGGCGCAAACCCGGCCGGCCGGGTCGACGTGGAAGGCCGCCAGGGCGTGCTCCAGTTTCTCGCCCGACCGCGTGACGTACTTGCCCTGGCTTTCGCTCACGAGCCGTGTCCCTTCCGGCGTCCGCGCCGGGGGGCATTATAGGCGCGGCCGGCGGCGTGTACAGACCCGGGCCGCATTTGCTTGCGTCGCGCGGGATGGGGGTGCTAAGATGACGTGGTTCCGGGACCGGACTCGATGAAGGGAGAACGAGATGAGGCGAACACTCCTGGTGGCCCTGTTGGCGATGGCCGTAACCTCGGGGTGCATCGGCACGGCGGCCAAGCAGGCTTACTACGGCGCCACGGGTGCCAGCGCCCGGTACTACGAGGTCAAGAGCCTGGGCGGCCAGAACTCGCTCGACGCCTTCGCGGCCGTCGGCGTGCAGCCGTTCGACACGTCGCCCATGCTCGGGGCGGTGCCTGTTAGCGTGGTCGGCGAGGTCCAGACGTGCATCGTGGAGAAACTGCTGGAGACGAAGATGTTCCAGAGCGTGACCAAGGGCGCCCCCGCCGGGCAGGGCCTGGTGATTCGCGGCAAGTTCGTCGATTTCGATTCCGGCGGCTCGGCCCTGAGGGCCGTCGGTTTCGGCGTCGACCCGTTCCTGACGGCACAGATTGAGTTGGTCGACACGGGCTCGAACAAAGTCGTGGGCGTGGCGATGGTCACCGGCACGGTCAAGAGCGCCGTCCGGACCGGGTTGCAGGAACTTGCCGACGGCGTCGGCAAGGCCGTCAAGGGGCTGGTCGAACGCCACCACACGAAGCCGCCGAAGTAGAGGCCGGCGCCGTGGCCCGGGTGTGTTCACCCGGGGCTAAAGGCGCGGCGCGTTGGCGTTGTGCCCTTAGCCCCCCGTAATTACACGGGGGGCGGCAAGGCCGCAGGGGCGGCGGGCGGCGGTTCAGGGTCGCCGTCGGTCGCGGCCTGTTCCCAGAAGTGCGGCGCCATGTAGCGGTCGGCGTACCGGCCGCGCTGGTGGATGTGCTGAATCCGACCCGTCTGCTCGACGAGGCAGCAGCGTTTCTCCAGGTACTCGACGAGGGTCGAGACGACCTCGGCGTGGCTCCAGGCGAGTGGCGACACGCCCATCGGCTCGCCCGTCTCGGGGTGCAACTGCTCGGCCAGCACACCCGACGGCAGGCACCACTTGGCGACCCATCGCATCCACTCGAACGACTTTTCCAGTTCCTCGACGGTGCGGGCCTGGACGATCTCGCATCGCATCATCCACAGGCCGGTGATGAACCAGGGGTTGCCCGGTACCCGGACGGGGTCGTCGACCACGCGGTGCCAGGTGTCGCCCTCGTAGCGGGCGATGCCGCCCACGTCGGTCCGGACCGTGAGGCGGTCGCGGATGGCCTGCAGCGTCCGGGTGACGCGGTCGTCGGCCGTGCCGAGGATGCCGAAGAGGACCAGGCCGCACAGGCTGGCGTCGACCGTCATGTCGAGTTCGTATCCGCCCGGCGTGCGGGTGCCCGAACGGGCGAACCGGCCTTCGGCCTCGTTCCAGAAATGCTCGGTCAGCGCCTCGCGCATGCGCTGGGCGACGCGCTCGTAGCGGCTGGCCAGGGGAGACTCGCCGAACGCCGCCGCAAACCGCGCGGCCGCCTGAAGCCCGGCGATGACGGTGGCCACGGTCCACGTGTGGACGCCCCACCGTTCCTCCCACAGGTCGTGCGAGGGCAGGGGCAGGCCGGTCTCGGGGTCGACGTGCTGGGCGAGGAAGTCGGCGGCCTTCATGAGCATCGGCCGGTAGAACCGGGCCACGAACTCGATGTCGCGGAACTTCTGGAAGTGACGCCAGAAGGCCCAGATGACCAGGGCCGTCTCGTCCTCCTGGATGGGCAGGCGGGGCGCCGCGTCCGAGATCCACGGATGCCACGACGAGGCGAGCGACCCGTCGGGGTTGTACTTGTGCAGGAAGTACCCGTCGGCGTGGATGATCTTGGAGCAGAACTCGAAGAACCGCCGCGAGATGCCGCTGTGTCCGGCCTTGATGAGGGCGTAGGCGGCCAGGGCCCCGTCGCGCGGCCAGCAGTAGGAGTAGGTGTCGCGGCTGATGTGGACGATGTCGCTGTCGTTGGCGGCCAGGATGGCCCCGTCGTTGTCGATCTGCGTCCGCAGGATGAGTTGGCTCCGCTTGAAAAGCCAGACGACTTCCTCCGGCACGCCCTCGAAGTTGAACTCCTCCTTGTTGACCCACAGGCGCCAGTAGTCGCGCGTCCGGGCGATCATGGCCTGCGGCGTCTTGGCCAGGACGGTCTGGTTGATGCGGCGGACGTCGTGGTACACCCGGCCGCCGGCGATCCAGTAATAGAGGACCGCCTGCCCTGATGCCGCCAGGTTCAGCCGGACACCGATCGTCGAGTCCACCGTCCCCTGGGCCACCGCGTGACCTTCCAGGAGGCCGTCCTCGGCGTCGCGCCAAGTGCCTTCCAGGCCGCGCACCTCCTTCGTGCCGCACGTGAACTCCTCCACGCCCCACCGTAGCGGGTCGGCGCAGTTCACGAGCAGGTAACGCCGGGCCTTGTAGTGGATGATGCTGCGCGTCTCGGGGTCGTAGAACGCCGTGTCGCCGACCTTGGTGCCGTACAGGTTGAAATCGTGGCTGAAGAACAGCCGCACCTCGCGGTCCTGATCGGCCAGGTTCGAGACGGTGACCCGCCTCAGGTACACGTTCTCGTGGAAGTCCACACAGTCGGCGCACTCGAGCTGCACCTGGAGGTCTTCGTGGGTGCACGTGACGTGCGTAACGAGCGTCTCGGGCTCGTAGTCGAGCCGGATAGCCCACTCGGGTCCCATCCAGGAGAAACGCCCGTCGCACCAGACGCCGAACCGGCACACGGACCCCTGGTTGTGGTTCTCCTGGCCGACGTGCGGGAAGTACAGGTCGCGGATGCGGTACGACCCGTCGAAAGACACCAACAGGTTGCCGTTGCCGACAGGCACGTCTCGTGGCATGCGTGTTCCTCCCCCGTTGCCCGTCGGCCGGCGCGGCGGCTCAGCCGGGTGCGCCAGAACTTTCTGGCATGGGTGGCATGCCCAGGCCGCCGTTGCCTGGGCATGCTCCATGGCCCTCGAGCGACATGCCCACGCTAACAGCGGCGTGGGCATGCCACCCGAGAGTGGGATGCATGCCAGAGAAATCTTGGCGCACCGGCTCAGCCGGACGCCGCCAGGCGGGCCCGGGCGGCCGACACGAGCGCCTTGGCGGTTGCCCCGTCTGGCGGAAACACGGCCAGGGCTGTCCGTAAACGCAGCCCGGCATGGACTCTGGACGCGGCTCCGGCGAGTCTTCGCGCCGCCGCTTCGCAGGACGGTGTGCTCGCGTCGGCTTCCGTGCCCCCTGGGTGGTGGCCCGGCACGGTGACGGCGTAGAGGCCGGTATCGAGCCGGCCGCCTTGCATGCCTCTTGCCAGAGCCGCCTGGATGGCCGCACCCAGCCGGCTCTGAACGTCGGCGGGCAGGGCCCCCACGCCCGGTGCGGCATCGAGCAGCACCAGGCCGACCTCGGCCCGGGCGTCCTCGGCCCGGGTAATCAGCGCTTCCAGGTGGGTCAGGAACGGGTCGGCCTTGAGCAGCCCCGTCTCGACGTCGCGAAGCGCCAGCCTGGCGTACCGGTCGCGCTGGGCGGCGAGGCGGCACAGGCGGGCGAGCGCGTCGGCCAGCGCGGCGGCGGCCCCGCGGTCAGCCTGGTCGAGGGGCGTGCCGTCGGTCTTGTCGGTGAAACAGATGGCCCCGAAGGTCTCGCCCGCGTCGCGAACGGGCACGCAGAGCAGGCCCCCCGGCCGAACGCCGACCGTCCCGTCGGGCAGGAGGAGCACCTCGCCGGTGCCCAGCGCCCGCTCGGCGGCGGCACGCTCGGCCTCGAACCCGCCGAAGCCCGTCTGGTCGTACGTCATGGCCGCGTCGAGGCGGTTGGTTCCGGGCGGGCGCGCCAGCGCGCATCCCCGTCGCACGCCGAGCGCGCTGAGGATCAGCATCGACCCGTCGCAGAACAGGGCTTGGGGCGCGGCCGGAGCGAGTTCGGTCAGGCGGCAGGCCGCCAGGAACAGGCGCTGGGCACGCGGGTCCGCAGCGGATACGCCGGCGGGCGCCAACTCGGCCGGCGGCCGAAGCACCGACGGGACCCGTCGGATGTCCCCGGGAAGCACGAAATAGTCCGCGGCGCCTTGCCGCACGAGGGCCCGGCCGACGGGCTCGTCCTCAGGATGCAGCAGGGCGTACACGGGCACCTGGGGACGGCACCGCACGAGCGCCGCCACGACGTCGCGCTCGGAACCCGCCAGGTCCCGGAGGTTCAGCAGGACGGCCCGGGGCGCCTTCCGGGCGATCGCCAGTAGGGCATCGACCGCGGCGGGGCACGTCTCGGCGGGCTGGACGGCGGGTTCGACGAGGGCCCGCAGCGCCGGGTCGCGGCAGACGAAGACGATGCGGTCATCGGGTTCGGCCACGCCGGTCGCGGTTGCGTCGCGCGTCACGATTCGTCGTCCTCGCCGAGGAGGATGCGGAGTTCATCCTCGGTCAGTTCGATAGTGCCCAGGACCTTGCCCTGGGCCAACTCGTCGTCGCCATCGAGGTTCTCCACGCCTCTAACCACCTCGTGGGTCTGGGGCGGGGGGACGGACTCAGGCACCTCGGTTGCCCCCGGCCGGCCGCCTCCGGCCAGGTACTGCTTGACGGCCGGCGGAATGGACGGCCACGGCGCTTCCTTGGCCGGCTCCTCGGCAGCCGCCGGCGCGGGCGCCGCCTGGGCCGCGGCCCCGACCGGCGACGCTTCGGCGGGCGAGGCGGGGGCAGCGCTCAGCGCCAGGCCCTCGACGAAACGCGAGAGGTCGTCGGGCGTTGCGAGAATGACGTCGGCCCCCACCAACTCGGCGATGCGGCCCTTGTGCTCGAAGCCGGGCGAGTGGTAAGCCACGACGACCGTCGCGGGCCACTCGCGTCGGACGAGCGGGATGATGCGGAACTCGCCGGGGCCGAAATGGTCGACGCCCAGGATCAGGTGGCGAATGCCGCCGGCGGCCCCCTCGGCCTCGGCCGGCACGTCGTAGACCGTTGGCGCAATGGCCAGTCGCAGGCCGGCAGCGCGAAGACCTCGGTGAAGTGCCTCGGCAACCGCCGACCCGGTCTGCTTGACCAGAAGCGAAAGCGAACCGGTCGTCGTCACGGCGCACACCCCTCAGGAGGCGGCCATCGCCACCAGGTGTCTACTATGGACTATTTCCCGGGTCGCGTCAAGGGCGGCGTTACGTGCGGTCGGCGGCGGGGGGCCGCGGCGGGAAATGGCCTTGACAGCGAGGGTACCCGGCGATACAAAAGATGTGATGTTGGTTAGCGCGCTCACCGCCGGGTGGGCGTGGCGAGTGTGCGATTCAGCAGACACGAGTGTCCCCAGGTAAGGAGGCCGGTCGGATGGCCAGCAACATCGGAATCAATGGCTTTGGGCGCATCGGCCGGATCGTGTTTCGGGCGATGTGGGCGCGGCGGGAGGAATTCAACATCGTCGGCATCAACGATCTGGCCGACGCCCCGACGCTGGCCTACCTTCTGAAGTATGACAGCATCTACGGCCGGTTCAGCGGCGACGTCAAGGCCGCCGGCAACGCCCTGGTGGTCGACGGCATCGAGATTCCCGTGACCGCCGAGAAGGACCCGGCCAAACTCCCGTGGGCCGCCCGCAAGGTCGACGTGGCCCTGGAGTGCACCGGCATCTTCCGGACCCGCGAGGCCTGTGGGTTGCACCTCAAGGCCGGGGCCAGGAAGGTCATTCTGTCCGCCCCCCCCAAGGACGAGATCGACGCGGTCATCGTCATCGGCGTCAACGACGAGACCCTCAAGCCCGAGCACCTGATCGTGTCGAACGCCTCCTGCACGACCAACTGCCTGGCCCCGGTAGCCAAGGTTCTGCACGAGACCTTCGGGATCAAGCGTGGCCTGATGACGACCTGCCACGCCTACACGAACGACCAGAAGATCCTCGACCAGATTCACAAGGACCTGCCCCGGGCGCGGGCCGCCGCGCTCAACATCATCCCGACCACGACCGGCGCCGCCAAGGCCGTCGGCAAGGTCATCCCCGCGCTGGCGGGCAAGTTGAACGGGTACGCCCTGCGCGTGCCTACGCCGGTCGGCAGCATCGTGGACCTGACGGCCGAACTGGCGAAGCCCGCCTCGGTCGCCGCCATCAACGCCGCCATGAAGCAGGCGGCCGAGGGGCCGCTCAAGGGCATCCTGGGGTACACCGACGACCCGATCGTCTCCACCGACGTCATCGGCACGACCGTGTCGAGTCTCTTCGACGCCTGTTGCACCCAGGCACTCGACGAGACGTTCGTCAAGGTGTGCTCGTGGTACGACAATGAATGGGGCTTCTCGAACCGGATGGCCGATCTGGCGAAGAAACTGGCCGCCATCTGACAAGCCGCCGAGCGATAGGTCACGGGGGCGGGCACAGGGCTCGCCCCCGATCACTCTCAGGCCGACAGGAGGTCTGCTGTGGCCAAGCAACGACTCGACCAACTGACCATGAGGGGGAAGCGCGTCCTGATGCGGGTCGACTTCAACGTCCCGCTCGACACCGACCTGAACATTACCGACGACCGGCGGATCCGCATGGCCGTGCCCACGATCAAGTGTGCCATGGACGCCGGCGGACGCGTCGTCCTTATGAGCCACCTGGGGCGGCCCAAAGGCAAGGTCGACCCCAAACTCAGCCTCAAACCGGCGGCCGCGCAGCTGGCCGAACTGCTCGGGTGCGACGTGGCGCTGGCGCCCGACTGCATCGGGCCTCAGGTCAAGAAGATGGTCGACGGCCTGGCCGACGGGCAGGTGCTGGTGCTCGAGAACCTCCGGTTTCACGCCGGCGAGGAGAAGAACGACCCCGACTTCGCCAAGGCCCTGCGCGCGTGGGCCGACGTGTACGTGAATGACGCCTTCGGCACGGCCCACCGCAAGCACGCCTCGACGTACGGCGTGCCGGCGGCGATGCCGAAAGGGACCCGCGCCATCGGGTTCCTCATGGAGAAGGAACTCAAGTTCCTGGGCGAGACCCTCGAGAAGCCCGAGCGCCCGTTCGTCGCGGTGCTCGGCGGGGTCAAGGTGTCGGACAAGATCGGCGTCATCGAGAACCTCGTCGGCAAGGTCGACCGGTTGCTCGTCGGCGGTGCCATGGCCTACGTCTTCATGGTGGCCCGGGGGCAGAAGGTCGGCAACTCCAAGGTCGAGCGAGAGGTCGAGAAGAAGGGCAAGAAGACCGACATGATCGCCGTCGCGGCGAAACTGCTTAAGACCATCGAGGCCAGCCAGGCCGAGGTGCTGTTTCCCGAGGACCACCTCGTGGCCAAGCAGCCCACCGCCGACGCCGAGACCGACGTCCAGGGCCCCGAGATCGACGACGGCTGGATGGGCCTGGACATCGGGCCCGAGACGATCCAGATTTACCTCGAGAAACTGGCCGATGCCAAGACGGTCCTCTGGAACGGGCCGATGGGCATGTTCGAGATCACGCCGTTCGGCGAGGGTACACGCTCGATCTGCCAGGCGATGGCCCAGGTGGACGAGAACGGCACGGCCGTGGTCGGCGGCGGCGATACGGCCGCGGCCGTCGAGAAGTACGGCCTGGCCGAACAGATGACCCATATCTCGACCGGCGGGGGGGCCGGCCTTGAGTTCCTCGAGGGCAAGCCTTTCGAGACCATCGAGGTCATTGACGACGCCTGAGGTTCTCGGCCGATCGGGCCGAGGCCCAGCGGCGCCGAGACGCCGGCCGTCTGGCGCAGGTGCCGCGACGCCCAAGGGGAGGGTGGCTTGAAACGCTCGCTCCATCAACTGGCGCGGCCGGCCATCGCCCCGTCGCTCCTGGCGTCGGACTTCGCCCACCTGGCCGACGAGATCGACCGGGTCCGCCAGGCCGGGGCCGACCTGCTGCACGTCGACGTGATGGACGGACACTTCGTGCCGAACATCACCATCGGCCCGGCGGTGGTCGAGAAGATCCGGGCCGTGACGGACCTGTTTCTGGACGTTCACCTGATGATTGAGGAACCCGGCCGGTACATCCAGGCGTTTGCCGAAGCCGGGGCCGACCACATCACGTTTCACGCGGAGGTGGCCGCCGAGCCGCAGGCCCTGGCCGAACGCGTCCACGAACTGGGCTGTTCGGCCGGCATCACCATCAACCCCGACGGGCCGATGGACCGGGTCCGCGAGGCCGTGCCGCACGTTGAGATGGTCTTGCTGATGACCATCTTCGCCGGCTTCGGCGGCCAGGAGTTCATGCCGGAGGTCTTGCCGATGATCCGGCAGGTCAGGGGTTGGCTCGGCGACGACAAGCGGATCGAGGTGGACGGCGGCATCTACACCCACACGATCGCCGCCGCCGCCGCCGCCGGGGCCGACGTGTTTGTGGCCGGGACGGCGGTGTTCCGCTCACCGGACGGCGACTATGCCCGCAGCATTGCCGACCTGCGGCGCGCGGCTGCCGAGGCGGCACGGACGTAGGGGAACGCGACAGACCCGCAACGCAAGGCGCACGGTTATGGCCATCAACGGCCGGACCAAGAAGAAAGACATTCCGGAAGGCCTGTGGCTCCGGTGCCCGGGCTGCGAGGAGATGGTGTTCCGCAAGCGCGTCGAGGAGAACCTCCACGTGTGTCCGGAGTGCCAGTACCACTTCCGTGTCGGGGCCCGGCAGCGGATTGCCCTCCTGGCCGACGCCGACAGTTTCGAGGAGTACCTGCCGAACCTCATGTCGCCGGACCCCCTGGCGTTTCTCGATCGCAAGAGTTACATCGAGCGGCTGGCCGACGCTCAGCGGCAGACGAACCTTTACGACGCCGCCATCGTCGGCAGGGCTTACATTCGGGGCCGGCCGGTTGTGGTGGGCGCGATGGACGCCAACTTCATCATGGGCTCGATGGGGTCGGTCGTCGGGGAGAAAATCACGGTCGCCGCCGAGAAGGCCACCGAACTGAAGTTGCCCCTGGTCATCTGCTGCGCGTCGGGCGGGGCCCGCATGATGGAAGGAATTTTGAGCCTGGCCCAAATGGCCAAGACCAGCGCGGCCCTGGCGCGGTTTAACCTGGCAGACGGGCTTTACGTCGCCATCATGACCCACCCCACGACGGCGGGGGTGCTGGCCAGTTTCGGGTCGCTTGGCGACATTATCCTGGCCGAGCCGGGTGCCATGATCGGCTTCACGGGCCCGAGGGTGATCCGCCAGACGATGAGGCAGGACCTGCCCGAGGGGTTCCAGACGGCCGAGTTTATGCTCGAGCACGGCTTCGTGGACCGCATCGTGCCGCGGCGGGAATTGCGGAGCGAGGTGGCGTCGCTCATCGACTATTGCCGCACCTGAGCGGCGATGGGCGAGGCGGGCCGGGCCGGCGAGACCACCAGAAATCGGCCGCAAAAGGCTTGGCGCGGCACAGGCGGGGCCTTAGAATGAGCCCACACATCCGATCGTGAGGCGCGCTGTTCGCGGCATTGGTGCCGATCTCAGGGGTTCGAGGAGGGGAGCGTGCTAAAGCGACTGTTCCAGAAACTGCGCGGGGCGCAGTCGACCGAGCTGCCGGGCTACACGCCTATGGGCGTGGTCCGCGAAGGCAGCATGGCCACCATCTTCAAGGCCAGGGACCAGGAGACCGGCCGCCTGGTGGCCGTCAAGGTCCACAAGCCTGCGGCCAAGAAGGTCGTGGATAAGTTGGAGTCGCAGTACCGCGATTTCACGGAGGGGCAGATCACCGCCGCCTTCGACCATCCGAACATCGTCAAGTGCTTCGACCACGGCAAACTCGGCGACACGCCGTACCTGGTGCTGGAGTACATCGAGGGCGTCACGCTGGCGAGCCTCATGGGCGGAGACAGCAAGCGGCTCGATGGCCATCGTCTGTCGTTTGTGCTCCAGGCGGCCTCGGCCTTGGCCCACGTGCACTCGCGGGGCTTTGTCCACCACGATTTCTGTCCGAAGAACCTCTTTGTCACCACCCAGAACCAGATCCAACTCATCGACTTCGGCCTGGCGACGCCGCTGTTGGACAGGCCGACTCTCGGCGCACGCATGGGGACGATCGAGACGCTGGCTCCCGAGGTGCTCCGCCGCGAGCCGAGCGACTTCCGCGTCGACGTCTATGCCTGGGGTGTGGTGGCCTATCAGGTCCTGTCGGGGCACTGGCCTTTCGAGAGTCCCGAGCATCACCAGACCCTGAGCAAGATCCTCAATGTGAACCCCTTGCCGCTCGACCGTCGGGTGCCCGACCTGGCCGAGGACGTGGCCAATCTGGTCATGCGGGCCGTGGAGAAGACTCCCGACAAACGCCTGACCAGCATGACGACCGCCGTCAGCGTTCTGGAACGGTTTCAGAACACCGGCCTGTAACCGGTTTCTGGGGTTCCTGGGACCGGCGCTTCGGTGGCCTCTTAACAGGGCGTGTTCGGTGGTGGGGCCACTCTTGCCGCCGGATGTCCCGCTCCCCCGGACGCTACTCCCGCCGCCGACTCCATTCTAAGCCCTCTGGTCCGGTCGCTCTGTTCGATGGGCGTCGAACAAGCACTATTCTGCTGGTCCTGGAGCGTCTAGACGTTGCGTGTGCACTCCCTGGCGTGTGGCCAATCCTGTCCACCGCGGCCAGGCTGTCCAGCAAGTGCCCCTCGCCTTGGCCGAGCCGCGCCCGTTGGACCTGAAAGCGCGCCGGACTGGCCTCAAGTGCTCCAAGTGACCCGCTCCATGGCGGGCGCTTGAACTGGACACCTGGAGTACGAGACTTCCGGTTTTTGTGGTTGACGTGCCAGGGCCCATGAGGTAGACTATAGAAGCACGGGTTGGGGATTGCAGCGAGGTGTTGCCATGGTCCGGTTCCATCACGCACAGATGGGGGAGTTGGCGAAGCAGTTGGCGTACCTGCCCCCGAAGGTGCGTCTGGAACAGATTACCCGGGCAGAGAGGCTGATCTGCCTCATTGACCCGGCCAAGTCCTACCCGTACGAGTTCGTCTGCTACCAAATCACCGGCTACCGTCCCCGGGGGGACGTAGGCCAGGTATTCCCGGGCAAGGCCCTTCGTGAGGATCTGGTGCGGCTGGTTGAGGAGGCCTCCGGCACGCTGAGGCTCAAGCTTGAGGACATGGGCGAGACGGTTCTCTCGATCGAGGAGGCGTCGGAGCGTTTCAGCGTTTCGGCCAAGACGGTTCAGCGGTGGCGCAAGGCGGGCCTAGTGGCGTGGAAGTTCGTCGGGCCCGGTGGGCGGCTCAAGATCGGGTTCCGCAAGTCGAGCCTCGACCGCTTCGCCACGCGCAACCCCGACCAGGTGAAGGCTGCGGGCGATTTCAGCCGCCTCGGGCCCGAGGAACGCCGCGAGATCATCCGGCGAGCCCGCCGGTTGAGCCTCTTCTGCCACTGTTGCCTGTTCGAGGTCTCCAAACGCATCGCACGCAAACTGGGCCGGGCCGTCGAGACCGTCCGGCTGACGATCAAGGACTATGACCGCGAACACACCGAGGCCAAACTGTTTCCGGACACCGGCGAGCCGCTTCAGGAACGCGACCGGCGGCTGATGTACCAGTCGCATCAGCGCGGGGTCAACGTGCACGCCCTCGCGAAGCGGTTCTGCCGCACTCGCTCCAGCATCTACCGCATCATCACCGAGGAACGGGCGAAGGAACTGCTGGGCGAGCCGATCGATTACATGGCGAGCCCCGAGTTCGAGCAGCCGAGCGCCGAGGCCACGATCGCGGGCGACCCGGTGGCCGCGTCGGCCATGGCCGGAGAGACCCGCCGGCCGGCCGTGCCCCCCAAGGGCCTGCCCATCTATCTGAAGAACCTGTACAAGACGCCGCTGCTCAACAAGCCGCAGGAACAGGCCCTGTTCCGGCTGTACAACTATCTGAAGTTCAAGGCCGCCCGGGCCCGCGAGCGGCTCCGGAAGGGCCGGGCCCTGAGGGTGGAGGACATCGAGGAGATCGAACGACTCTTCGGCGAGGCGAACCGCGTCAAGAACCGCATCATCCAATCTAACCTGCGCCTCGTGGTGAACATCGCCAAGCGGCACGTCGGGCCGCAGGCCAACTTCTTCGAGTTGATCTCCGACGGCAACATGAGCCTGATTCGGGCTGTCGACAAGTTCGACTACACGAGGGGCTTCAAGTTCTCGACGTACGCCTCCTGGGCCATCATGAAGAACTTCGCGCGCAGCGTGCCGCAGGCGGGCGTACGCCGCGAGCGGTTTATGACCGGCCGCGACGAACTCCTCGAGATGACGCGCAACCTGCGGTTCGAGGGCGAGGAGCCGTACCGCGAGCCCGACGTCACGGTCCGCCAGAACATCGAGAGGGTCCTCGACGAATTGCAGCCGCGCGAACGCGAGATCGTCATGCGGCGGTTCGGCCTGGGCAGCATGCCGGGCCCGCAGACGCTCGAAGAGGTCGGCGCGCACTTCGGCGTCACCAAGGAACGCATCCGCCAGATCGAGACCCGCGCGCTGAACAAACTGCGCGGCATGCTCACCCCCGAGGCCCTCGAGGAAATCCTGACCTGATGCGGGACGCCTGCGTGTCCGTCTTGCCGTGATGCGTCCTGCCCGCGGCACGAAAGCGCGGCGGGCGGTTGCTTGCGGCCCCCTGTCTCAGTAGTCTCTGTGTGCTGCCGCGCAACCGTCGCGGCGGGGGACCTTCCATGGCGCTGAACGCCGGCGAACCGGCCGACGACGTTGCCGCAGACCCCGTGGCCGGGGCGGCCGACGATGTGACTGCCGCGCTCACCGATGAACCCGCCGCCGAGCCGGACACCGGCATGCCGAGTCGGCTTACGCCCCCGCTGGTGCTGCTGGTCGCCGCCAACCTGGTCCCGCTGTACGGCGTCCTGTTCCTGGCCTGGGATGTGTTTGCCGTGGTCTTTCTCTACTGGCTGGAGAACGTGGCGGTCGGCGTGTTCGCCGTGCTGCGGATGCTCTTCAACCGCACGCCCGAGCCGCTGAAGTGGCTTCAGAAGGCGTTGCTGATTCCCTTTTTCGCCGTCCATTACGGCATGTTCGCGTACGTGCACGGCATGTTTGTCCTGATCCTGTTCAACCAGCAGGGCGAGGCCGTGCTGGATGAGATGTCCCCCGCGCTGCTGTGGGGCATCATCCGCGACCACGGTCTGATTGTGCCGGCGGCGGTCTTGGCCGCGAGCCACGCGTTCTCGCTGGTATGGCTTTACCTCATCAAGGGCGAGTGCCGCCGCACGTACCTCATCGAGGAACAGTCCCGGCCGTACCGGCGGGTTGTCGTCCTGCACGTGACGATCATCGGCGGCGGGTTCCTGATCCAGATGCTGGGCTCGCCGGCGTGGGCCCTGGCGCTGCTGGTGCTCTTGAAGGTCGGTGCCGATCTGGTGGCGCACAGCCGCTCGCACCGACGAGCGGAGATCCGCGGGCGCCGGCAGATGGCGCGCCTGTACCGGATGGTCGAGATGGCGAACGCGGCCGTGCGGGAGGGCGAGGTGCCCGACTCGCTCGTGCAGCGTTTCCCCGGCTATGTCCGGGACCGCGCGGCCGGGAAGCGCCTCAACCGCAGGCTGGGTGGGCTGTGTCTGGGCGGCCTCGCCACCGGGGTCCTCGGCGGCGCGGGTATGGCGGCTGCCGGGCAGCGCATTCTCGCCGGCATCGTGATCGGGATAGGCCTGGTGGCGTTCGTCGTCGGCCTGGTCCTCTACAATATCCGCCGGCGGATCCCGTGTGCGGTCTGCGGCCGGCCGATGGAGGTCGTCGACACGAGCATGACGCTGGCCGAGATGAGCAAGTCGGAACGGCTTGCGGCCGGCGGAACCCCCGTCGGGGCCGAACAGCGGTGGTACGTGTGTCACCCCTGCAAGCTGTACTTCCTGGGGCGGAAAGTGGTATCCAGCCCCGGCGACTGAAGATTCAGGGAGGCTTCTTCCCGGGCCTGCGGTGGAATAGGCGGCTCAGTCGGCCTCGTCGTCCAGAAGGTGGCCGAGTCTCAGGCGTTTGGTCCGTAAGTACCGCTTGTTGGCCGGGTTAGGTTTGATCACCAGCGGCACGCGCTCGACGATCGCCAGGCCGTACCCCTCGAGCGCCACCACCTTCCGCGGGTTGTTGGTCATGAGGCGGATGTCGCGCAGGCCCAGCGCCACCAGAATCTGGGCACCGATACCGTAGTCGCGCAGGTCGGCCGCGAACCCCAGCCGCACGTTCGCCTCCACGGTGTCCAGACCTTCCTCCTGCTGGAGACGATAGGCTCGAATCTTGTTCGCCAGGCCGATACCGCGGCCCTCCTGTCGCATGTAGACCACGGCGCCGCGGCCTTCCTGGGCCACGCGGGCCAGGGCCGTGTCGAGTTGCTGGCCGCAGTCGCACGCGAGGCTCCCGAAGACGTCGCCCGTCAGGCACTCCGAGTGGATGCGGACAAGGACGGGCGCGGTCTGAACCGGCACGTTGCCGTCGGGTCCGCTCACGCCGATGCCGCCCAGCGTCAGGGCGATGTGCGGAAAGGCGTCGACGACGCTCTCGTACGCGAGCAAGTCGAAGGTGGCGTGCCGGGTCGGCAGTTTCGCCTGGGCCACCTGGTGGATGAGGCGTTCCTTGCGGTGGCGGAACCCGATGATCTGGGCCACGGAGCACACCTTCAGGCCGTGCTCGGCGCAGAACGGCACCAGGTCGGGCAGGCGGGCCATCGTGCCGTCGGGCTTCATGATCTCGCAGATGACGCCGGCGGATTTCAGCCCCGCCAGGCGGGCCAGGTCCACGGCCCCCTCGGTCTGGCCGGCGCGGACCAGGACGCCGCCCTCTCGCGCGCGGATGGGGAAGACGTGCCCCGGCCGCGCGAGATCCTGGGGCCCGGTGTCGTCGGCCACGGCGACCTGGACGGTCCGTGCGCGGTCGGCCGCGCTGATGCCCGTCGTCACGCCCGTCCGGGCGTCGACCGACACGGTGAAGGCCGTGCCGAACCGTGCGGTGTTCTCGGGCGTCTGCGGCGGCAGGTTCAGCCGGTCGATGCGGTCGGGGGCCATGGGCAGGCAGATGAGCCCGCGGCCGTGGGCGGCCATGAAGTTGATGATCTCGGCCGTGACCTTCTCGGCCGCGCACACCAGGTCGCCCTCGTTCTCGCGCTGCTCGTCGTCCACGAGGACGATCATGCGGCCGGCCCGCAGGTCGTCGAGAATCTCCGGAATGTCGGCGAATAAGTCGCTCACCATGCGCCTATGGTATAACGACGGGGCCCGAGAATCAACCGGCGGCCGGCGCGCGGCGGCCGGCGCCTCGGCGTACGCGTTTGGCGTGTGCCACGGCTTGGCCAAACGCGCAGACGCCAGGCAGGTACGCCTTGGCGGCGGCGTTTCCTTTTGACGGGTCTTGGCGGCCGACCTATAATCCGGCCGCCGGGTCGGGAGATCTTCATGGAGGTCATCGTGGGCGGACTGGCCGGCCTGTTTCCCTGCCTGATGTTCGGCGCCATCGCCGCGCTGGTCGTGGTGGGAATCGTCTACAGCATTATAAAGGCCCGCGAGCGGCGCGAGGCCATGGCCCGCCTGGCCGCCGCCATGGGCCTGACGTACTATCCCAATGACCCCTGGGATCTGCCCGCGCGGTACGCCCACCTCGACCTGTTCCAGCACGGCCACTCGAAGAGGGCCTCCAACGTCCTGGCGGGCGAGATGGACGACCGGTCGGTCGTCGCGTTCGACTACCGGTACACGACCGGCAGCGGCAAGAACCAGACCACCCACCACTACCAGGCGGCGGTCCTGGCGATGCCCATCCTGGCGCCGGGCGTGCGGATGCGGCCCGAGAGCGTGCTCGACCGCGTCGCGTCGTGGGTGGGGTACGACGACATCGACTTCGAGAGCGACGAGTTCAGCCGCCGGTACTACGTCACGGGCAAGGACCGGCGGTTCGCCTACGACATTTTCCACACGCGCCTCATCGAGTACCTGCTGGGTTGCGGCACGGCGCCGTCGCTCGAGATGCAGGGGCCCATCGTGCTCCTCTACGACGGGGGCCGCGAGGCCGAGAACTTGCGGCGCCTGCTGATGGTCGGGCAGGAGATCATCCGCAGCATTCCGGACTACGTGTTGACGGCGCGCGGTATCGGCGAGCCGCCGGGAGGCCAATCATGATGGATACTGCTTCCACCTTCAGCGTTCTGGCGCAGGCCGAGGTCCTGGTGGCCTTGTTGCCCATGTGCGCCTGCATCTTCGTCCCGATTCTCATCGTGGGCCTGGTGCTGATGGGCATGTACAACAGCCTGGTGCGCGGCCGCAACCACGTCCGCGAGAGTTGGTCGGGCATCGACACGGAACTGAAACGCCGCTACGACCTCATCCCCAACCTGGTCGAGACGGTCAAGGGCTACGCCAGGCACGAGCGGGAGGTCCTGGAGCGCGTCGTCGAGGCCCGCACCCGCGCCGTGGCCTCCACCGGGTCACCGGCCCAGCAGGCCCAGGTCGAGAACTTCCTGGTCGGCGCCCTGCGGCAACTGTTCGCCCTGGCCGAAGGGTATCCGCAACTGAAGGCGAGCGAGAACTTCCTGGAGTTGCAGCGGCAACTGACCGAGACCGAGAACCGCATCCAGGCCGTGCGGCGGTTCTACAACGCCAACGTCCGCGACTACAACAACCGTTGCGAGATGTTTCCGACCAGCCTCATGGCCTCGATGTTCAGTTTCCGGCAGGCCGAGTTCTTCGAGATCGAATCGGCCGTGGAACGCCTCTCGCCGCGCGTCAGTTTCGGCGCGACCCCGCCGGCGTCGCCCGACGCCGGGGCGTGAGACTGTGCCGCCGGCCGGGCGCGGCGATGGCGAGAGCCCGCGCGGTGGCCTTCCTAGTACTACAACGCTACAAAGGCTCAAGATGGTTCATGCTGCCGGCCGATGGGACTGCCGGGGAATGGGCCCCGGGAGGCCATCGCCATGGATGCCGAGACGATTCTGAGGATCAGGCCAGCCTTGACGCGGTTCCTGC
>DATKZB010000227.1:0-10218 GCA_035528235.1 Phycisphaerae bacterium
GGCACCGACGAAATCGTTCACGATCGTGGTGAGCGTAATGTTGTTGGCCGCGCCCGCCTCCAGACGCGTCGTACCCGTCACCGCCACCTGGCCGGTGTCGGAGATCGCGCCCGCCGCCGTCACGTCCAGATTGCCACTGACCGCCGCCGCGGCGAACGCCAGGGCGCCCGCGTCCACCAGCGTCACGTTGTTGCCGTTGGTGATCGTCACGGCGCCGACGAAATCGTTCGTCGCAAAGTCCAGCGCGATGTGGTTACCCGCGCCCGCCTGCAGACGCGTCGTACCCGCCACCGTCACCTGCCCGGTGTCGGAGATCAGACCCGCGGCTGTCACGTCGAGGGCGCCGCTGACCGTCGCGGCGGTAAACGCCAGGGCGTTCGCGTCCACCAACGTCACGTTGTTGCCGCTCGTGATCGTCACGGCGCCGACGAAATCGTTCGTCGCAAAGTCCAGCGTGATGTGGTTACCGGCACCCGCCTGCAGACGCGTCGTACCCGCCACCGTCACCTGGCCGGTGTCGGAGATCAGCCCCCCCGCCGTCACGTCCAGGTTGCCACTGACCGTCGCCCCGGCGAACGCCAGCGTGCTCGCGTCGACCAACGTCACGTTGTTGCCGCTCGTGACCGTCACGGTCCCGCCGAAGTTGTTCGTGACTGTGTTCAGTTCAATATGGTTGGCCGCACCCGCCGCCAGGGCCGTCGTACCCGCCACCGTCACCTGCCCGGTATCGGAGATCAGGCCCGCGGCCGTCACGTCCAGGTTGCCACTGACCGTCGCCCCGGCAAACGTCAGGGCGTCCGCGTCCACCAGCGTCACGTTGTTACCGGTGGTGACCGTCACCGCGCCGCCGAAGTTGTTCGTGACTGTGTTCAGTTCAATATGGTTGGCCGCGCCCGCCGCCAGAGCCGTCGTCGTCCCAACCAACAACGTGCCGCTGTCGGTTATGGCACCGGCCGCCGTCAACGACAACGTGCTCGTCGTCTGAACCGCCACGACGTCGAACCCGTTGACGTCGACGTACGTGATGGCCCCTGCCACGTCCGCACCGTCCGCGAGGTTGCGGGCCCGCAGGTCGACGGTCGTAAAGGCGTTGGCGGCGTTGTCGATGGTGATGGCGCCGCCGGCGGCGTTGAGGGTCTTGGCGGCCAGGGCTAGGCCCTGGATGGCGCCGCCGCTGGCGGCGATGGAACTGGCGCCCTGGATGGAGACGTTGCCGACCCCGGCGTTGATCCCGGCGCCGACGGTGACGACGCCGGTGTTGTTGATGTTGACGTTGCCGGCGCCGACACCCGTGGTGATGGTCCCGGCGGCGCCGGTAGTGAAGTTAATGCCGGTGGAGACGAAATCGCCGCCGGCGGTGTCGACGGCCTGGTTGACGGTGACCTGTCCGGTTCCCGTCTGGGTGCCGCCGATGTTGTTGGCGTTGAGCGTCAGGGTGCCGCCATTGAGCGTGACGGCGGCGCTCAGGAGGATGTCGCCGCCCGCCTCGAGGGTGAGGTCCGTGCCGAGCCCACCGTCGGTGGTGTGGATATTGAGGTCCACGGCGCTGGAGACGGTAATGGTGTTCAGGGCCTGGAGGACGATCGAGGTGCCGGCGGGCACGGCGCTGAAGGTTCCGCCCCCGAGAAGCGGGACGTTGAAGACGCTGGCGGTGCCCGCGTCTTCGCCCCACGCCTCCGTCCAGTCGGCAGCGAACCCGGTGACGTTGGCCTCGGCGGCATCCTGGATCACGATGGAGTCGGGGTCGAAGAGGACGACGCCGCCGGAGCCCATGGGTGCGGAGAGGTCAATCAGTTCGGGGGCGAGCATGAGATGGCGTTTGCCGGAGACCTCGGCGAATCCGCCGTTGCCGCCCTGCGTACCGCCGCGCGCGGAGATGGTGCCGAAGAAGGCCGTGCCGCCGTCGGCCCACACGATGACCTGGCCGCCGTGGCCGGCGTCGAGGGCATCGGCGGCGATGAGGGTGTAGGCATCGACGTAGGTGAACTGGGCGTTTCGGACGTCGGGGTTGGCGCCCTGGAAGTCGCCGCCCACCAGGACGGTGCCGCCGCCGGCCGAGCCGGAGGCGTCGATCTCGGCGCCCTCGAGAACGACCTCGCCGCCAAGGACCTTGACGTTACCGCCGGTGGCGCCGGGTGTGGCGTCGGAGGCGTCGATGGTGCCGCCGACCTCAACGCGGCCGGCGCCGCCGTCGACGGTCACGTTCTTGCCCTTCATGAAGCCGCTGTTACGGAAGGCCAGGGAGAAGACGTCTCCGGCGGCAATCATGACCTCGCCGTCGCCGGCATCGATGGTGCCGGTGTTCTCGACGGCGGGCCCCGCGCCGGCCTCGGCCTGGGCGTCGGCGCCTTCGACCCTGACCAGGACGTGGCCGCCGCGCTCGCCGATGTAGACGTCCTTGCCGGCCACCATAGTGACGGCACCCGAGTTGACCAGGATGCTGCCGTGGTTGGCCACCTGGAGACCGACCATGTGCACGGCGTTTCCGCGGATGGTGCCCCAGTTGGTGACCGGGCCGGCGGCGTTGAGGAACAGGTTATTGCCGCCCAGGAAGTCTCGGTTGCTGAGGTTGGCGGCGGCGGCGTAGATGCCTCCGACGTCGACGATGGCGGTGGGGGTGAAGAGCACACCCGCGGGGTTGACCAGGTAGACGATGCCGTTCGCCAGAAGCGATCCCTCGATGGTCGTGGGATAGCCGCCCATGATGCGGTTCAGGACGCGGGCCTGAGCGCTGGGCTGGATGAACTGAACGGTCTCGTTTGTGGCGATGTCGAAGCCGGAGTACTGGATGATGCTGTTGTGTCCGGCGGTGATGGTCGTCACGTCGCCGTCTCGCGCGAACGTGACGTCGCCCTGGATCACCTCTTCGCCGGTGGGTTCGGCAAACACCGGCCTGGGTAGCTGAGCCATCACGATCAGCAGACTCAGCAGGACCTTAAGAGCGAGATCTTGATACCGCGCATGTGTCATTGCAACTCTCCCCACGACGGTTGTTTGACGCTCCGGGGGGGCGTTTCGCGAACCACCGCCCCCCCCATGATCCCAACGTTCGGCCCGGCCGCAACGAGGCGCCCATTCAGGCCCGCGGCCCGGCCGGTCCACACGACTCCCCCCCTATCAGTCCGACCGTCATCGGCGCTCTAGAACGAGAGCGTCGCGACGACGTGCAATCGCTGGTCGCCCGCATCGACCTCGCGGGCATCGATTCCCCTGAGGGCCACGCCGTAGTCCAGGCGTACGGTCAGGTTTCGAAGGACCTGAAGTTCCATGCCCAGACCACAACTCATCAGGAAGTAGTTGTCTTCGAGCGGACGAGGCAGTTTTTCGAAGTTGTTGGCCTTGCCGATATCGAAGAAGGTTTTGAGGATCAGGTCCCAGTCGGTGTGCCCGTAGACCTGCTGCGGGCGGAAGCGGAACGGCGATCCGAAGAGGTTGGCGGGCTCCCTGGGCTCCTTGAACGAGGTGCTGGGCTGGAGGGCCCGCGGAATATGGTACCGGTACTCGATGCTGGCGACGTAGGTGGCGTCGCCCGCGACGATGCTCTCGGGGTAGCCCCGGACCGAGTAGACGCCGCCGACGGTCTGTTCGGCGAACGGAATCAGGCGGCTGCCGAGCGAATGGTGCCCTTTGAAGTACGCGGCCACCTCGTGTGCGAGGGTCGAGGTCTTGGGCGTGTCGGGGTTCTCCCATTCCTCGCGATTCAGCAGCGGTTCAAGATAGAACGATTGGAAGAAGTTCCACCGGAGGACGACCCAGTCCTTGTCGGGAGCGAACCGCCCGAACCGCCGCAGGTCATCCTTGTCCGTATGGCCGACATGCTCCTCGAGCCATTCGAGTTTGACGATGCCCTGCATCGCCTGGGTTTCGTTGACGCGTTCGGCACGGAACCCGACGCCGGGCGTGAAGAGCGACGTCCGTCCCTTGAGTTCCACGATCTGGTTGACGACACGGATGTCCTCCCATCGGCAGCCGGCCGTGAAGTCGATGAAGAGGTCCTTGTCCTGGAAGAAGTTGACAAACAGGTCGCCGCCGGTGGACCACGTCTCGCCGAGGAACCGTTCGTCGGCCGGCGCGACATTAGTGGCCTTGAACTTGCCGAAGGTGCCGTACACCGCCCAGCGAACCCGTTCGAGGCCGAGGATAGGCGCCTCGTACGACAGCACGGCCGCGTGAGCGGTGTTGAAACTGGCGGTTACGTAATCGATGCTCAGCGTATCGTCGTTGCCCGTGAGTTGGTTGTGGATGAACCCGAAGCGCTCGCGCCATTCACCGGTCTCCTCCGTGCCGGTGTTGGAAACCTGATGGAACAGGACCCACGGCTTGCTCTCGGCCACCATGTAGTCGAGGTTGACCTGGCCGGGGTCGTCACCCCTGGCCACGGCCACGTCGACGCGGCGTCCGGGATGCCGGCTCAGGAACAGCGCGTAACGATCGAGGAGGTCCTTTTGCAGGAGCCCCTGCGTTTCCTCGCCCTCGGCGGCGCTGGCCGCCTGGACCGGCGAGTTCTTAAGGATCCGCCGGTGGGTGGGATTGTTGACGCGGTCCTCCTGCGGGACGCGATCGCCGGAGGCCACCGTCCGCACGCTGCCGACGCGGCCCACGAAGATGGCAATCCGCAGAACGGTCGTGCCCTGGGCCCGCTTGTCGAGGAGTTCGAGGCTCTCGGGCTTGCCCAGGGCGTCCTGCTTGATGCGTTGCTGGATATCGTCGGTACGAGGCGTGACGAAGACGCCGAAGATGCCTCGCCCGTTGAAATGCGCGACGACCTGCTCGTTGAGGCTCAGCAGTGCCGTGGCGTAGAAGAACGGCGCAGGATCGCCCCCGAGTTCACCCAGGGGGGTCGTGACGGTGGGCACCCCGCCGCGCGCCGGCACATAGCCTTCCGGCGTCTGGCCGAGGGTGATCGGAATCTGGCCGATTTCCTCGATGGTCGGCAACCCGCCGGTCTCACAGACGTACTCGACGACGAAGCGGCTGACGGGGAACTTCGGCCCATCGCCCTGCGCCGGCCGCAGTTCCTTGGTCACATCGGCCACAACCGGCGCCTGGGCCACAACCTGCTTGACCTGCTTAGCGGGTTGGGGCACGGGTTTCTCGGGCGGGGCCTTGACCGGCTCTTTCGCGGGGGCCTTGGCGGGCGCCGGTTCCTTCTCGGGCGGCTTGGCCTGCGCAGGCTCCTTGGGCGCTTGAGGCGCTTGGGTCGTCTGTGCCCGCCCTTCGGGGACGTAAACCCACTCCCCGTCGCGCCAGAACCATCCCGCCTTGGCCACCACAGGCGAGAGAAGCAGCATCAATGCGCCACACATGAACGCCGTTAAGACCGCAGCGTACCTCAACTCGAGCGCCCTCCTCGATAGGATGGATAGGGACGACCGGCGCGACGCCGAGAGCAGACGGCCTCGCGGGGATCGGCAAGTCACCGGGAAGACGTGGACACCGCCCTTCCGGAAAACGTTATGGCTCGTATAGGGCATCGGTCCCCCAACCCGTCAAGAAAATGGCCTGAACCCGTTCGATGATGCAAGAAGGGCCCTCTCCCAGACGCCCCGCGCCGGAAGGCTTACCGTTTTTTAGCCCCGTGAGGGGTACCAAGTCAAGCATAATAATTCCCGAAACCATCGCGGCACTCCCGGCCGCGTACCCGGTGCCAGTGGCAGATGTAACCATCACATCCACAAGCAGTTACGTTGTGTCTTTCTGCCCGTCCGGACACCCGCCGCCCGCCCTACCTCAGGGCGCCCAAACCCCGCCAGCGCACCAACATGCCGACCGGCGGCCCGCAAGGTCACCACGCGATATCGCGCCAGTGGATTCGTCACGTCCAGCAGCCCCCCCAGTTCGGCGTCACCAGATCGCCCTTCCGGTTGAGTTCCTGAACCGACCGCGCGGCCTCGCCAGCCGCTGCCAGATTGCGCAGACCCGGCAAGAGGCGCTCCCACCGCTTGCGGCGTTCCGGGTTCCGTTCGTCGGGCGGGGCGCCGGCGACGAGAAGGCCGGCTCGCATCCGGCGCTCCGTCGCCAAGTTCTCGGGCGTGGCGGGCCAGCCGCCAAGCCTCCCGAGTTTCAGCCAAGCGGCGCGCGCACCCTCATAGCGATACCGCTCGGGGCGCTTCGCCAACTCGACCAACCGACTTGCCTCGCTCGTCCCCTCTACCTCGGCTAAAACCTGTAGGCGCCTTATCGGCCCATCGAAAGGTGAATCTTTAGACGCTTCCAGCCCCTTGGCATCGGCGTACAACTGCTGGGCGGATGGGTCATCCCTGCCAACGGGTGGCCAGGATGCAGCGCCGCACCGTCTTCTGTCCCTGCCTCGTCAGGTGCGCCGCTCACTCCGCGAAGGCCGATAGCGCCGCAAGGGCGTTACCGCGCGGGTCGAACAGGGCGCGGCTCGCCCAGGAAGACGGCAGGCCTTCGACGGTCATCCACTCCGGCGCCCAGTACAGGACGCCTTTGCCACGACCGTCGGGCGTCTGGCGGACGGTCCGAATGAGTTCCGCCAGGAACACTTTCTGCCCCTCGGGCGTGAGCGGATAGGGGGCGACGTCGCGGTCGCCGGCGGCGTTGCGGCGGCCCTCGGGCATCTGGCCCGTCCACGGGTAGGCCGTCTCGACGACCACGATGTCCTTGGCGTAACGCAGGGCCGTGGCGGCCAGGTTCTGCCGCAGGCCGTCGAGCGGCCCGTGCCACCAGGGGTAGTAACTCAGGCCGATGACGTCGAAGTCCACACCCTCGGCCCGCAGGTGGTCGAAGAACCACTGGGTGACCGGGGTGCTGCCGCCGCGGTCGACGTGAATCATGACGCGGACCGGCCGGCCGCCGGCCGCCGCCTCCCGCACGCCGCGGATACCGCTCTGCACCAGGGTCGCCAACTGTCGCCACTGCTGGGGCGTGTCGAACTTGCCCCCCACGCGGCCGGTGTCCCACAACATACCGGGCGTAATCTCGTTGCCCACCTGGACCACGTCGGGCCGGGCGCCGGCCTCATCCAGTGCCGCCACCGCATCGCGCGTATAGGTGAACACCGCGGCCTGCAACTGCTCGAACGACAGGTCCTTCCAGGCGCGGGGCTTGGTCTGGTGGCCGGGGTCGGCCCAGGTGTCGGAATAGTGGAAGTCCAGCAGCAGCCCCAGGCCGGCCGCCTTGATCCGCCGCGCCAGTTTCTGCGTGTACGCCAGGTCGTTGACGACGGGGCCCTTGCCACCCGGCGAATGGAAAAGCCTGAGCCGCATCGTGTTGCAGCCGTGGCCCTTGAAGATGGCCAGGGCGTCCCTGGGCCGGCCGTCGTGGCGATAGACGCCGCCGAGTTCCTCGATTTTCTGGAGGAGCGACACGTCGCCGCCCTTCTGGAACCCGTCGTCGCCGGACCCGCCGAGGACGGGCGCCGCCGCGGCCAGGGCCGCCGTCTTCAGCCACTGGCGCCGGGTCATGCCGTGACTCGCCATCAGGGCGTTTCTCCGAACGGCTGCCGCGCGACCCGGTTGCGTCACGGGCCGGCCCGGAACTCGACGCCGACGCCGCCGTGGCCCGCCGAGCAGATGACCCGGTGGATGCGCACGTCGGTTACCCCTTCGGCGACGGGCCCGGGCAGCCAGATGCGCGACTCGCGCAGGGGCTGGAGCATCCGCAGCAGAAAGGCGTCGTCGGCCTCGCCGCGGGGCTCCAGAAAGTCGAAACCGTTCTTCGTGGCACCCTGGGTGCCCGAGTTCATGTTGCAGTGCAACAGCGCGGCATGGGCGGGCGGCCGGGCCTGGTTCTGGAACACCTTGTCGGCCGTCACCCCCGTCTCGTTGACCCAGAAGATGTTACCCATCACCAGCATGTTGCACCGGCTGCCGTCGCCCGTGATGGCGATGCGGGCGCTGTGCGTCGAACCCACCGGCAGCAGGAGGCCCGTCAGCAGGGCGAAGTCGCCCCGGAACCCGTCGGCGGCAATCAGCGGCACCTCGGCCGAGGTCTGGTACGAGAACCGCGTCGCGTCGACCGAGAGCGTGCCGGAGTCGTTCAGGAGGATGCCCTGCGGGTTGGTGGCGCTCATCTCGTGGTACACGCTGCGGACGACCAGCCGGCCGCCCTGGCTGACGGCGTACTGGGCGTCGGTCGAGCCGGTCGCCCCGGTGTAGATGGCCACCTGCCCCGGCGTGGTCCGGCCGGCTTTGCGGTTCGGGCCGCCCAGCACCTGGACCCATTTCTCGGAGAACGACCCGCCCTGGAGGCACCGCAGCAACACGTCGGCCCGCTCGACCCCGGCGACGAGCAGCCCGGCCGCGGCCTTCGCCGACGGGCTGCCGCCGGTCACGTTGAGTTGGTCGGCGAAGATCCGGCCGCCCGGCTGGTCGCAACCGGTCACCCGGATGCCGCTGCCCCGGCCGGCGCTGATGGACATATCGCGGACCGTTGCCCGGCTGGGCCCCTCGATCCGAAGCACGAGCCCGCCCGCCGCGCCGGTCCACCGCAGGACCGTGGCGGTCTCGGCCCCGCCGTCGCCCAGGAGTTGCACGTCGGCCCCGGCGGGGACGACCAGCGTCCGGTCGATGGGATAGGTGCCCATCGGCAGGTGGACGACAGGCCGCTTGCCCTTCAGCGCCACCGCCCGGTCGATGGCGGCCTGGATGGCGGCGGCGTCGGCGCCGGCGGCCACCTCGATGACGGGCCGGCCGCGGTTGGGCGGCGTGGGCGGCAGGGCGGGCGGCGCTGCGTCGATGGTGGCCGCATCGACCGTCCGCTCGGCCACGCGGCGGAACCGTCCCTTCTCCTTCACCGGGTCGGCCACGGTGTACGTGTTGCCCACCAGCACCTGGTCGCCCCACGTCATGTGGACGGCGGGTCCGGCGGCGCCCGGCCGGCTCCGGATGACGTTGTCGGCCACCAGGTACGGCCCGCCGTTGCCCAGGCGGATGGCGAAGTCGCCGGTCGGGTCGATGATGCGGTTGCCCGTGACGGACGTGGCGGAGCCCCAGGTGTGGCCGCCGGCCCAATCCATGAAACACGCCGAGCCCCGGGAGAAGTTGTTGACGAACGAGAAGACCATCAGGTTGGCCGACCCGATGTCCATCTTCTTCGAGCGCAGGAACACGCACTGGTAGGCGTGGAAGTTCCCCGCCCCGTTATAGAGGCCGTAACCGCAGTCCTCGAACCGGCAGTACCAGGCCCAGACGTCGAGCGAGTTGTAGTTGTTGGTCCGCAGGCCCGCCCCCGAGCACCGCAGGAACGTGCACCGCAGGACGGCGTTCTCGGCCTGGCCGTTGTCTCCGGTGGCCATGGCCATACCGTCGCCCACGTCCTTGAAGACCATGTCGGCGGTCTCGTTGTAGGTCGAGAAGGACCCCCCGTCGCCGACGGCGCCGTAGTCGGTCTTGACGTTCCGCCAACTGGGCAGTGGGCCGACGAACTCCTCGTCGCACCGGTCCGGGCCGCCCGCGCCCAGCCCAGCCGCGCACCACGCCACCTGCGTCAGCACGAACCCGAGAAAGAACGCCGGTCTGCCGGCCATCGCAATTGCTCCTCCCTGGCCTAATCCTACTACGCCAGTTCGCTACTTCATCCCGCCTGGCGGCCTTCCCAGGCCGCCAGGAACAGCGTCAGGCCAGATCGCGGCGGCCTCGGAAGGCCGCCGCGCGACAAGTAGCGTTGTAGGACTAATGGGGTCCTGGCGCGCCGCCGGTCTTGCTGCGGCGGGGACTTCCCTGGATTCAACACGAGCCGGCGGCGGCACTACCCGTGTTTCTGCCCAGCGCCGCCCGGAATCCGCGTTGACACGGACGGCCGCGCGGCCTAGAATGGGTCTCACGATCCCGTGTGCCACGGCCGCCCTTACCATCCACTTGCCGCGAGGAGAGAGAGACCATGAAGCAGCGCGTGTGCAGGCAACCGGCGTCTATCCTGCTGGCGAGCATGGCATCGGTGGTTCTGGCGGCGGGCGTGGCCATTGCGGCACCCGCCCCGGCGGTGCCGGTCGACGAGCCGCACCCGCCCATCCCCGTCCGGTTCCGCCTGGCCGAGCCCGGCTTCGTGACCCTGGTCATCGACGCCGCCGACGGCACGCGCGTCCGGAACCTCGTGAGCGAAACGCCATTCCCCGCCGGCGACCAGACCGTCTGGTGGGACGGCCTGGACGACCTGGCCCGCGACACCGACGCCGCCGCCCACTCGGTCTACCACGTCCCCGGCCGGCTGGTCGGCCCGGGCACGTACCGCGTCCGGGGCCTGGTACGGCCGAAG
>DATKZB010000228.1:0-28907 GCA_035528235.1 Phycisphaerae bacterium
ACCGGCTCCATCACCTTCAGCCGATCTCGCTCACGCTGGCTCATCTCGATCCGGTCCTCGTTCATCCGCTTCCTTTGGCCCCCTGGAAGCGGACATTTCTACTGGGTCCGGACCGGACATTACTACTGGGTCACGACAGGCCGGGAAAAAGGCCTTGCCAAGGGCCCCTTTTGACGATATAGTGTCCTGTCCAAGACAGGGCCGAACGGCAGGGAGTGTGTGTCATGGCGCATAAAAAGGGACAAGGATCAACGCGTAACGGCCGAGACTCCAATCCCCAGTACCTCGGGGTGAAGGCGTACGGCGGTCAGACGGTGACCACGGGCAGCATCATCGTGCGTCAGCGCGGCACGAAGTTCCTGCCCGGCCGGAACGTGGGCCGCGGACGCGACGACACCCTCTTCGCGCTGGCCGACGGCAGTGTCCTCTTCCACGGCAAGAAGGTCAGCATCGTCTGACCCCCCAGGCAACCTACTCTCGGCCCGGGCCCGCTCGACGTGGACCCGGGCCGATTCTTTGCCGCCCGGAGCGGCTCCCTCGCTCTTGCCGCGGGGCCGCGGGGCTGCTACGCTGGCACGGTCCGAGGTCCCGGAGAGCAGGTCCCGACGATGTTTGTTGACGAAGCCGAAATCTACGTCAAGGCCGGCGATGGCGGCGACGGCGCCGTTACCTTCCGCCGCGAGGCCGGCGTGCCGCGCGGCGGGCCCAGCGGCGGTGACGGCGGTGACGGCGGCAACGTCATTATGCACGCGCGAGCCGGCCTCGATACCCTCCTCGACGTCCGGGGACGCCATCACTGGCGTGCCTCAAACGGCCAACCCGGACGCAGCAAAGACATGGCCGGCGCCGCTGGCGAGGACTTGATCATCGACGTCCCTCCCGGCACGCTCGTCTACGACCGCGACACGGGCCTCCTGTTGAAGGACCTCGACCGTCCGGCCATGCGGGTCGTCATCGCGCGCGCCGGCAAGGGCGGGCGCGGCAACGCCCGTTTCGCCACTGCCACCGACCAGACGCCGCGCCATGCCGAGCCCGGCATACCCGGCGAAGCACGCAACCTGCGGCTGGAACTGAAACTCATTGCCGACATCGGCCTCATCGGCCTGCCCAACGCCGGCAAGAGCACCCTGCTGGCACGCCTGTCGGCCGCGAGGCCCAAGATCGCCGCCTATCCGTTCACGACGCTCGAACCGCACCTGGGCATCGTCGAGGCCGGCCCCGATCGCCGTTTCGTGATGGCCGACCTGCCCGGCCTTATCGAGGGTGCCCACCGCGGCGTCGGCCTCGGTGACGAGTTCCTCCGGCACGTCGAACGCACCCGCGTGCTGGTGCACCTGGTGGAGATCGAACCGCACGGACGCCAGGGCCCGGCCCACGCGTACCGGGCCATCCGCGACGAGTTGTCCGCCTACAGCCGCGACTTGGCCGCCAAGCCCGAACTCATCGTACTGACGAAGGCCGACCTCTTGCCCGGCGACGATACGCCGCGCGCCGAGTTCCAGCAAGCCGTCGGCCGGCCCGTCCTGACCATCTCCAGCGCGACGGGCGCCGGCCTCGGTCGGCTCGTCGGCGCCATCCTGACTCTGCTTGACGAGACGGCTGCCAAGGAGGCCGCTGCGGCGAAGCGCAACGCCGGAGAAACCGGATGAGCGACTTCCTGGCCGTCACGCTCGGCAACACGTCCGTCGCGGTCGCGTCCGTGACCGGCGACGGCGTCCTCGGCGAGGTCTGCCGCGCGCCGCTCGCCCGCCTCGACGAGGTCCTCGCGAAGTCCGTCGCGGGCCCGGTCGGGCGGGGGGTGCCCGTCATCGTCGCATCCGTCAATCCGCCTGCCCTCCAGCGGCTGCGGGCCGCCGCGGCGCCTCAGGTGGCCGGGGTGGATTTCCCGATTGCCGTCCATGCCGAGGTCGACGAACCGGAGCGGGTGGGCGTCGACCGCCTGTTGGCGGCCCTGGCCGCCCATCAGCGGACGTGCGGTCCTTGCATCGTCGTCGACTTCGGCACGGCGATTACGGTCAACCCGGTCCGCCATGACGGGGCGCTGATGGGGGGCGCCATCCTGCCGGGTCTGGCCCTCATGGCCAGGGCCCTGGCACAAGGCACGGCGGCGCTGCCCGAAGTCCGGCTCGACGAGACGCCGCCGCCCATCGGGGCGAACACCGAGCAGGCCATCGCCGCCGGCTTGGTTCACGGTGCCGCCGCCGCGGTCGCTCGGCTCATCGACGCGGCCAGGGACACGGTGGGCATCCCGGCACGGGTGATTCTGACCGGCGGCGATGCCGCGCGAATCGCCCCCCTCCTGGCCCCCGACTGCCGGGACGTCCGGCCGAACCTGGTCCTGGAAGGACTCGTCACGGCCTACCTCGAGCGGGAAGAATGAGGGAAGCGATGAGCCGGTCGGCCTTTGCCGTCCTGACCGCCCCGGGTCGCGGCGGGATTGCGGTGATCCGTTGCGTCGGCCCCGCCATCGATGCCGCGCTGCAAGGCACCTTCCGGCCGGCGGCTCGCGGCCCAGTCCTGCCTGCCCTCGGCGCCCTGGCCTACGGTCACATCCTCGATGCGGATGGCAGCGTGCTGGACGAGGTCATCGTGTACCACGCCTCCGACCCGCCGCTGACGGTCTACGAAGTGAACTGCCACGGCGGGCCAGCGGCCGTGGCGGCGGTCTGTGGGGCCCTGGCGGCGCGGGGGCTCGAGCAGGTTGAGCCGGACACGCTCCTGGCCATCGAGGGCGCCGGCGCGATGGAGCGCAGCGCCCGCCGACTCCTCCGCCGGGCGACGACTCCCCTGGCGGCCCGCATCCTGCTCGACCAACTGGGTGGCGCCCTGGCCACCGCCGTCGCCCACGCCGCCGACGCCCTGGCGGCCGGCCGCGCGGCCGAGGCGGCGAACACCGTCGACGGTCTCCTGGAACGCTGGCATCATTGCGGCCGGTTCCTGGCAGCCCCGCCCCGCGTGGTCATCGCCGGCCGCCCCAACGCGGGCAAGAGCACGCTCCTGAACCGGCTCGTCGGCGCCGACCGCGTCCTCACGGCGGCCGCTCCGGGCACCACGCGCGACTACGTGGAGGCCGACGCCGCCCTTGACGGCCTGCCGGTCGTTCTCGTGGACACGGCGGGCCTCGGCGACGCGCGCGACCCGGTCGAGCAACTCGGTGTCGAGCGGGCCCACGAGCAGACCGCGGGCGCCGCCATCGTCGTGTACCTTCTCGATGCCGCAACCGGCGCGACGGCCGACGACGAAGCGGCGCTCGAGCGCCTCGGCAACCGCGCGATCGCCGTGTGGAACAAGGCCGACGTGGCGCCGGGCCCGCTTGGTGTGCCCGGCGTCCTGGCCGTCTCGGCACTCACGGGCGACGGCATCGAGAACCTGGGCGGGGTGGTGCTGGCGCGGCTGGGCTACCGCGCCACCGAACCAGGCGACGCCGTGCCGCTGACGGCCGAGCAAGCGGAGTGCCTTGGCTGCGCGCAGCAACTCATGGCGTCGGGGAAACCGGCCGAAGCGCTGGCGGCGCTCGCGCCGCTGGCACAGGACTCGCGGCGGTAGGGCAGGGCCCGCGGCGGGCTCACATGCTCTCGATCCACCGCGTGATGTCCTGGTACGTGATGAGAAGGAAGAGCAGCCCCACCCCAACCCATCCGACGATCCAGATGGCCGTACGCAGTTTGAGACTGAAGGGACTCCCCTTGATCTTCTCCAGGAGAAGGAACAGCACGTGCCCGCCGTCAAACGGCGGCAGCGGAAGGAAGTTCATGACCGCGATACAGACCGAGAGCATGCCCCAGAAGTCCATGAACGTGCCGACGCCGTAGCCGGCGACGTTGTAGGAATATTGCACGATGCCGACGGGCCCCGCGATGGCCTCCGAGCCGGCCTCGCCGGTCAGCAGTTGGCGGAGCGTCGCGTAGACGCGCCAGAACATCAGGAACGTGCGCTTGAGGCTCCGTGTGGCGACGGCCAACGGACTGTAGATGCGCGGCAAGGGGATGTACCGGGGCATGCCGATGGCGCCCGTCAGGGTCAACCGCTCCTGCGGGACGGCCGTCGGGCGAAGCGTATTGGTCAGCAGGCTGCCGCCCCGCTCCACCTGGACGAGCATGTCCTTGCCGTCGGTGGCCAGGAGGAGTTCCGAGAGATCGTTCCAGTCGCGTGGCTCTTTGCCGGACTCGCCGACGCGGCGCACGATGTCGCCCGGTCGCAGATGCGCCTGGTCGGCCGCCCCGCCCGGGTCCACGTGACCGACCTGGATGGGGACATCCAAGGCTCTCCCCAGGGCAATGCCGAGGCGCGGGTGGTCTTCGCCTTTTTTCTTCGTGGCCTTGCAGGTCACGTCGATGAGTTTGCCCTCGCGCCAGAGGGTCACCCGCACGGTGCCTCCGTCGCCCGCGGCCTTGACGGTCTCGATGATGGTCTCGGTGGCGGGCCACGGCGTATCGGCGATGCCCGCGATGCGGTCGCCGGCTTGGATGCCCGCCTGCTCGGCCGGCGACCCCGCCTCGACGCCGGCGATTTGCGTCGGCCACTTCATGCCGTAGTCATAGACCTTGAGGTCTGCCGGGACGACTCGAATATCCCGGCGCTCTTCGCCGCGCTCGATGCCCAGCGTCAGCGGCCCGGCGGGCGCGTCCTCGAGCGCCTTGTCCAGGCCCCGCCAGGTCTCGACCGGCTGCCCGTTGACGGCCAGGATGCGGTCGCCTTCCTCGATGCCCGTCTGCCGCAGGACAGCCGTGGTGTGCATCCGCGCGATGGCGGCTTCCCGGTCCGGCAGAATGCCGAGCATCGGCGCGGGGAACCCCGGGTTGCGCTTGCTCGTGACGGTCTTGGTGAGTTCCTGCGGCGTGTCGGAGCCCTCGGCCGCGCGGGCCACGACGAGGTCGAACGACGTGCCTGCCCTTCGCAGAGCAACCGCCATCATGATGTCCTCGAAGGACTCGATCTTCTCGCTGTTGATCGTCAGGATGCGGTCGCCGGGTTCGAGGCCCGCTTTGGCGGCGGGCGTGTCGGGGACGACCTCGCCGACGATGGGCACGGGTACCTGCATGCCGACGACCGGCGCCAGGGCGAACAGGACCAGGGCCAGAAGGGCGTTCATCGTCACGCCGGCCGCGAAGACGATGGCCCGCTTCCAGGGGGGCCGGTTGCAGAGGGCCCCGGGGTCGTGGGCGTCGTCCGACTCGGGCTGCTCGCCGGCGAGGTCGACGAACCCTCCGACGGGAATGCACCGCAGCGAGTACTCGGTCTCGCCTCGCGTCCACTTGATGATGGCCGGTCCCATGCCCATGGCGAACTTGCGTACGTGCACGCCGGCCCACTTGGCGGCCAGGAAGTGCCCCAGTTCGTGGACGAAGATGATGAGACCCAGGGCAACGGCTATCTCGAAACCGTATAAGACGTTAGACACCGCGCAAGTTCCTCTCTGGCCCAGGCATCGGCCGCAAGAATGTTCTCCAGGTTCGGCTTGTCTGCCCGAGGCGCCCCCGCGGATCTCCGCCGGTGGGCCACCAGCACACGCTCGACGAGCGGAACGATGTCGACGAACCGGATCCGGCCGTCCAGGAACGCCCCGACGGCCACTTCGTCGGCGCCCGAGAGCACCGCCCCCAACGTGCCGCCCTCGCGGACCACCTCGAAGCCCAGCGCCAGGGCCGGGAATCGGTCCGTATCGGGCACCTCAAAATGCAGCTGCCCCAGCGCCGCCAGGTCCAACCGTGGCCACGGCGCCGGCCGGCGCTCGGGATACGTCAGCGCATACTGGATCGGCATCCGCATGTCGGGCGGGCCCAACTGGGCGATGACCGACCCGTCGACGAACTCCACCAGTGAATGTACGGTCGACTCGGGGTGGATAAGCACCTGAATCTTCTCGGCCTCCAGCCCGAACAGATGGTGGGCCTCGATGACCTCGAGCGTCTTGTTCATCAGCGTGGCCGAGTCGATCGTAATCTTGCGGCCCATGGACCAGGTGGGATGGTCGAGGGCCTCGGCCGCCGTGACGGACTCCCGGGCCTCGTCCGGACGACGGTAGAACGGCCCGCCGCTGGCTGTCAGGACGACGCGGCGGACCTCGCCCGCCCGGCCGGAGGCCATGGCCTGGAAGATGGCCGAGTGCTCGCTGTCGACCGGGATGACCTGGGCGCCGGACGCCTTGGCCTCGGCCATGACCAGGTGACCGGCCATGACCAGGGCCTCCTTGTTCGCCAGGGCCAAGCGCTTGCCCGCCCGGGCGGCCGCCAGTGCCGCAGGCAACCCCGCGCCGCCGCCGACGGCCGAGACGACGATATCGACGTCGTCGCGCGAGGCCAGTGCCACAAGCCCCTCGGGCCCGACGAGCACCTCCGGCGCAGCGCCCTCGGGCAGCGCCCGGCGGAGTCCCCGGGCGGCCTCATCGTCGCACACCGCCACGGAGACCGCGCCCGACTCGGCGGCCTGCCGGGCCAGCAGGTCGACCTGCCGCCCGGCGGCCAGGGCCACCACGCGGAAGTCGGGGCCGAGCGACGAGATGACCTCCAGCGTCATCCGGCCGATAGACCCCGTGGACCCCAGGATGGCAATAGTCGGCATGGTACGGGCGGCTCGCTTCCCCGGTTTTCGGACGCTAGAGTTTACGGGCAGGCGGCCGACTTTTCAATCCCCATTGGCTCGCGCGGGCCGGCCGGGGGCGGCGGGGCGGCGGCTACTCGGCCCCGGCGATCTGGACGTCCTGGATGCGAAGGGTAGGCAAGAGGATGCCGGGCTCGATGCGGGCGTCGCTCGAGACGGCGTCCAGGCGGGCCAGCATATCGAAGATGCTGCCGCCGAGCATCGCGTTCTCCACCGGGTGGACAACCCGGCCGTCCCGAATGAGGGATCCGAAGTCGATCGAGGCCGAGACGTCGCCGCTGGCGGGGTCGGGCCGAATCTCGCCGCTCTCCAGGTAGATGCCGTCCTTGACCTCGGCCAGGATGTCGGCCGCCGGCCGGGTGCCGAGCGCCGGCCGCAGGTTCGTCGCGCCGATGCCGCCCGAATGGGTGCCGTGACCGGTGCTCTCGACGCCGGCCTTCCCCGCGGTGTAGGAGTTGTGGAGGAGGCCGGTGAGGCGGCCCGCGTCGATGACGGTCAGCGGCCGCCGCCGCGTGCCCTCGCCGTCGTGGGCGCCGGAACGGATGCCCCGGGGCACGAGTCCGTTGTCGACGATGGTCAGGTGCGGACTGGCGATCATCTCGCCGAGTTTGCCGCCCAGGTAACTCCTGCCGCGCTGGATACTCTCGGCATTGGCGGCCGCGACCAGTTGAGACAGCAGCCCATACGAGGCCAGCGGCCCAAGCACCAGCGTCATGCGGCGGCTGGTGATGCGCTTGGCGCCCAGGAAGCGCCTGGCGCCGTCGACGGCGCCCTCGGCGACCTGCTCCAGGCGGCAGTCGGCCAGGTGGCGGCCGAAGTCGAACTCGTAGAAGTAGCCCGTGTCGCCGTCGCGGCGAATCAAGGCGGAGATGTCGGCCGAAATGTCGGTCCCGCGCGACTCGACCGCCACGCCGGTCGACGAGGCCAGGGCGCCGGAGCCGACCGAAAGCCCCACGTGCCCCGAGAGATTGACGTCGGGCTCCATCGCCTTGGCGGCCTCGATGTTGGCCACGGCGATGCGGACGACCTGCTCGACGCTCATGCCCGCGATGGCCTCGTCGAAGAGCCCGTCGACCTGTGGCTGGGGCTGCGGCTGTGGCAGGCACCGGAAGTCGGGGTCGGGCGTGGCCTCTTTCGCCAGGGCCACGGCCCGCTCGACGGCTTCGTCGATGTCGCGGCGGTCGCTGCCGCTGACGACGGCGTATCCCATGCCGCCCCGGACGTAGACGCGGATGGCCGTATCCTCGCCGCGGCCGGCGTCGGCCATCTGGATGCCGGATTTCTCGATGGTGACCGAGATGTCGCGACCCGACCCGGTGGCCACGTCGCACCACTCGGCGCCCAGGCCCACCGCCTTCTCGACGCAGCGTGCCGCCAGATCGAGATGAGACTCTTCGTGTTGGCTCATGTGCCCTGGTGTCCCCCGACAACGACCTCGGTAACGCGGACGTGGGGGCCGCCGCAGTCGGTGGCGGCCGACTGGCCCTCCTTGCCGCACATGCCCGGCATCTTCATCTCGAAATCGTCACCGACGGCGTCGATGCTCTTCAGAACCGGGAGGGTCATGCTCGAGATCGAGACGTCGCGAAGCGGCTCGCCGATGGCCCCGTGCTCAATCATGTGGGCCTGGCCGGCGTGACAGATGAACTGGCCCTTCTGGACGAAGACGTAACCCCAGTGGCCGTCCTCCAGGTAAACGCCGCGCTCCACGCCGCGAACCATCTCCGCCAGCGGCACGTTGCCGTTGCCCATGAACGTGTTGGACATGCGGACGATGGGCCGGCAGTCGTAACTCTGGGCGCGGGCGCTGCCGGTGGGCGCCGTCTCGAACTTGGCGGCCGTCTCCAGGCTGTGCAGGAACCCGACGAGCCGGCCGTTCTCGATAATCGTCCGCCGCGCGGCGGGCGTGCCCTCGGAGTCGTAGGCGAAGGAACCGAACCGGCCGGGCAGGGTCGAGTCGTCGTAGATGGACACGCCGGGGGCGGCCAGGTCTTCGCCGAGGCGTCCCTCCAGGATGCTCTGGCCCGCCCAGACGGCATCGGCCTCGGCATTGTGCCCCAGGGCCTCGTGGACCAGCAGGCCCGTAATCGAGGGGTGGAAGATGACGGTGAACCGCCCGGCGGGCGCGGGCTTGGCCTTGAGGGCGGCCAGGGCCTTGTCGGCGGCACGAATGCCGAAGGCCTCCGGCTCGGTCTGCCTCAGGAGTTCGGCCCCGCCGACGATACCGCGGTGCTCCATGCCCCGCTGCAGAATCTTGCCATCGGACGCCACAAACATGGCGGTCGCCACGGCCCGGCCGCCGGCGGTCCGAACGAGCGTGCCGGACGTGTTCGCCAGAACGCCGTCGCGCCAGGCCTCGGCGTAACTGACGATGGAGTTGACGATCCGGCCTCCGCCGTTGCCCCGGCCCCGGCCGCTGCGCTCGTGTTCCATGAGCCGCGCGATCTTCTCGGCAACCGGCATCGCGCCGGGCGGAATCTCGGGGTCGTTGCGGTCCTCGGCCACCACGGGAACCACCTGGGCGATCATCGCGGGGTCGCTGACGAAGGCGGCCGAGGCCTTGGCCAGCGCCAAGGCATCCTCGACACACTGCTCGCCGCGGCGGCGCTCCAGGCTATCGGCCGAGGCGAACCCCCAGCACCGCCCAACCAGCACCCGCACGCCCACGCCGCGGTCGGTGCCGGCGGCGAGTTTGTCGGCCCGGCCGTCCTGGACGAGGACACTTTCGGACCGGTGCCGGAGGACGCGGACATCGGCGAACTCGGCGCCGCGTTGCTTGGCCAGGTCACAGAGGCGTCTTGCGAGGTCTTCCATACGTTTCCTGCCTTGAGCCCCCGCAGGGGCTGTCTTCGGGACAAGGTGCCGGCCCACGGCCGACATCAGCCGGGGGCCGGCGGCGTCGGTGCCGCCTCGCGCGCGCCGCCGGCACCGGCCGCATCGGGCGATTCGTCGGCCGGGCCCGGCGCCGCAAGCGACGGGGGCTTCGGATCCAGCAACAGGCGCAGGCCCTCGGTCGGGGTCGCCTTCGGAACCGTGAAAACGAAAGTCCGCGGTTCATACTGGCGCTTCTCGGCAAAGTAGAACGTCGCGCCGTCCATCAGGTACCGCCCATCCCGTTTGCCCTCGGCAAAACTGAACCGCAGGTTCCGCGGGGTACACGTGGAGGCGGCGGGCACCGAGACGACCTCAGCCTTCTGTGCGTCGGCCGTAGGCGACGGGCGCTTGGCCGGACCGTGTATCCGCGGTGGGCCGCCGACACGCTCGCCGCCAGGGTCGATCAGATAGAACTGCGATGAGTCGACGGCGCGCGGCCATCGTTCAACCGCCTGGAAGCGCATGGCCACGGCCAGGAATTCCTCGCCCTGGGGAGGCTGCTCTTTGGGGAAGTCCTGGATCGCGTCCAGGCGGTCCGCGCGAGAGATGCGCAGGCTCATCCCGTAGAGGGTGGCCGCCCGGTTCCGGTCGAGCGTCAGGCCGCGATCGGCGTCCGAGCCCTTCGCCACCTCGGGGATCGGCCCCATCACCGCCCCGGTGCGCCAGCGGATGGCCAACCACCGGCGGTACCAGTGATAGTAGAGGACGTCGTCAACGTCCGTCACCGCCTCGTAGCCGTCGACACGCATCTCGTCCGGCGGATAGACGTCGCCGTACTGATTCAGCAGCGGCGCGTCGGCCGACCCCAGCGGGCCACCGACGACGTACGCGAAAAAGGCCAGGGCGCCCCGGTCGGGGGCCAGCCACAGACGTTCGCCCGGCTCGACACGCTCGGGATCGGCCTCGCTGGTGCCCTCCACGTGGGCGAACGCTTCGTAGCCCAGGAACCGCGGCCCCACGGGGAGCATCTGGATGAGAACGAGGCAGACGCCCACCACCAGGTAGCCGGCCACCAGGCCCAGCGCCGCTCCGCCGATGCGGTCGGCCATGACGGGGAAGGCCGGCTCGTTCGGCAAGAACCTCTCGCCCGCCGTCCGAAGCCCCAGGAACACCACGCACAGAATCACCCACAGACAGAACGCGTCGCCGGCGTAGTACCAGACGCCGGCCGGGTCCTCGGACGAACCGAAGACCATCCCGCTGACCGGCGCGAACAGACCGAAGGCCAGCGCGGCCGCCAGAACGAAGGCCACCAGGACCTGGGCTGCCCGATAGACCCCCTGGACGGCGCACAGGAAGGCCACCGCCGCCATCGCGATCATCGCCAGAATACTCAGGACCACGGGGACCCTCCAACCGGCCGCCGGTTACGTCGGGTACGCGGCGCCAGTGGGTTATTCATCACGCATCACCTTGTTGCCCGTGCGTCGGCGTCGGCAACCGACGTCGCGGCCGGCCGCGCCCGGACACCGTCAACTCTCCTGCTTGATGGCCCGCAGGACCTCTTCAATGCAGGTGCGGCCCTCGATGACGAGGCGGAGCCCTTCCTCCTGCAAGTTGCGCATGCCGAGTTTACGTGCGTAGGTCCTCAGGTCGGCCAGCGCGGCGCCTCGTGCGATCATGGCGCGGGCTTCGTCGTCGATGGGCATCAGTTCGAACAACCCGGCCCGGGCCACATACCGGCTGTTGCCACACCTCGGACACACCGCCGCCTTGCCGTCCTCCGGTCCGGTCCGGGAGGGCGGCCGGTAAAGGATATCGACGCGTCGGCTGCCGAGGTTGGCCTTCCGGAGAAACTCGGGATTCGGCCGATACGCCTCCTTGCACTCCGGGCACAGCAGGCGCACCAGCCTCTGATTCACGATGATCTGGAGCCGTTCGGCCAGCGTCTCGCGCGAGCCGAACAACGCCCCCACGCGCGCCAGGGCCTGGCTGGCGTCGGCGGCCCGAATGCCCACCACGACCGTGTGTTCGTTGGCGGCCGCGGCCACGACCTGGGCCACCTCGGCCTGGTACAGCGCATCAATGGCCACGACGTCCGGCTCCATGCGAACGCGGCTGCGGACCTCGGCGGCCGCGACGGGGCCGTCCTCCTGGTTAATCGCGATGTGCTGGACGTTCTCGATCTCGACCTCCACGTTGCCCTCGAAGACCATCACGTTGTTGACGTACCGGTCGAAATGGCGCAGGCACGCATGGATCGTCGTCGTCAGGCCCGAGTCCCGGGGCGAGGAGAGGAGCACCAGGCCCGGCCGCTTGCCCAGCGCCGCCGCCAGCGCCGTCAACTGGTCGTCGGACAGGCCGAGGTCCTCCAGCCGCCGCCGGCTGGCAGCCACGTCGGTGATGCGGATGGCCACCTGCTCGCCCCGGACGTTGCCGGCCGTCTGGACCCGGAGGTCGAACGTCTGGCCGGCCACCACGGCGCGGAGCCGACCTTCCTGCGGCTTGCGCGTCTCGTTGGGGTCGAGGTTGGCCAGTCGTTTGACGGCCTGCGTGAAGTGCTCGGCGACCGACGGCTCGACGTCACCTCCGGACACCATCTGGCCGTCGATACGGAACCGCAGGTCGCCCTTCTGCGGCCGAGCCGTGAGCCCAACGGCCGACGCGCGGCGGACGACGGCGTCGTAGAGCACGCGCTCGACCTCGCGGTTCCCCCGGCGCTGCTCGTCGGTCTCCGCCGACAGGCGCTTGGGCAGGTCATCGTAGCCGATGAAGATAATGTCGCGCCCCACCCCCGTAACGGGCCCCAACTCCTCCTTGAACGGCTTGTGGCCGGAAAGGCGGCTCCGCAGACGCACCAGGTGCGCCTTGGTGAGTACCCGCAGCGGCGCCGTCACCAGCGAGTTCCGGTGCTGGGCATAGGCCACCGACGCCCCCGCGAACAGGACCAGGCCCAGAGGCAGTCCCAGATAGAAGATGGGCACCAGCGTGGCCGACGCCAGCCCGGCCACTCCCCCCGCCAGCACCACGGCCCCCCAGACCCCTCGGCTCGTATTGACGAAACGCGTGTCCATGAACGCCCAATTCGCCACGTAGAATACCGCGACCGCCAGCGCCAGCAGCAGGGCGAACTTGACGATAACGGCCGTGGGCAACACGGCCTCCAGAAGGGTCGGCGGCTCGATGCCGGTGGGATAGTACAGGGCGGCCTGCGGGTCCGTGACAGTCGTCTCGGCCGCCGTGTCGGCGACCTCTTCGGCCAGTGCCCCGGAAGCCAGGCAGAGAACGGGCATGGCCAGCCACAGGGGTAACCATCCCCCAAGCGGACGGGCACCGTCTCGGCCGGCCTGTCGGGTGTGCCTCACCTCAGCGTTCCCCTCTTGACGTCGATGCCGCGAATGGCCATCTTCAGCGCTTCGGGGTTGGGCGCCGCCTCGTAGGCCATCCGGGGGTCGACCCACTCCTCCCGCACGAGACGCGCCAGGTCCTGGGTGAAGTCGTGCATCCCCAGGTCGCCGCCCGCCGCGATGACGCCCGACAGGTGCGCCTCCTCGCCGTCGCGGATGGCCTTCCGGACGACCGGGGTGGCGAGCATGATTTCCGTGGCGGGCAGGCGCGCCACGTTCGGGTCGGCGGCGGGCACCAGTTTCTGGCAGATGATCGCCACCAGGCTGTGCGCCAGCGACTCGCGCACCACGTGATGGTCGTGTATCTGGAAGAGGTCGAGAATCCGCGTGATGACGCCCGGCACGCTCGACGCGTGAACCGTCGTGAACACCAGGCGGGTCGTCTCGGCCGCCCGGAGCACGCCCTCCACGTCTTCCCGGGCGCGCATCTCCCCCACCAGGACGACGTCGGGATCCTCGCGCAACAGGGACCTCAGGGCCATCTCGTACGACGGCACGTCCGTCCCGATTTCGCGCTGGTTGATGAACGCCTTCTGGTCCTCGAAGAGGTACTCGATGGGGTCTTCCAGCGTCACGATGTGACACGGCCGCCGGCTGTTGACGTAGTCGAGGCACGAGGCGATGCTGGTCGACTTACCGGTGCCCGTGACGCCGCTGAAGATGACCAGTCCCTCGCGGGCCTCGCAGATCCGCTCCAGCGTTTTTCCCGGCAGATGCAACTGCTCGAACGAGCGGATGGTACGACTGACCCGCCGCACGGCCACGCTCGTATGGCCGCGCTGACGATAGACGTTGACGCGGAACCGGTCGCCGGACTCGGTGGCATGGGCGAAATCGACGCTGCCCACCTCCTGGAACTGCTGATGCACCCGCTCGTCCATAATCTGCCGCGCCAACTCCAGCACGTCGGCCGCGCGCAGCGTTGCCAGGTCCGCGTAGTGGATGTGGCCGTCGACGCGCAGGATGGGCGGCCGCCCCGCCTTCAGATGCAGGTCCGACGCCCCGCGCTCCAGCGCCAGCGCCAGCAGGCCCTTCATGTCCATGTGCCACGTTTCAGACCGCTCGGCCATAAGGCCACGTCCTTATTCCTGCAACGCAACTATCGCTACTTGATCCCGCCTGGCGGCCTTCCCAGGCCGCCAGGAACATGCGTCAGGCCCGATCGCGGCGGCCTGGGAAGGCCGCCGCGCAACAAGTTGCGTTCAACGATTATCGCCCGTCGCGGGCCGCCGCCTTCAGAGGCCCGACGACACGTCAACCGCGTGCCGAACCGGCACGCCGGCCCGATCCATGGCCGCCTTCGTCTCGGCAATGGAGAACTTCCGGTAGTGGAAGATACTGGCCGCCAGGGCCGCGTCGGCCCGGCCCGCCGTCAACACCTCGACCACGTGTTCGGGCGACCCGCAGCCGCCGCTGGCTATGACGGGAATCGTCACGGCGTCGGCCACCGCCCGCGTCATGGGAATATCGTAACCGTCCTGGGTGCCGTCGGCATCCATGCTGGTCAGCAAAATCTCGCCGGCGCCCAGTCCCTCGACCTGCCGGGCCCAGGCGACGGCCTCCAGGGGCGTCGGCACCCGGCCGCCGTTGATGTGCACGCACCAGACCTCGCGGCCGTCCTCGCGGACGCGTTTCGGGTCGATGGCCACGACGATGCACTGGCTGCCGAACCGGTCGGCCGCGCGGCGGACAAAGTCGGGGTCGCTCGTGGCGGCCGAGTTGATGGAAACCTTGTCGGCCCCGGCCTTCAGGAGCCGCCGGATGTCCTCCAGCGTCCGGATGCCGCCGCCCACGGTCAGCGGCATGAACACCTGCTCGGCCGTGTGGCGGACGATGTCCAGCAGGATGTCGCGCCGCTGGTGGCTGGCCGTGATGTCCAGGAAGACCAGTTCGTCGGCCCCTTCGGCGTCGTACCGGGCCGCCACCTCCACCGGGTCGCCCGCGTCCCGCAGGTCGAGGAAGCGTGTGCCCTTGACGACGCGGCCGCCCTCGACGTCCAGACACGGAATGACACGCTTGGCCAGCAATACGTCTCTCCCGCCCGGGCCCTTCGGGCGGCGGATTATACGCCCACGCGGGCGTTCCGTGCAAGCGAAACATGACCGGGTGGGCCTCGCAGCCCCGTCAGGGGCGGCTGGTCAGTAGCCACGCTCCGCGAGAGCGTTTTGCATCGTGAATCGCAACCGGCCATCGGAGCATGACTTGTAGCGCGGGGGTTCACCCCCCGCGCCACATGTCCCAAGCCCCACGACCGCGGGGGATAAACCCCCGCGCTACAGCGGTGGATGTAAAATGCTCGGAGTTCTGGGAGTTGGAGTTCGGGGAACCGTACTCAACTCTTGACGCGCCGGTGGGGCAAGGCTAGGTTCGGGCATGGCGCGAATCGCACGGGTGGTCGTGGCAAGCCTGGCGCAGGCCCTCGGACGGGTGCTTTCCCCGCGCAAGCGGAGATAGGTATTGTGTCCCCCGAACTGCGAAAACGGTGTCATTTCGAGCGAGCGAAGCGAGTCGAGAAATCTCGCCTTGGTCGTTGCCGTTTGACCGTTTCCACGGCGAGACCCCTCGACTTCGCTCGGGGTGACAAAGAAAAACTGCTCCGCCCAAAATCCGCAGTCACACGCTGCCTCGCCAGGGCCGCGGTTTTTGCTTGAAAGCCTTCCCTCTTGACACGCATAATCGGGTGGTGCGGGAGATGCTGGTGCGCGCCCTGCGGCTGAGGCCGGCTCACTTTCGACAGGAGGTACTCATGGCGCCGAGAATCGCTATCGACCGTTCCACCCTCAAGCCCCGGCAGGTCTGCCGGCCATACACGCATCGGCCCTGCCTGCTCATCCTGTTGCTGCTGGGCGCGGCCGCCGTTCTGGCGACGGGCTGCGAGGACCCCAGCGTCCGGTTCAACCGGGCCGGTCTGGAATCCTACCGGGCGGGCGACTACACGCGAGCCCGCGCCGGGTTCGAGGAGGCCATCCAACACAACCCGGATACCGGCATCTACTACTTCAACCGCGGAATGTGCGAGCAGGCCATCGGGAACCTCAGCGAGGCCGTCTTCAACTACGACATGGCCACCAAACTCAGCCCCAACATCACCGAAGCCTACCGGAACGCCGCTACCTGCAACCTCCAACTCGGGAAACCCGACAAGGCCCTCGCCGTTCTCGAGGGCGGCACCCGGGCCAACCCATACACGGGCGAGGCCTTCATCAACCTCGGCAAGTTCCACCAGAGTCGCGGCGACATGTTCAACGCCAAACTCTCTATGGCCAAGGCCGTGGCCGCCGACCCCGAAAACCCCAGCAGCCATCGCGAGTACGCCCAACTCCTCATCCAGACCGGCGAACGCGAGAAGGGCATCGTCCATCTCCGCAAGAGCCTGGAACTGGCGCCCATTCAGCCCGAGGTCTCCGCCCAGGTCACCCAACTCGCGCCGCCGGGCGACCAACTGCCACCGCCTAAGCCGATGACCGAATGAGAACCGGCCACACCGTTTCGCGAGAACGCCTCTGCCACGGCTCGCCTGGGCGAGCCGTGCCTTTTCGGGCGTCGCTGCCCGCGTGCCTAGGCCTACAGCGCCACGTGTCGCGCGGCGGCCTTCCTAGGCCGCCGCGATCGGGCCTGACGCATGTTTCTGGCGGCCTAGGAAGGCCGCCAGGCGCGAAGCAGTGGCGAAGTGGCGCTGTAGGACTGGCTGCCGCGGTCCTGGCCGCCGCGTTGCTGGTGTCGCCGGCGCTGGGCTGGAGCGATCGCGGCCACCATCTGATTACCGAGGAGGCCGTCGGGCGTCTGCCCGAACCGCTGCGCGGCCTCCTGGCGGCCGGCACCGCGCTGGAACGACTCAAGCAGGCCTCGGCCGCGCCGGACACCTGGCGCAAGCGCGAGTCTCCCCATTACCGCCCCGATGAGAAGCCCCGGCACTTCTTCGACATCGATGCGATGACCGACGAGTCCTACCCGTTCGCGGGGTTCCCGCGCGACCGGGCCGACGCCGAGAAACGGTTCGGGCCCCAGGTGTTCCAGGAGCACGGCTCCGCGCCCTGGGCGGCGGCCGACGCCCTCGGCCGGCTCACCGACGCGATGGCGACCGGCCGAACGGCCGACATCTTCCACGACGCCGGCGAAATGGCCCACTACGCCGCCGACCTCCATATGCCGTTCCACACCACGAAGAACTACGATGGGAAACTGACCGGCAACCACGGAATCCACAAGACCCTCGAGATCGGCCTGGTCCACCGGCGGCTGGATTTTTACAAGGCCGAAATGGCCAAGGCGCGCCGCGAAGTAACGTTTGTCGACGATGCCCGGGACCGGCTGTTCGACTGGCTGATCGAGGCCCACAGTCGCGTCAAACCCATCCTCGAGGCCGACACGGCCGCACGCCAGGAAGCCAAGTACAATCCCGCCCAGCACCCCGAAGACGCGGATGACCTGGCCAGCGCGCGCGCGCGACCGTACTACGACGCCCTGAAACGCGAACTGGCCGCACGCGGGTCGCCCGAGGCGGTTGCCATGCGCGACGCCGCCGCCCATCTGGCCGACCTGCTCTACACGGCGTGGGTCCGGGCGGGCAAGCCTCTGACGCTGTCCGCGGCGCCGCTCGCGGCACCCCGGAAACAGTCGCGGGTCGAGTACCTCCTGATCGGCGCCGCCGTCGTCATCTTTCTGCTGATGCTCCTTCCTCGCCGGCGGCCTGCCCGTCCGGGCGGTGCCGGCTCAACGGGTTCCGGGCCGCCCCCGTAGACACGCATGCCCACACGCGCCAGAACCTTCCGGATCGTTTCGTTCGGATGCAAGGTCAACCAGGCCGAGGGCCTGGCGCTGGCCGCCAGGCTGCGGGAGTTGGGTCTCGAGGAGACCGTGGCCGAAGACGCCGTCGACCTGGCCGTCGTCAACACCTGTGTCGTCACGGCCGAGGCAGCGCGGCAGGGGCGGCAGGGCGTCCGGCGTGCCGCGCGCCTTGGCGCCGCCGTCGTCGTGACCGGATGCGGGGCCCACGCCGCGATTCGCGACACGGCCCTGCGGCAGGTCGAAGGATTCTGGTTCGTCGAGCCCGACAAAGAACGCATCGCCGACCGCCTCCGTGCCGCGTGGCCCGACGCAGCGCCGGAATCGGCCTGCCCGCCCACGCAGGCGACCGCACGCAGCCGGGCGATGTTGAAGGTCCAGGACGGGTGCCCGGGCGACTGCGCCTACTGCATCGTGCCCAAGGTGCGGCCCGACGTCCGCTCCACCCCCATCGACGAGGCCGTCCGGCAACTGGAAGCATTCATCGGGCGCGGCTACCGCGAAGTGGTCATCTGTGGCATTCACCTGGGGCTTTACGGCGCCGACCTGGGCCCGCGCGCCGACCTGGCGGACCTGGTCGAGCGCCTGCTGGCCGTGCCGGACCTGGGGCGGCTGCGCCTCTCGAGCATCGAGCCGATGGAAGTGAGCGACCGGCTCCTGGCCCTCGTGCGCGACGAGCCTGAGCGCCTGTGTCCGCACCTGCACCTTCCGCTCCAGTCGGGCGACGACGGCGTGCTGCGGCAGATGCGTCGGCCGTACACCCGCGGCGACTACCTGGGCGCCGTGGCCCGCATCCGCGACGCCCTGCCGCTGCCGGCCGTCACGACCGACGTGCTCGTGGGTTTCCCGGGCGAGACCGACGAGGCGTTCGCCCAAACGCTGTGCATCTTGCGCGAGGCCGGCTTCTCGCGCATCCACGCCTTCCCCTTCTCGCGCCGGCCGGGCACGCGCGCCGCCGACATGGCGGACCAGGTGCCGCGCGAGACCGTCCGGGCCCGGCGGGAAGCGGCCTCGGCGCTGGGCCGGGAACTCGCGGCCGCGTACCGCGCCGCGCTGGTCGGGCGGCCGGCCCGTGTTGTCGTGGAGACGATTCACGCCGACGGGTCGGCCGAGGGGCTGTCCGAGCGGTACGTCCGGGTGCGCCTCCGCGGTCCGCTGCCGCGCGGCACGGCACAGCACGGTATCCTCCCGGTCCGGCTGGTGGGCGTTGCGGGCGATGCGCTCGAGGGAGAACCTGATGCGGCGTGAGGGCACGCAACCCCGCAGTACGTGTTCAGCGTGTGCCCGTTCGGCCAAGACCGGCCGTGGCACACGCTGAACACGTACGCCCCGCCTCCGGCCGATTCGGGCGGCCTCCGGCCGACTCGCCCTTGCAAGCCGACGCCCCGGTCGATACAGTTTTCACATGACCGTGCGCCAGATAACGCGTGCGTCCGGGCCGGTGCGCGGTTCGATCCGACCGCCGGGGTCGCGGAGCATCACGAACCGGGCCCTGGTGGTCGCCGCGCTGGCCGACGGCGAGTCGACCCTCCAGTCGGTGGGCCTGTCGGACGACACCCACGTCTGCGCCCAGGCCCTGCGGACGATCGGCATCCCGGTCGACATCGACGAAACCGGCCTGTGCATGCGCGTGACGGGCTGCGCCGGCCGGGTGCCGCCCGGCCCCCGGGACGTCAACACGGGCGAGTCGGGCACGGCTACCCGTTTCGTCACGGCGCTGCTGGCCGCCGGGCGGGGGCGGTACCGCATCGACGGGTCGGCCCGGATGCGCCAGCGCCCCATCCAGGACCTTCTGGACGGCCTGGCCGCGCTGGGTGTCCGCGCCACGAGCGAGGCCGGCACGGGCTGCCCGCCGGTGGTCGTCGACACCTCGGGCCTGGCGGGCGGCAGCGTGCGGCTGAGCGGGGCCGTCTCGAGCCAGTACCTGTCGGGCCTGCTGATGGCGGCCCCGGCGGCCGCCGCCACGGTCACCATCGACGTGGCCGGCGAGATGGTCTCCAAGCCCTACGTCGACATGACCCTGGCGGTGATGGCGGCGTTCGGCGTCGAGGTGGCACGCGACGGGTATGCGCGGTTCGAGGTGCCCGCGCCCGCGTCGTACCGGGCCCGGGCGTATGCCGTCGAGCCCGACGCCTCCAGCGCCAGTTACTTCCTCGCGGCGGCGGCCGCCACGGGCGGGCGGGTAACGATCGATGGCCTGACGCGCGCGAGCGTCCAGGCCGACGCGCGGTTCCCCGACGTCCTCCGCGAGATGGGGTGCGAGGTCGAGTGGACCGACGCGGGCGTGACGGTCGCGGGCCCGGAGCGTCTCTCGGGCATCCGGATCGACCTGAACGCCATGCCCGACATGGTGCTGACCCTGGCCCCGCTGGCGCTCCTGGCACGGGGGCGGACGGTCATCGATAACGTGGCCAACCTGCGCGTGAAGGAATGCGACCGCCTCGCGGCACTGGCCACGGAACTGGGGCGGCTTGGCGCCAAGGTCGAGCAGCGTCCGGACGGCCTGACGATCGTGCCGCCCAAGACGATTCAACCGGCCGAGGTCGCCACGTACAACGATCACCGGATGGCCATGGGCATGGCCGTTATCGGCCTGGCGGCGCCGGGCGTTTGCATTGCGAATCCGGAGTGCGTCGCGAAGACGTATCCCCGGTTTTTCGAGGACCTCGAGCGCCTGGCAGGGGGATGAGGGCCGACCGGGCCGGCCGGCGCGGCAGCGGGACCGGCGGCGATTGAGTGACCCGACGTGAGGAGTGGGTGCGGATGGACGTTCCACGAAAACTCGTCCTCCTGGTCCTGGCCCTGTCGGCCGGCCTGGCCGCCGGATGCTGGGGCTACCAGCAGACCCGCCGCGACGTTTACATGAACCTTATGACCCCCGTCGAGCGGGCCAAGTACAGTTACATGGAAGCCACCCGCAAACCGGTCAGCCTGCGGCTGGCCTATCTCCAGGGAATTGGGGTTTATCAAACGTGGGCCGAACAGCCGAATAATGTCCAGGAAGCCATTCTGCGCTGCCAGGTGCTCGAGGGCATGATACCCCTCCAGGTCGAGATGGCCTGGGGCAGTCCCGAGGAACGGCGAGACATTACCCATCCGGCCGAGCGGGCCGAGGGGCACACGAAAGTCGTGTGGGAATACGGTATCCGGACCCAGAAGGTCGGCGGGACCAGCTATGAGCGAAGTGTGTGCTTCTACGACGACCTTGTCCTCTGGGTCCGCCAGTATCGTTAGGTCTATGCCGGCATCGCCGCTACGTCTCGCCATCGTGGCCGATCGTGCCGAAGCGGCCGCGGCCCTGGCCGCCGCCCTCGAACCCGCCCACGTCACCGTCTACCTGACCGACGCCGGCCCCCTGCCGCCGGACTTCGACGCCGACGCCGTTCTGGTCGACCTGCCGATGGACGGTCGCGAGGGCATGCAGCGTGCCCTCGACCTGGCCGCGCGACTGCGCGATAGCCCGGTGCCCGCCCTCATCGTCAATGGGGGCCTGTCGCGCGATCAGCGCATCGCCCTGTACCGGGCGGGGGCCGTGGGTTTCGTCGGTCCCGACGACGACCCCGAGGAACTCTCGGCACGCATCGGGAGCCTGCTGGTGACCAAGCGGACGGCCGCCCGCGCGCTGCAGCGCCTGCGCGACCACTCCCGCCATCTCGATGAACAGCTGCGGCTGGCCCAGCGCCTCCAGATGGACTTTCTGCCGAAACGGATGCCGAACCTCGAGTCGGCCCGCTTTGCCGCGCGCCTCGAACCCGCCGCCTGGGTCGCGGGCGACTTCTACGACATCTTCCGCCTCGACGAGCACAACGTCGGGTTCTACGTGGCCGACGCCGTGGGGCACGGCATTCCGGCGGCCCTGCTGACCGTCTTCGTCAAGAAATCGCTCCAGACCAAGCGCATCGACGGCAAACAGTACGAACTCATCCGGCCCGACGAGGCCCTCCGCCTGCTGAACGCCGACCTCCTGTCGGCCGAACTCCACGAAGCGCCGTTCGTCACCATGGTCTACGGCATCTACAACGAGGCCACGTGCGAGTGCACCTACGCCCGGGCCGGCCATCCGAAACCGCTGCTCATCGGCCCCAAGGGCTCGCTTCAGACGCTCGAAGGCGATGGACCGCTGCTGGGCATCTTCGGCGACGCCACCTTCGACGCCTGCCGCCGCCGGCTCGAACCCGGCCAGCGCATTCTGCTCTATAGCGACGGCGCCGAACGCGTCGACACCGGCCGCCGCGCGAGTCCCGACATGCTCTTCGAGATCATCCGGACCTCGTCGCTCCTGCCCGTCGAGGCCCTGCTCGACTCCGTTCTCGACGCCGTCCGCGGCGCCACCGGCGGCAAACACCTGGCCGACGACGTCACCCTCGTCGTCCTCGAAGCCACCGGCGGCGAAGGCACCCGCTGACCCGGCGGCGGCCTGGCAGGCTGTTGATGTTTCTGTCCTGAAGCCTCCAGCCTCCAGCCTGAAGCCTCAAGCCTGCCCCCCATCTCGGTATGCTTTAGTATATATTGAGTCCAGTACATTTACGCTCAAAACGGCGCGCGAAACGCGCGATTCCGGCGCGTTCGGATCAAAAATCGAAAAAAACGATCAAAAGCGGCGCGTTTCCCCTTGCCTATCTTACCAGAATGGGGGCCAATCGGCCTTGGCGCTGTCGAAATGGGGTTTGGGCCGGTCAAAAGGGCCATTTTGGGCCTCGCGGCAAGAGGGCGTTTTATCAAAGTGTATAACGGTGAGTGGCGGGGCCACGCGCGGGGCAAGCCCCGCGGCTAACGGGGCCGCCAGGGGGTGCGCTGCGGCTAACGGTGCCTATAGGGGCGCGCTGCGGCCGGGGGCTTGTTTTCGGCGGGTGGCATGGTCAGCCCGAAGCACGGCCGGGCAAGACCGGCCGTGGCACACGATAATAACGTACTGGCCCGGCCGCTACGGACCCCGGCCCCGTGCCGGGGGCTTTCGTGGGCGGGGGCGGGGCGGTAGAATGCGGGGGAACCGTCGGGAAAGGGGAGCAGGCATGCGGCAGCCGGTTATCTGTGTTGTCCTGATGCTCGTGTTGGCGGCGGCCGCGCTGGCGGCCGACAAGGTCCGGCCCACGCGGATCGAGGTCGTGCCGAACTTCCACGCCGCCAGCGTCTACGCCTTCTTCGAGGGCGACGATAACGCGAGCGCCGTGGCACGCCTGGAGTACCGCGCGGGGGATGCGAAAGACTTCCGCCCCGGTCACCCGCTCTCGCGGACCGGCAAAGGGCGGTTCGCCGGCAGCATCTTCTACTTGCAGCCCGACCAGGCGCTCGACGTCCGGGTGACGTTCGAAGACCCCGACGGCCTCGCCGAGGGCGCGCCCGCGGCCCTGGCGGCATCGACGCGGACACGCCGCGACGTGTTTCCTGCCGGCAGCGGCAAGGCGTATCACGTCGGCCCGCAGGGCGACGACGCCAACCCCGGCACGAAGGAGAAACCCTTCAAGACCATCCAGCACGCCGTCGGCCTGGCCGAGGGCGGGGACTGCATCAATCTGGCCGGCGGCTCGTACCCCGAGGGCGTGCGGATAACCCGTTCGGGCCGGCCCGACGCGACCATCACGATCCGTCCCGACCCCGAGGCCGCAGCCCGTCTCATCGGCTGGGTGGTGGCCCCCAACGCGTGGGAGCAGGTGGAGGGCGACCTGTACGCGTTCGCGGAAGATCGCCCCGTCGGTGCCGTCACGATGACCCCCGACCCGGCGGCGGCCGCGGACCGGCCCGTCGGCACCCGGCTCTATCACCACGTGTCGCTCGAGGACCTGAAAAAGGCCGATGCGGCGCTGCTGCCCGGTTGGTGGCAGGACGCCAAGGCCGGCCGGCTGTACGTCCGCCGGGCCGAGGGCCGGCCTGCTGCGCAGGCGGTGCGGCTGGGCGTTCTCAGGTGCGGCCTGGCGTTTGAGAATGCGGGTTACTGGGTCGTCGAGGGCCTGGGGTTCGAGCTGTTCGGCGGCGGGCCGTACGGGCGGGGTATCGACATCGTCAACAGCCACGACATCGGCCCGGACGAGGTGAAGTAGGGCTACTAATCCTACTTTATCAACTCGGCATGGGCCCCTTGGAACCCGCGCGGTGGCCTTCCTAGGCCACCGCGAGTTGGCGCAGTGCAACCTGTCGCGGCGGCCTAGGAAGGCCGCCGCGCACGGTGGAGATGAGTTGACAAAGTAGCGTCAGGTAGCGTTGTGGGAGCAGGCGGGGCGGTTATCTGACCTTCGGCCGGATGGGGCGCTCCGACAGTTTGTAGGTGCAGAACTGCTTCGCGATCTTCTCGCCGAAGCCCTCCACGAGGATCTGTTCCTGGCGGGCGGCCTCCTCGGAATCGGCGTCGGTATCGGGCAGCGTCTCGGCCCTCAGGATTCGGGCTGCCGCCAGCATGGGCCATACCTGCTGGTCCGATTCGGGCGACACGATGCGGATGGCCGCCTCGGCGTAGCCCCGGAAGGCGTTCGACTCGGGCGAGTCCTTGATTCGGAACTCAAAGAGTTCCACGTGGATGACCCGATCGACGTTGAAGTACTCGCCCACCCGGGCCACCGGCCATCGCGCGAACCCGCGTTCGGTGCGCCGCGCGGCCTCGACGCTGCGGGCGGGCACGACCGGTCCGCAGGCCTTGCTTTCGGCCAGGACCTTGCCGATGGCGTCGGCCAGCGACAGTTCGAGCCGCGGAAACTCCGACGCCACCGTCGGGTCCTTCAGGTCCACCAGGATCACCACGCTGCGGCCGCTCAGGTCGTACTCGGCCTTATGCTCGTCCTCGGGGATGAACGGCCCCACCGTCCGGACGAGGACGTACGCGAGGCCCTGGCATCCGGCGGTGCCGGCGGCGAACACGGCCAGCAGCGCCAGCATCACCGCGCATCGGGCGTGTCGGTTCACTTCGCGCCTCCCTGGACCTCCACCTCGTAACCGTGGAACTTCCGGACGACGTCCCGCGCGAACATCCGCGTCGTAATCGCGCGGAGTTTGCGCTCGCTGTCCTGCAACACGCCCACCTGCCGGTCTTCGGGGAAGACGGTGCTGACCGTCGCCTCAAACGTCGGATTGCGCTCGGCGTCGACCTTGGCCACCTGGACGCGGCCGTTCACGCGGCCGCGAAGCAGGTTGCTCGAGCGTTCCTCAATCATCGAGTACTGCTCCAACTCGACGTACAGGACCGTGTCGGCCTGAAACGCCTTGGCGATGTCGTCGAGCGTCATGTTGGGCCATTCCAGGTTCGATTCCTGCCAGCGGACCACGTCCACGGGTCCAACGACCGTCTTGACGCGCGGCGACAGATGCAGGCAGACTTCGTTGACCAGGTCGTAACTGACCTCCAGCGGCGCGGTCGGGTATTTGAAGAGGGTGTCGGTCCCGGCATACACCACGATCACCAGCCGCTCGGATTCCAGTTCGTACTCGGCCTCGATGGTCTTCTTGGGGTGGCGTGGCGCAGCGAGCCACGCGAAGAACACGCCGGGCATGTGACACCCGCTCGCCACCACCGCCAGCGCCAGCACCAGCAGCAGGATCACTTCTCGCACCGGCCGCACGCCTGTTCCTCGGGCCATCACCGCCCTGCCTCTCTTTCCGCCACCCCGCCTCCGGCGACACGCGCCGTCTCGGGTCCTCTCAGGTCGTCGCCCACTTGTACGCCCACGCCACCAGGGCCAGCACCAGCAAGACGGCCGCCGGCACCCCCACACCGTAGGCGGTCAGCAGGGGCACCCAACTGCGGCCCGTCACCAACGTCGCCACGGCCAGAAGCACCCCCCCGACCGTCAGCAGGAAACAGAGCAGGCCAAACGGCTGGTTGACCAGGGCCTCCCCGAACCGGCCGTGGGCTGCCAGCACGAAAGACGTCGTCACCCCGCACGTCGGGCACGGGTGGCCGGTCACGGCCAGCATGCCGCACGGCGGCAGGCCGAGGACGCGGTGCGTGCCCGTACCGGTGGACGATGGCGCCAGGGCAAGCCCCAGGACCAGCACGCCCGCCAGGGCGACGAGGACGCCGCCTTGCAGGATCCGCTCCGTGCCGGTGGCGCTCGGCCATGTGGCCCATGCTGCGGGATGCGGCTGCCGCCGCTCGGGCGCCTTCACGTCGATCACCGCCTGGCCCACTGCGGGAACTCCTCGGGGAGGCAAGTCTCCGGCAACCCCTGTTCTCACAAGGGTTTCGATGGTACCGCCGCGCGGTCCCCGGGTCAATCGCTTTGGCCTGGCCGAGTCGGCCATTTCGCGGGGGCGCCGGGGCCGGGCGTCACGGAATCCTTTCCCGCCGGACCGCCAGGTCGTACAATGGTCGGTGGCCAGGAAAGGGGACGGTCATGAACGGTTCGCGGTGTCGTGGGGCTCTTTCCGGGTGGTTGCTGCTGGCGGCGTTGGCGTCGGCGCCGGCGTTGACGGGTTGCACCACGGCCCAGCACGTCTACTTCCGCCCGTCGGGGGCGTACCAGAGCGCCGGCTCGGACTGGCTGGCCAAGCGGACGTACAACCTGCCGCCCGGCTCGAAGGACGTCCGGGTCGAGGTGGCCGCGCGAGGTCGAATCGACACGAACGAGCGCGGCGTCGTGTACGATTCGCTGCACGTGCGACTCGGCGTCGAGAACGGGGGGGAATCGGCCTTCTCGCTCGACCCGGCCGCCGTCAGACTGCTGGACGACGAAGGCGGCGTGGTGGCCGGCGCCGAGGCCTACGCCGGCCGCAACCGGACCGGCAAGATCACGATTGCCGCCGGCGCCCACGCCGCTTACGAACTCGTCTTCGACCTGCCGGCCACCATCCGGCTGGAGAACCTCGGTTCGCTCCGCGTCGCCTGGCCGTACCGGTACGGCGACAAGGACGACACGGTCACGACGAAGTTCATCAAGGTCGAAGAGGTCAACTACTACTATCCCCGCCCGTACCCCGATCCGTGGTACTACGACCCGTGGTCCAGCCCGTGGGGACACCGGCACATGGGCGCCGGCTACTACCACGGCTGGTGAGTGTGGCACAGCCGGCGCCACGAAAGCGGCCGCCTTCGCTAACGCGAAGACGGCCGGCTGAATGGATACGGGTGGTCTTGTGCGCCGCGGCTAGGCGTCGCCGCCTTCGGGTTTGTCGGCCTTGGGAGGCGGGGCCTGTGGCTGGTCGGCCTTGACCTGGTCGGTCGGGGGGGCCTCGGTCTTGGCCTGTTCGGTCTTCGGTTCCTCGGCCTTGGGCGCCTCGGTCTTGGGCGGTTGCGTCTTGGGTTCTCCGGCGCGGCGTCGTTCGGTGCTGACGGGCGCTTCGCGTTTGGGTCTGCCCCGGCCTCCGCCTCCGCCGGGCCTGCCGCCACCGCCGCCACCGCCGCCAGGTCGTCCGCCTCGGGGTCCGCCGCCGGGTCCGCCGCCGGGCATGGCGGCGCCTTCGGGCACCGCGCCGGCCGTTTTGGACCGCGCGGTCGTGTGCAGTTCCGTGGTGGTGGGACGCTGGCGCTGCTTGGGTCGGGTGCCGGCCTTCTTGACGGCGGCCTCGGCCTGGGTGACGGCCTTGTCGGCGCTCCAGGCGTACTTCTTCTGGAACTTCTCGACCCGGCCGGCGGTGTCCACGAACCGCTGTTGACCCGTGAAGAACGGGTGACAGTTCGAGCACACTTCCACCATCATGTCGCCGCCGGTCGACTGGGTCACGAACGTGTTGCCGCAGCCGCACGTGACCTTCGACGGCTTGTATTTCGGATGGATGTCCTTCTTCATGGCCTGGCCTCGCCCAGTCTGTTCCTCGGAATCGAAAGAGGGGTATTATACGAGCGCCCGCCGCCAATGCAAGCACTTTGCTTACAGGGGTATGAGAATCAGGCTGGCCAGGCTGATAAGGCCCCCGCCCACGAAGAACGGCAAGGCGGGGTCGACGGCCATTACGGGCCCCGCCAGGGCCACCCCCAGAACCAACCCGAGGGCCATGAGGGCCTTGGCCTTGGCCACGTCGGCCGCACGCCGCTGGGGCCGGCTGTACTGCTGGATGAACCGCTCCTGGATGGGTACCCAGACGCTGGCCCCCAGCATATCGTGGATGACCCAGGCCACGGTCACCAGCAGGAAACTCCCCGTGGTCCAATCGACCACCGCCGGGGCCGCGATGACCAGCCCCTGCACGGCCATCGCCGCCACGTACAGCCCCTTGAATCGGCGCGTCAGCAGGGGGGCCAGGAAGAACATCGGCACGCCCATCATCAGGCGGTGGAGGATCGCGATGAGGCTGATGAGGGCGAATTGGGCCCCCTGTTCGCCGCCCGTCCAGACGGCCGCCAGGCGCGGCCACACCGCGCGTAGCCAGGCGTCGAACCCCGCCAGGTCGCCCGCCCACGGGCCCTCCAGTTGCCGCCGGAAGTACAGCATCCACACGGCGTGGCTGATGCCGAACCCCACGCCGATGATGAACCCCGCCGCGATAATCAGGTAGAGTTTGTGGTGCAGGTCGAATGCGAAGAGCGTCCGCAGCGACAGCCGGACCACCTCGGTCGGCGCCGAGACCCGGACCTCGCGGAACAGCACCGCGAACAGGATGGCCGCCGCGGCCAGGGCCGCGCCGCCAATCAGAAACAGACCCCGGTACGACAAGGCCGCGCCCGTCCCGATGCCCGCAAAGCCCACGCACGCGAAGCCCAGCGTGTGGCACGTGGTCTCCAACCCCACCACCTGCCCGAACACCCGCGTGAACCGCTCGACCTTCACCGACTCGTACACCAGCACGCCCCGAAGCGACCGGCTCAGCGACGTGCACGCCTGCTGGAGCGTCTTGAGGACCGTCAGGTACGCGACGTGTGGCACGAGGGGCGTAGCGGCGCTGACGACCCCCAGGGCGAGGTAATTCAGGCCATAGATGCCCTTGCGTCCGAAACGGTCGGCCAGCCGGCCGCCGTGGACGACGATCAGGAAGTTGACCGCCGCACCCGCCGCCAGCACCAGGCCGATCGTCTCAATCCGCACCCCGTTGTCGTCGAGAAACAGCGGGAACGCCAGTTCGTACACGCCGAACGACAGGCCGAACAGGCACTCGACCACGACCAGGATCAGGACGTTTCGCCGCACGCGTCTCTCCGCTCGCCTCGGAAGCGTGGCATTATAGCGGCTGCCCGGGCGAGCAGAAGCGCAAGAACCGGAGCGCGCAACTAGCCGCGCACGCAAGTAAGCGGCTCGCCGTGCCGCTCGCTGGCGCTCGCGGCTAGAGCAGTTCACGTTTGGATGTAGCGTGTGCCGATAAGAGTAGGCATGGAAACCTACTCGATAGATCTGCGGGAGCGTGTGGTGCGGGCGTGCGATGAGAGCGTGCACACGCACGAGG
>DATKZB010000229.1:0-2461 GCA_035528235.1 Phycisphaerae bacterium
GCGACGCCTGCCCTGCATGGCAGCGAGTTCGCCCTGATGGACCTCGACATGCCCAAGATCGAGCGCATGAAGAAGTTCGCCCAGCGCATGCTCAAGGAGAACGATGTGCCGGGCACCGTCACGGCCACGCTCGACCGGCGCGAGGCCATCACCGACGCCGACTTCATCGTGGTCATCTTCCAGATCGGCGGCTACGACGCCTATGCCGTCGATTACGAGGTGCCCATGAAGTACGGCGTGGACCAGTGCATCGGCGACTCGCTCGGCCCCGGCGGCCTGTTCCGGTGCCTGCGCGTCATGCCGGAACTCCTCAAAGTCGCGCGCGGCATGGAAGAGGTGGCCAGGCCCGACGCCGTCATGCTCCAGTACGCCAACCCGATGGCGGCCAACTGCCTGGCCCTGGGCAAGGCGACCGGCGTGCCCTTCGTCGGCCTGTGCCACGGCGTCCAGACGACGCTCGACCTGCTGGCCGGGTACTGCGGCGTGCCGAAGGACGAGATCACCTTCACGTGCGGCGGCATCAACCACATGGACTGGTTCCTGACGCTCCGGCACAAGGGCCGCGACCTGTATCCGCACCTGCGCGAGGTGTTCGAGAAACCCGAGTACTACAAGAACGAGAAGGTGCGCGGCGAGGTGTTCCGCCAGTTCGGCTACTTCATGACCGAGAGCACGGGGCACCTCTCGGAATACCTGCCGTGGTTCCGCAAGAATCAGAAGGCCCTGGACCTGTACTGCGACGAGCCGGCCTTCGGCGGCGAAAGCGGCGCCTACTACAAGTACTCGAAGGCCCTGGCCGCCAAGTACGCCAAGCACGATCCGCTCGAGTTCGAGGACCCGAAGATCGAGTCGCGCAGCGTCGAATACTGCTCCTACATCATGGAGGCCGTCACCACGGGCAAGCCCTTCGGGCTCATGGGCAACGTGCGCAACGAGGGCTACATCACGAACCTGCCGGACGGGTGCTGTGTGGAGGTGCCGACCTTCGCCGACGCCACCGGCTTCCATCCGACGCGCATCGGCGCCCTGCCGCCGCAACTGGCCGCCTGCTGCATGACCAACGTCCAGGTCCAGATCCTGGCGGCCGAGGCGGCCCTCACGGGCGACACCGAACACGTCGTCCACGCCGCCGCCCTCGATCCGCTCACCGCCGCGGTCCTGACGCTCAAGGAAACCCGCGACATGTGCAGCGAGATGCTCGAAGCGCAGCGCCCCTGGCTGCCCCAGTTCAAGGGAAAGAAGATCGCCCCGAAGCCGACGATCGTGATCCCCGACGACTGCCAACCGGTCGCCGTGCCGCTCGACCCGGCCCTGGCCATCAACAAACGCTTCGGCGACCTCATCGACCGCAAGACCGGCGACGAATAACAGCCTGTTGCCGTTCGATGGCAGGGTGCCACCCTGGCACGGGTACGGCTCGTGCCGTGGCTGGCTGGCTGCTTGCCAGCCAGTGCTCCTCGGTTCACACGTTGCGCGGCGGGTCTCCCGACCCGCCGCGCTCTTCCCCGCACTCAGCGCCCGCGCTTCCCGGCGCCCCGGCGCCGGCCGCGCAAACGTGACCGTGCGGAGCCCGACGACGCCCGGGCCATGTAGTCGGTGGCCGCCTTGACGAGCAGGCCGGAGCGCGTCTCGTTCTCCGCCTCTGCGAAGCGGTCCACGGCGTCGAGGATGCGCTCGGGCATGGTGATGTTCACCCGCTTCGCCTTCACGCGCAAATCGGCAGGATCGACCGTGACCACGGCCCACGTGCCGCCTCGATACTCGCGGCGCGTCCGGTAGTCCTCGATGCGGCCCGCTGCGGGAACAGGTTGCCCGTCCTCGATCAGCCCCTCAAGGTGCAGTTCGATGGCCTCCCGGGCCATGGCAAGGGCTTCGTCCATGGTGCCGCCCGCGCTGAAGCATCCCGGCAGGTCCGGCACGGTCACGCCGTAGTCCGAGTCCGCGTCCTTGTGGATGACGACAGGGTAGTTCATGGCTTGCTCCATCCTGCCTGTTTCGCAATGGCCCGAAGCGTGGCCGCAGGGAAGTCCTTCTTCGGGTGTGGCACGGTAACCAGGCCGGGCCTGTGGGGGTGTTTGAACTGCCGGTGGCTGCCCTTCGTCCGCACGTGCACCCACCCGTCGGCCTCAAGCCTCTTGATGACCTCGCGGCTGTTCATCCTGTGTGTATTATACACACGGCCCGGGCCGCGTCAAGATCATTGTGCCGGGCGCCGGTCGCCGCCTGTGTCCTCAGTATATGCCAGCCTGTGCCCTTCGAGCGTCCCCGTCGCGCCCCATTTGCCGTTGACCTCGCGCGCGTTTCCCGATAGGGTAAGGGGCCCCGGTGCGCGGTAGAATGCCGCCGTCGGGCGTGTAAGTGCTTTCCGAAGCCGAACGCGACAGTGGAGAGGCCGTGCCATGCCGACCAAAGCCATCGACCTGCGAAGGGGTCAGGCCGTCATCTGGAAAGACGCCATCTG
>DATKZB010000230.1:0-2736 GCA_035528235.1 Phycisphaerae bacterium
GCACGTTCAGCGCCGCGACGTTCAGTAACGGGCTTGCGCTCATGCGCCCCTCGCGGACCGCCCACCGGCAAAACTGCCCGGCTGCCTGCCGATAGAAGTTATGCGTCTGCCGGCTCCGGCCGCGCTCCAGGAGGTCGGCCAGGAACCCCCGCACCCGCTCGGCCGTCACGTCGCCGAGGGCCCGTGCCCCGGCAAAGGCCCGCGCCGCCCGCCCGGCCACAAGGTCCGCGTGCGCAACGGTGCACCCCTTGGCCAGGAGCGCCACCCGCCAGTCGGCCAGGTGCGCGGCCAAGGGCTTCGCGGCGGCCACGCGCGAGGCGTCCAGCAGGTTCAGGGCCGCGAGGCGGTCCCGCAAGCGCCCGGGCAGGCCCTCGATCCACTGCGTCAAGTCGGCGTCCAGCGGTTCCCGCGCCGCCTTGCAGTCCGCCAGGCGCGCCACGCGGCGGCCCAGGGCTTGGCTTGCCGCCTTGTCCCGGAAACCCGCCACGCGAAGCACCCGCCCGTCGGGGTCGCGGCATTCGACGGTCCACACCTGCCGCACCCGCCGCGACCGGCTCGCACCCAAGCCTCGCCGCCGTAAGGAGAGAGGGCTCGGACGGTCCGCAGAAGGCGCTGACGAAGGGCCTGCCGGCCGCCGGGCGCCGTTCGAAGTTCGGCCAGTCGCCCCGACCAGAAAACAGAGAAGCCGCGCGGCAGAAATGTCGTGCGGCTTTCTTCTTGCCACAGAAGCACTTACGACGATACTCTAACTGGGCACGGTTCAAACATTGCGGGGGAGGTGACTGGATTCGAACGATGGTGTCGCATATAGCGGCCCCACAGTTCATCTGCCTGTTTCCCAATCCAGCGCTAAGGCCGAGACATTGGAAACGTCGCCCTGACGGTCTGTCATTCCGGTTTGTCATTGCGTTCTCGCTGTTCCTGTAGTATACTGCCCCATAAGGCTCCTGGGAGACGGGTAACCGCCTTTATCGCCAATTCGGCTTTACCGGCACGCAGCCAACGTGTGTTGTTGCGCGCTCGGCGTGGCTTTGCCGACTGGATCCGGAGGAACACTATGAACGTTCGCACCCTTTGCCTCGCAGTGGCATTGCTGCTTGTCAGGGCGTCCGGCGCCTCGGCGGACTTCGTGGCCTACGACGTCACCCAGACCTTCACTGGCAACGAAACCCTGACGTTCGACCAGTACGAGTTGCCGCCAGGGGTCACGATGACGGGCGTGACTATTGAATTGATTCTGCCGACGATGGGTTCGATGGCCTTTGATAATGAGACCGCCGATCCGGTGGACATCACGATCTGGTCGCCGTCGTACGACATCACCCTCAGTTCGACCGATGTCCCCTTTACGCCGATTCATCACCAGGGCGTCGGCATCGCGCAGATCTTCACGCTGCAGCCGCACGATGACCCCGACGGCATCGACACGCTGGACGCCTATCAGGCCGACAGCGGCAACGACTGGGTCCAGACGCTGACCGCGACCCCGGTGCCGGTTGGCACGACGGTGACCGACCCGTCCGACATTTCCGCATACCTGGGCACGGGCACGTTCGGCATCGATTGCTTGGATAACTCGCCGCCGGTAATAGCCACGGTTCTCCCTCCGGGCGTCTCGTCCCTGCCAATCTTGATCCACCTCGGCTACGAGGTCCGCGTCACGATGACCGCTGTGCCCGAGCCGGCGACGATGGGCCTGCTGGGCGCTGGTCTGGCGGCGATGGCGTGGCGGCGCCGCAAAGGACGGGGGCCGGCGGTTTCCGCCGGCCGACTTGACACAAGCGGTTTTATGGAGTAGACTGGACTCTAGAAGATGAGGGTGCGCTGTCGCCGCGCGGTCGACGACGGCGGGCCTGGGCCAGACGGCCTTGTTCCCGCTCGCCGGGGATTCTCAAGGAAGTTGATAGGGGGCAGGATACGAATTAGACGCAGGTTCCTTCCGTTTGCGGCGGCGCCACTGAGGGGCGACGCTGATTTGGCCTTTGCGTGTGCGTGACAGAGCGTCCGGGGGAGGCTGAGCCAGCGGCTCAGACTCTTCGGACGCTTTTCGCTGCGCTTGGCGCAGTGGCGCCAGGTCGGCACCACACAGAAAGGCACAACCGTAACACCGGAGATAAGTCACAGCACGATGACCTCCTGACGGCAATTGCCGGCAGACGATCCTTACCGGGGTAGCGATTGGAGGAGAAGGAACATGAACCGCTTCCGCTTTTCCCTTGTGGTTGTTCTCGCCGTCTGGGTTTCGTCCACGACGGCAATCGCCGGGATGACTCTTACGGTCGATCCCGATGCGGGGAAACTCTCGACCGACGGCGCGACCTGGCTGTCGAGCCTGATGTGGAACGGCACGACCATCAAGGCCGGCGGCCTCGGTGCGGATGGGGCGCGGGAATACATGGTCTTCGGAGACTTCAACGTCGGGGCCGCCGACACGGTCACGGCGCGGCTGGGCACGCAGCGCGGCGTGCGGTTCATCGTGGGCAACAACGCCACCCTGGCCGGCACGTTCAACTTCGCGGCGACGGGCCAGCAGGGCCGCGCCGGGGGCGGCATCGGGGGCGGCCAAGGGCAAGGCGGCACAGGCGGCGTGTCTGGTAACGGCGGGATTCCCGGCGTGGGTGGGGGCGGGGGATTCGGTGGGTCCGGCACCCAGAGGGCAGGCCCGCTTGGCAACGGTGCAGCGGGCGGGCATGGACACGATGGGTCCGATGGGATTGGCGGGTATGGGGGCGGCCC
>DATKZB010000231.1:0-21326 GCA_035528235.1 Phycisphaerae bacterium
TCCATGGCGATGGCCTCCCGGGGCCCATTCCCCGGCAGTCCCATCGGCCGGCAGCATGAACCATCTTGAGCCTGTGTAGCGTTGTAGTACTAGGAAGGCCGCCAGGCGGGATGAAGTAGCGAAGTTGCGTTGTAGGACTAAGGTCTTCTTGTCAGGGTGTCATCGTCTCACACGACACACGCCGGCTTGACCGGGCGCCTGGAACGGGTACCATACAGGTAAAGGTTGCGGACGGCTCCAAAGAAACCATTTACTCGCGAGGTGGCCATGAAACGTTTCATCGCAGTGGCTCTGGCGGCAGTCGTGTTGGGCGTCGCGTTGCCGGCGGTGGCCCGGGACGTCAAGTTCAAGAAGATCGTGGTCGACAAGGCCTTCCGCAGCGAGGGCGTCGCCATCGGCGACATCAACCACGACGGCAAGATGGACATCTTCGCGGGCGACGTCTGGTACGAGGCCCCCGACTGGAAGATGCACGAAATCCGCAAGGTCGGCCAGTACAACCCCGCCGGCGGGTACAGCCAGTGTTTCCAGAACTTCTCCCAGGACGTCAACGGCGACGGCTGGATCGATTCCATCGTCGTCACCTGGCCCGGCAAAGAGTGCTTCTGGTACGAGAACCCCAAGAACCAGCCCGGTCACTGGAAGCAGCGCCTCGTCGCCAAGAGCGCCGCCAACGAGACCTCGGTGTTCGCTGACTTCGCGGGCACCGGCCGCAAGGTGCTGCTGTGCGGCGTCCAGCCCGAGGGGGTCATGGCGTGGTTCTCGGCCTCGAAGGACGTCGAGGCCCCGTGGGACATGCACCGCATCGCCGGCCCCAAGGCCCCCGGCACCGAGCCGTACAGCCACGGCCTGGGTGTCGGCGACGTCAACGGCGACGGCCGCCAGGACGTCCTCGTCAAGGAGGGCTGGTGGGAAGCCCCCGAAGACCGGACCCAGCCCGACTGGAAGTGGCACCCCGCCAAACTGGGGCCCGACTGCGCCGACCTCCAGGTCTACGACATCGACGGCGACGGCGATGCCGACGTCGTCACCTCCTCCGCCCACAACTACGGCATCTGGTGGCACGAGCAGACCAAGGGCGACAAGGGACCCGAGTTCAAAGAGCACCTCATCAGCAAGGACTGGTCGCAGTCGCACGCCGTGCACATCGTTGACATGAACGGCGACGGCCTGCTCGACCTGGTGATTGGCAAGCGGCACTTCGCCCACGGCGGCGGCGACCCCGGCGGCAAGGACCCCGCGCTCCTCTTCTGGTACGAACTCAAGCGGCCCGAGAAGGGCAAGGTCGAGTTCGTGGCGCACCAGATTGACGACGATTCCGGCGTCGGCACCCAGTTCGTGGTGGACGATTTCAACGGCGACAAACTCCACGACATCGTCATCTCGAACAAGAAGGGCGTGTTCGTGTTCCTCCAGCAGCGCTGATCCTACAACTCTACTTGCCGCGCGGCGGCCATCCCAGGCCGCCGCGATCGGGCCTGACGTGTGTTCCTGGCGGCCTAGGAAGGCCGCCAGGCGGGATGAAGTAGCGAAGTAACATTGTAGGACTAGGGAAACCGCCGGCACGCCGCGGCCTACATCTCAAGCACAAGCGTGCCGGGTCTCCTGACCCGGCACGGCAGGCGGTGCAGGAATCGCGCAAGGCCCACGACGTGACTGAGCCGCTCGACATCGGCAGCGACCGTTTCGTGTGCGACCTGGCAGCCGATACCCCCCCTGCCGTCGAGGTGACGCCCGGCGCCACGCTGCGCATCCGCTGCCGCGGCGCCCTCGACTACGCCGTCGGCCCCGGCCCCGTCCGTGCCCCCGGCCCCAACCCCGGCACGGGCCCCATCGCCGTGGCGGGCGCCCGGCCGGGCCAGGCCCTGGTGTTCGACATCCTGGAGGTGGCGCCCGAGTCGCCGGGCCACGTCTCGGCCGGTCCCGGCGGCGGCGAGGAGGCCGTCGAGATCGTCGGCGGCCGGGTCCGCTATCGCGGCATCGCCGTGCCCCTGCGGCCGATGATCGGCGTGCTGGGCCTCGCGCCCGAGTCGGGCGCCTGGAACACCATGGACGCCGGCCCCTTCGGCGGCAACATGGACACGAGCGACCTCGCGGCCGGGGCGTCGGTCCACATCCCCGTGCGGCAGCCGAGCGGCCGGTTCATCGTCGGCGACGTCCACGCCGTCATGGGCGACGGCGAGATCGGCGGACAGGGCCTCGAGTGTGCCGCCACCGTCACGCTGCGCGTCGGCGTCCGGGCCGAGCCCGTCAGCGACCACGTCACCATCTTCCGCGACGACCAGGTGATGATCGTCGGGACGGGCGAGACGCTGGAAGCGGCCGTCGCCGACGCCGCCGGGGCCATGGCGGCGCTGGTGGCCCGCGTCACCGGCCTCGATGACTTCGCCGCCACGAAACTGCTCGGCCTAGCCGGCCAGACCCGTTTCGGCCAGCACTGTTGCCGCATCAAGACGGTCCGCGTGGCGATGCCGCTGGAGTTGGTGCCCGGGCTGCGGGCCGGCAGAGACAGTGCGGAGGAATCCGATGCCACATCCACGTAGACGCGCGTGCCGGGTTTCGGCGGGGGTCCTGGTCAGCCTGGCGATGCTGGTCTTCGTCCCGCTGTGCGGGGCCGCGGCACCGAGGACGTACATGACCGATCTGGGAGCGTTCTTCAAGGAGGTGGACGAAGGCTATCCGTTCTTCGAGTTGAAGGGCATCCAGAAGGACTGGGCCGCGGCGAAGGCGCGTCTGGCGACCCAAGTCAGGCGGTGCCGGTCGGACTCGGACTTCCTGGGTCTGGTGGTCGAGGCGATCGGTGTGCTGCGCGACGCCCACATGACGATCCAGGATCCGAAGGCCCAGATGCCCCAGCCTCCGGCCGAGTACTACCCCGGCCTCTCATTCCTGCCCGCCCTGAGGAACACGGTCGTGGTCATGTATCCGCCCAGAGGACGCGAGGCCGAACTGAAGACCGGGACCCTCGTGGTGGCCATCGACGGCAAGCCCGCCCGGGCGGTGCTGGACGAGCGCGCCAAACGTGCCTGGGCCAAGGGCGGTTCCTTTTCCAGCCCGCAGCGGGCCCGCCTGTTCGGCGAGAAGACGGCCGGATCGAGTTCGTCGAAGCGCCAGTGGACCTTCCCTTCGGGCATCGCCTCGATCCGCATTTCGGTCCGAAGCCGCTGGCGCGCCGACCGCAAGCCCATCGAGTTCAACGGCATCGACCCCGACGTCCCGGTCGAGGCGGTTCCGCCGGAAGTGGCCGGCGGCCTGAACTCGGCCATCCGCCGGGCCGAGGCGTATCTGCGAACCGCACCCAAGTGACGGCCGAACGCCGGGGCCGGCGGACGCAGCCGGAACGTTCTGAAGGAGATGCCGCATGACGCCGCCGAGCCTGGGAAGGCGCATCCTTCTGGCGCCGGCGATGGTTCTCGTGTGCTGTTGTGCGGGGACCGGTGGAGCCGAGGAGTTCCAGAGCGCCTGGCCCACCGACACCGTTCGCCCGTGGGCGGGACCCGAGTACTGAACCAACCCGCTCCAGGACTGGCGGATCGCCGACGGCCGCCTCGAATGCATCGCCAGCGGCGGCAACCGCAACGTCCACCTGCTGACGCGCCAACTCGGCGCCGCCGAAGGCGACCTGCGGATGAGCGTCCGCCTGGGGCCCCTCGCCGACCCGGCCGCCCGAGCGACGAACGGCTGGGCGGGGCTGCGCGTCGGCATCCGGGGCGACCTCGACGACTATCGCGACAGCGTCCGCCGTGGACGGGGGCTCGATGCCGGCGTCACCACGGCGGGCGAACTCTTCATCGGAACCCCCAAGGGCGGCGACCCGGCCGCGCCCGTGCCGCTGGACGACGTCGAACTCCGCCTCTCGGCCGTGCCCGACGGCGACGGATACCGGCTGGTCCTGTCGGCCCACGACCCGACGTCGGGCGAGCCGCGGGCCGAAGTCCGCCGCCGGGTCGCCGCCGACCGGCTCGTCGGGAACCTGGCGCTCGTGTGCCACGCGGACCCGCTGAAGGCGGGCGGCCGGGCCGGCGACGCCTATCGCGGCAACGTGCGGTTCTGGTTCCGCAACTGGTGCGTCGCGGGCACAAAGGTCGAGGCCCACGACGACCGCGCCTTCGGCCCCATCCTGTTCGCCCAGCACACGCTCAGCCGCGGGGTCCTGAAGATGACGGCCCAGATGCCGCCCCTGGGCGAGAAAGATACGCCGACCGTCCACCTCCAGATACGCAAGGGGCCTGGCGCCGATTGGACCGGCCTGGCCGAGGCGACGATCGATCCCCTGGCCCGGACCGCCACCTTCCGCATCGAGAACTGGGACGCCTCGCGCGACACGCCGTACCGCCTGGTCTACGCCCTGCGCGGCCCCGACGGCAAGCCAGCCGAGCATGACTGGCGCGGCACCGTCCGCCGCGACCCCGTCGACAAGGAGACCATTGTCGTGGCGGCCTTCACGGGCAACGCCGATTACACGTTCCCAAACGCCGACCTCGTGCGGCACGTGAAGGCCCACGACCCGGACGTGCTGTTCTTCTCGGGCGACAACATCTACGAGAACGTGGGCGGATACGGGTGCCACCGCGGCCCCCTCGAAAGGGCCGTCCTCGATTACCTCCGCAAATGGTACTTCTACGGATGGGAGTACGCGGACCTGGTGCGCGACCGGCCGAGCGTCAGCGTTCCCGACGACCACGACGTGTACCAGGGCAACCTGTGGGGCGCGGGCGGCCGGGCCACCGCCAAGGACGACAAGGGCGGGTACGTCATGCCGGCCGAGTGGGTCCGGATGGTCGAGCGGACCCAGACGAGCCACCTGCCCGACCCGTTCGACCCTCGGCCCGTCGAGCAGGGCATCGACGTGTACTTCACGGCGATGACGTACGGGCGGGTCTCGTTCGCCATCCTGGAGGATCGCAAATTCAAGTCGGGACCCAACGGGCTGGCGCCGCCGACCACGAGCGGCCGGGCCGACCACGTGACCGACCCGGCCTTCGACCCGAAGACGGCCGACGTGCCGGGCGCCGTGCTGCTGGGCGAGCGGCAACTGGCGTTCCTCCGCCAGTGGGCCGCCGACTGGCGCGGGGCCGATTTCAAGTGCGCCCTGTCGCAGACCGTCTTCGCGAACCTTGCGACGCTGCACGGCCCCAACCTCCAACGCCTCGTGGCCGACTACGACTCGAACGGCTGGCCCCAGACCGGCCGCAACCGGGCCCTGGGTGAACTGAGGCGCGGCTTCGCCTTCATGATCGGCGGCGACCAGCACCTGGCCACGCTGGTCCATCACGGCATCGACGACTGGAACGACGCCGGCTGGTCGATGTGCGTGCCGTCGATCACCAACTTCTACCCGCGGGCGTGGGTGCCGACCAGGCCCGCGCGGAACTTCGGCCCCGGCATGGCCGAACACACCGGCGAGTTCCTCGACCCGTTCGGCAACCACGTCACGGTGTGGGCCCACACGAACCCGCGGCCGATGGGCAAGCAGCCCGCCGCCATCCACGACAAGATGCCCGGGTACGGCATCGTCCGGTTCAACAAGCGGACGCGCCGGATTGGGGTCGAGTGCTGGCCCCGCTTCGCCGACCCGGCCGACCCCAAGACGGGCGGCCAGTACGAGGGCTGGCCCCGGACGATCGACCAACTCGACAACGACGGCCGCAAGGCCGCCGCGTACCTGCCCACGCTGCGCGTGACGGGCCTGGCGGACCCCGTGGTCCAGGTCGTCGACGAGGCCGATGGCCAGGTCGTCTACACGCTGCGCATCCGGGGCAACTCGTTCCGGCCCAAGGTTTTTCGAGAGGGCACGTACACCGTCCGCGTGGGCGAGCCGGATACGGACACGTGGAAGACCATCGAGAAGGTCCGCGCGGTCAAGGAGGCGGAGGGTGCGTCGCTGGACGTCGCGTTCTGACGTCGGCGCCGACCCGCCCGTGGCGAGTAACCGAACCGAACGTTACATTGTCAACTCCTTGATTCCGCGCGCGGCGGCCTTCCCAGGCCGCCGCGAGGGAGCGCGTGTGCCAAGGCGCGGTGGCCTAGGAAGGCCACCGCGCGGGATCTCGATAGGCTCTCGCGGAGTTGACAACGTACCACTAAGGAGAAACGCGATGAGAATGCTGGCAGCCGGTCCGGAGTGTGTGGAGGTCATCTCGTGCCTGGCCCTGATGGCGATGCTCGCCGTCGCGGCGCTGGCCGCCGACGCCGCGGGCGCCGACGCGCCCAAGGCCGCCGGCTGGACGGCCCCGCGCGCCCTGGTCGAGTCGCTCACGAAACGCGGGTCCGACGCGATCTACGACGAGGCCAATGTCCCGGCGTACACGCTGCCGGAGGCGCTGCGGATGGCCGACGACACGCCGGTCGCCGACGCCGACGCCTGGCGCGGGCGCCGCGCCGAGGTCCTGCGCCTGTTCGAGACCGAGATGTACGGCCGGGCGCCCGGCCGGCCCGAGAAGATGACCTTCAAGGTCTTCGACGAGGCCCGCGACGCGCTCCAGGGCAAGGCCGTCCGCAAACAGGTCTCGATATTTCTGACGGGCGACGAGGCCGGGCCGCGCCTGGACCTTCTCCTGTACCTGCCGGCCGGGGCCAAGGGCCGGGTGCCGGTGTTCCTGCTCCTGAACTTCAACGGCAACCACACCGTCCACGCCGACCCCGCCATCCGGCTCGCGACGCAGGTGGTGCGCAACGGCGACAAGGTCGTCGAGAACCGGGCCCCGGAGGCGTCGCGCGGCAAGGACAGCGCCGCCTTCCCGGTGGAGACGATTCTGGCGCGCGGGTACGCCCTAGCGACGATCTACTACGGCGACATCGACCCCGACTTCGACGACGGCTTCAAGAACGGCGTGCACCCGCTGTTCGATAAGCCGGGCGACCGGCCCGCCGACGCCTGGGGCAGCATCGCCGCCTGGGCGTGGGGCCTGGGCCGCGGGCTGGACTATCTCGAAACCGACCCCGCCGTGGACGCCAAGCGCGTGGCCGTGCTGGGGCACTCGCGCCTCGGAAAGACATCCCTGTGGGCGGGCGCGGCCGACGAACGGTTCGCCATGGTCATCTCGAACGACTCGGGGTGTGGCGGGGCGGCGCTGTCGCGGCGGCGGTGCGGCGAGGCGGTGGAGCGGATCAACAAGTCGTTCCCGCACTGGTTCTGCGGCAACTTCAAGAAGTACAACGCCAAGGAAGGCGACCTGCCCATCGACCAGCATCTGCTCGTGGCCCTCATGGCGCCGCGGCCGGTCTACGTGGCCAGCGCCGACGAGGACCTGTGGGCCGACCCGCGCGGCGAGTTCCTCGCGGCCAAGGGGGCCGACCCGGTGTATCGCCTCCTGGGCACCGAGGGCCTGCCGGCCGACGACATGCCGCCCCTCGACACGCCCGTCATGGGCGCCATCGGCTACCACGTCCGCCGCGGCGGTCACGCCCTGTCGGAGTACGACTGGCTGCGGTACATCGACTTCGCGGACAAGCACTTCGGCAAGCCGTGACACATGTTTGCGCGGCGGGTCCCCGTACCCGCCGCGCTGGCGCGATCTCAGGCTGCTCTACCGGCTGTACGGGTCGGCGGCGTCGCGGAGGCCGTCGCCGACGAAGTTGAACGCCAGGACGGTCAGGATGACGAACAGGGCCGGCACCAGCAGCCAGGGGTGCAGGGCCACGGCCTGGACGTTCATGGCCTCCTTCAGCAGGACGCCCCAACTCGTAATCGGCGGCCGCAGACCCAGCCCCAGAAACGACAGGGCCGTCTCGCCCAGGATCATGCCGGGTATCGTGAGCGTCAGGCTGACGATGATATGGCTCGTGAACGACGGCAAGAGGTGCCGCCACATGATCCGCCACTGGCTTGCCCCGGACACCAGGGCCGCCGTCGCAAAATCTTCCTCGCGCAGCGACAGAATCTTGCCGCGCACCACCCGCGCCAGGCCCGTCCACCCGATGAGCGACAACACCAGCGTGATGCCGAAGTAGACCTGGATCGGCGTCCACGATTGCGGCAGGGCGGCGCTCAGGGCCATCCACAGCGGAATCGACGGGAACGACCGCAGAATCTCGATGCCGCGCTGAATCAGGTTGTCCACCCAACCCCCGTAATATCCCGACGCCGCGCCGATGACCAGCCCCAGCACAAAACCAACCGTCACGCCGATGAGGCCGATGGTCAGCGAGATCCTCGCCCCGTAGAAGATGCGCGACAACAGGTCTCGCCCCAGCGAATCGGTGCCCAGCAGGAACAGCGTGCCGCCCTCCTCCACGCCCACCAGGTGAAGGTCGGCCTCGAAGAGACCCCAGAACCGGTACGGGTCGCCGCGCACGAGCAACCGCACCGGGTACCGGCGGCTGCGGTCCTCCTCGTACAGCCGGTGGAGCGTCTCGGGGTGCCGCTTGCCCCTGAGACCGTAGACGAACGGCCGCCACTCCAGGCCCGTGTCCGAGAAGAGGTGGAGGCGCTGCGGCGGGGCGTAGACGTACTCGGTCCGGCGATACTGGAGCGGATACGGCGCCAGGAACTCGCACAGCGCCGCCGCCAGGTACAGCACCAGGACCACGGCGGCCGAGGCCACGGCCACGCGGTGCTTGCGGAACTTCCACCACATGAGCCGCCATTGCGACGCCGTGTAGACCTCGGCCGCGGGCGCGCGCCCCTGGGGACCGGCCGGCGTCGGCCCGACGGACAACTCGAGTTCGACCTCGTCGGTCATCGGATCGCCCTACCGGGCCTGCCCCTCGAAACGGATGCGCGGGTCCAGCACGAGCAGCAGGAGGTCCGAAATCAGCGTCCCCACCACGGTCAGCGTGGCCAGCAGCATGACGAAACTGCCGGCCAGGTACATATCCTGGTTCATCAGGGCCCTCAGGAGCATGGGCCCGGTCGTCGGCAGCCCCAGGACGACCGAGACGATGGTCGCCCCCGAGATGATGGCCGGCAGCAGGTACCCGATGGTGCTGATCATGGGGTTGATGGCCACGCGCACGGGGTACTTCAGCAGCAGCCGGACGCGCGGCACGCCCTTGGCCCGGGCCGTCAGGACGTACTGCTTGCGGAGTTCGTCGAGCAGGTTGCCGCGCATCACACGAATCATGCCGGCCGTGCCCGACAGGCCGACGATGATGACGGGCACCCACAAATGCGCCAGCAGGTCGGTCATCCGGGCCCACGACCAGGGGGCGTTCTGGTACTCGGGCGAGAACAGACCGCCCGGGCTCACGCCGAAGACCGCGTACGAGACGTACATCAGCACCAGCGCCAGCAGAAACGGCGGCGTGGCCAGACCGATGAACCCCACGAGGGTGAAGACGTAATCGGCCAGCGAGTACTGTTTGACGGCCGAGAACACGCCGATGGGTATGGCGATGGCCCACGTCATGAGCAGCGCCGCCACCGAGATCAGGCTCGTCAGCAGAATGCGTTCGCCGATGAGCGTGGTCACCGGGCGGTTCCACTCGAACGACATGCCCATGTCGCCGTGCACCAAGCCCCACAGCCATTTGCCGTATTGGACGACGAACGGCTCGTCGAGGGCGTACCGGGCCCTCAGGGCCTCGACGGTGGCCTGGTCGACGGGCTCGCCCGTCTCGGCCAGGGCGGCCACGTACGAGGTCAGGTAATCGCCGGGCGGCAACTGGATGATGCCGAACGATATAATCGAGATTACGAGAAGCGTCGGCCCCATCCAGAACAGCCGCCGCGCGATGACTGCCAGCACGCTAGTTCTCCTCTATGGCGTAGCACTCCGGGGCCGTGTTGCCCGGCGTGCGGAACATCCACCCCACGATGGCCACCTCCGGCACGTTGCGGAACCGTTCCTGCACCAGGTACGGCGCCGGCACCTGGCCGATGGTGCCGATGACCCAGAGGTTGCGCCGGTTGAGGTCGGCGATCTCGCGGAACAGGCGTATCTGCCCCGCCTCGTCGGGCGTCTGCTCGATCTCGCGGTACAGGTCGATGACGCGCCGCAGGTCCCCCCTGGGCTCCTCGCCCTGGCGACCGTTCGACGTGAACCACATCGCGTACCCGATGGCGTGGATCGACTCCGGGCTGTACGGCAGGAACCACCGCGGGTCCAGAATCGGCACCTGCTCGTCGGCCCCGCCCCACACGGCGCAGTCGTGCAGCAGGGCCCGCTTGCGCTCGTAGAACAGTTGCCGCGCGATGTTACGGACCTCGGCCTTGACGCCCACGCCGCGCCAGTACTCGGCCACCAGTTCGAGTTCGCGGCTGTTGTTCCAGAACGTGACCTCGATCCAGAGGGCGAGCACCTGCCCGTCGGGCCGCAGGCGATAGCCGTCGCGGTCGCGCTTCGTCAGCCCGATGCCGTCGAGCAGCCGGTTCGCCTCGGCCGGGTCGTGCTCGACGTACGCCTTCTCGTACTCCGCCACGCGGTACAGCGACGACGGCGGCGGGGCCATCTGGCGCGGCACGCCCACGCCGAAGTAGCAGACCTCGTTGATCTCGTTGCGGTCGATGGCCAGCGACAGCGCCTTGCGGAAGTCCGGCTGCTCAATGAGGCCGCGCAGCACGGGGTCCTTGTGGTTCAGGTTCAGGCCGATGGCCGTCCGCCCGCCCAGCGAGTCGATCCAGTGCAGCACCCGGTACGGGTAGGCGCCCGCGCGGCGTTTCTCCATGAACAGGGGGTAATTCTCGAACTGGATGTGGCGGCCCTGCATGCCCATCTCGCCCGCGATGGCCTTCTGGTTGATGACCTCCTCGTCGAGAATCTCGAACGTCATCCGGTCGATGTAAGGCAACTGCCGGCCCTCGGCGTCCACCTTCCAGTAGTACGGGTTCCGCTCGAAGACCACCGGCAGCGCCGGCGGCGGAATCCGGACCACCCACGCCCACAGACGCGGCGCCTCCTCGTTCCGCCAGTCGTTCTTGTCGCCGAACAACTGGTACCAGAAATCGAACTGGTGCCGGCGGGCCTCGGCCTCCAGTTGCTCCTGCGGCACGAAGTCGGGGTGGAACCGCTTCAGGTAATGGGCCGGCGCCCGCAGCATGGCCTCGGCCCACCCTTCCGACGCCACCCGCTGGAGGAACATGCCGTGCGGCTCGGCAAACCGGAACCGCACGCACGCGTCGTCGTCGCCCACCGCCTCGACCTCAACCAGCCGGCCCCCGCGCAAGAGGTCGCGCGGAGCCACCGGCGTCAGCTCCTTGTTCTGGATGACGTGCTTGTACCAGAACAGGATGTCGTGTGCCCCGAACGGCGCCCCGTCGGACCACCGCATGCCCCGGCGCAGGTGGAAGGTGTACGTGCGGCCGCCGTCCGCCACCTCCCACCGCGCGGCCACGTTCGGCAACAGCCGCCGGCCCATCGGTCCCCAGCGGACCAGGTGCTCGTACGCAATCCGCGCCGGGTACACGCCCACATCCGACGGGCTTGTCGCCAGCCGGGCCCACGTGCCGCCGTACGGGCCGCACTGCTCGGGCGGCGTGATGACCAGCGGCTCGGCGCCCACGCGCTCCTCGACCGGCCGCAGGTCGCCCGCCCGGACCCGCGCCGCGAGCGCCGGCGCCTCCTGGAACCGGCGGGGCCTGTCGGCCGGCCATTCCGAGACCGTGTGGACGGCCTTCGCATCGACCGGGTTGCGGTCGGGGGCCGGAATCGCGTCGAGCGCCTCCAGCGACACGTCGCCCGCCGGCGATAGCGCCCACGTGACGTACGCCACGGCCTGGACCAGGATCGCCAGGCCCAGGACGACCGCCGCCAGCATCGCCACGAGTTTCAGGACGAACCTCACGCCCGGTGACCTCCCTGTGCTTTTCACGTGCCACGGCTTGCTGGCAAGCCGTGCGTTACGCCGACACGGCTCGCGCCCGGCAAGCCGGGCGGCTAACTCGTACCTGCCCCTTCGAGCGAAAGTTCATCGGCCCGGTGGCACCGGACGACGTGCCCGGGCTCGACCTCGCCGAGCGGCGGCACTTCCCGGCCGCACCGATCGCCGCGTACCGGCACCGCGGGTGGAACCGGCACCCCGGCGGCGGGTCGCTCGGGTCGGCCACGTCGCCGCCGAGGATGATCCGCCGCGGCCGCCGACGCGGGTCGGGTACCGGCACCGCCGACAGCAGCGCCTCGGTGTACGGGTGCAGCGGACGGGCAAAGAGGTCGCCGACCGCGGCCAGTTCCATCAACCACCCGCAATACATCACCGCCACGCGGTCCGAAATGTGCCGCACCACCGACAGGTCGTGCGCAATGAACAGGTACGTCAGGCCCAGCCGTTCCTGCAGTTCCTGGAGCAGGTTCAGGACCTGGGCCTGGACCGAGACGTCGAGGGCCGAGACCGGCTCGTCGGCCACGATGAGTTTGGGTTCCAGGGCCAGGGCCCGGGCGATGCCGATCCGCTGCCGCTGACCGCCGCTGAACGCGTGGGGATACCGCCTCAGGTGCTCGGGCCGCAGGCCCACCTGCCGCATCAGATCGCGGACGCGGTCCTCGCGGTCGCGGCGGCGGCGCATGCCGTGGCACAGCAGCGGCTCGCCGATGATGTCGAGCACGGTCATCCGGGGGTTCAGCGACGAGTACGGGTCCTGGAAAATCATCTGCATGTGCCGCCGCAATCCGCGGACGGTGGCCTTGTCGGCCGTCGCCACGTTCACGGTCGCGCCACTGGCGTGGAAGAGAACGTCGCCGGCGGTCGGCCGGACGGCCCGCAGGATGGCCCGGCCGACGGTGGTCTTGCCCGATCCGCTCTCGCCCACCAGGCCCAGGCACTCGCGCGGACGCAGGGCGAAACTGACGCCGTCGACCGCCCGGACCCAGCCGACGGTCCGGCCCAGCATCCCGCCCCGGATGGGGAAGTGCTTGACGAGGTCGCACACCTGGAGCAGCGGCTCGCCGTGGTCAACCATGTCGGCCGGCCTCCCGCTGGCGGACCCGGCAGGCGCTGGCGTGACCGTCCTTGAGTTCCACCAGAGGCGGCCTGTCGCCCCCGTCGCACAACCCCGGCTCGGCCAGCGGGCACCGCGGATGGAATGGGCACCCGGCGATCTGCTCGAACGCGTCGGGCACCGACCCGGCGATGACCCGGAGGCGGCCCTTGCGCCTCCCCCTCGCGCCGGGTATCGACTCGAGCAGCGCCGCCGTGTACGGGTGCAGCGGATCGTGGAACACGGCGTCGGTGGCGGCCCGTTCGACGATCCGTCCCATGTACATAACCGCCACCTGGCTGCACATCTCGGCCACGACGCCCAGGTCGTGGGTAATCAGCAGGATCGACATGCCGGACTCGGCCTGGAGGCCCCGCATCAGGTCCAGAATCTGGGCCTGGATCGTCACGTCGAGCGCCGTGGTCGAAGCGGAACCTGCCGCCGCCCACCCCGCCCCCTGCGCCGCTCACGGCCGGCCGTACAGCCGCTCGGCGTTGCGGAAGTAGACCTTCTCGAGCACGTCGTCGGGCAGGCCCAGGCCGTAGATGCGCCAGCGTCCCTGGCCCTGCTCGTCGCCGGGGTGGTAGGGGAAGTACTCGTCGCGCGTCTCCAGCAACCGCATGTGGACGCGCTGGACCGAGGCCACCGGCGTCTGGTCGGTGGCGTAGAGGATGCGGTCGGCGTACTCCACGAAGAACCGCCTCGCGGTGTACGGCTGGCGGCCGAGTTCGGCGATGCGGGCCGAGATGTCGACGTTCAGGTTCGGATACCGGTCGAGCAGCCGCCGCACGTACCCCAGGTCTTCCGAGGCGCTCGCCACGTGGGCCGCCTGGAAGAGGGTGCCGGGGTGCGCTTCGATCAGCCGTTCCTGCGACTCCATCAGTTGCTCATAACTCGGAAACTCCGGCCCGAAGAAGTGCCACTCGGGGCGGGCGCGCAGTTCCTCCCATCGCTCGTTGAACCCGTCGAGCGGCCGGAAGAACGCCCGCGGGTCGGCCACGTGGTACAGGCAGGGCACCTTCAGGTCGGCGCACGCGGCAAAGACGTCGCCGATTCTCGGGTCGTGCGGCAGGACGAGCCGCCCGGCGTCGTCGCGGTGCCGCAAGCCGAGTTCCTTGAAGATCTTGAGGCCCCGTGCCCCCTCGCCGACGGCCCGGCGCAGCGTCGATGGCGGCGAATCGCGACCGCTCCAGCGGATGCGCGTCGACAACGAGTTCCGGCCGCGGCCGGAACTCGTCCAGATACATCCGCGCGGGGCTCGCGGTGTCGGTCATGGCATCACCTCTATTCCTTCTTGGGCCTCGGGCCGATGCGCCACTCCAGGATGCCACCCGAAAAGTTCTCCTGGAGGCGGACCTCGAGGCGGAACTCCCGGGCCGAGACCGGCTCGAACGCGACCCGGTTGAACGTGTCTTTCGCGGTGCCGTATGCCGCGCCGCCCGTCAGCACGACCGGCTTCCATGCGTCCTCGTCCTTGTAGAGCAGCCGCCACGAGGCCGGCACGCGGCACTGGCCGCCGCCCGTATCGTCGAACCAGTACACGTCGCACTCCGCCACCGCCTGGGCCTTGGCCAGCCGGCACGCGACCCATTCCGTGGTCCCCTTGTGGTCCCACCAGGTGAACCGCGGGATGGTGTGGTCGCTGGAGTTCTTCGGCAGCAGGCCGTCGCTGAGGGCCTCGACGGTGTCGGCCCCCCAGCAGTGCGACGCCTTGGCCTGGTACGCGGGTTCGGGCGGCCGCTCCCAGTGGTGAACGTCGGGGTCGGCGCTCGCCTGCGGAAAGGCCGAGATCCGCAGCCGCGCGCACCCCATCGGAATCAGCGTCACCGTCTCGACCGCCTCCTTCGTGTAGACCGGGCTCGGTTGGAGGACCGCCACCAGGCCGTACCGATCGAGTTGCCACTCGGGAATCTTGCGGGCCTTGGCCTGGAGCCGGACGGGCGCCGCCTCGGCCGTAAACGGCTGGTCGGCCACGGGGCCCTCGCGCGGCACGAGGGTGATCGAGGCCTCGGGTTTGGCGGGGTCGATGTCCAGACCGTAGTTCCAGGCGGTGGTCGGATGGACCTCGTAAGCCGGCCACGCGTCGGTGCCGGCGTAGCGGGTCCACTTCTCGCCGATCGCCAGCGAGAACGTCAGCGGACCGTAATCGACCGAGACGGCGTTCTTGTTCTTCTCCCACACGCGGACGGCCAGGCGCATCGGCAGGTCCAGCGTCACGGTGTCGCCATCGGCCCAGGTGCGGTCGATGACGAGGTACTCGAGCGGCTTGGCCTTGGCGTCGAGCGCGCGGTCGTTCACCGCCGCCGTCGCACCCTCGCACCACCGCGGAATGCGCAGGTACAGCGGGAACCGCACCGCCTTGGGCGCCGAGACCTTCAGCGTCACGCGGCCCTCGAACGGGTAGTCGGTCGTCTCGACGATGCGGACCTTGGTGCCGTCGCCGACCTTGGCCTCGACCTCCGAAGCGGCGTACAGCGACGCGCAGAGACCCGCATCGGCCGTGGCCAGCCAGAGTTCCTCGGCGTAGTACGGCCACCCGTGCGAGACGTTGTGCTGGCAGCACCGGTACTCGTGCGGGTTGTAGGCCAACATGCACCCGCCGTTCTGGACGCCGGGGGCGTGGTTCTTCGAGTCGAGGACGACCTGGTTCGGCGCGGTCAGGTAATGGAGGCCCTTGAGGTCGGCCGGCTGCGAGGCGGGCGCCGAGTTGAACGCCACCTCCTCGCACCGGTCGGCCCAGAGGGGGTCGCCGGTGACACGGGCGAGCATCTGGAACGAGTGCATGAACTCGATCATCGAGCAGGCCTCGGCGCCCTGGCGGGGGTCGTCGTAGCCCTTGCGGCAGTTTTCGTCGGCCCCGAACATGCCGCCCGGCACCTGCCCGTACAGGCCCATCATCTCGTCGTAATTGCGATAGGTGGCGCGGAGGAACTTGGCGTCGCCGGCCTGCATCCAGTAGACGGCCGGCTGCCGGAAACACTGGCAGAAGTTGACGCCGTGCCAGTTGGCCACGCCGTCGGTCCAGTTGTCGGTCCGGCGATGGACCTTGGCGGCCACGTCCAGCAGCCACGCCTCGCCCGTGCGGTTGTAGAGCCAGTAGATGCTCTCGAGGTTGTCGCCCGCCCGGACCTTCTGCCACGAGCCGACGATGAAGTCGTTCTCGGGCACCGACGCCTGCCAGCGGAAGTACTTCGTCATGAACGGCAGGACCCGCTCGTCGCCGGTAGCCTCGTAGAACGATTGGAGACAGTTCAGCGCGACCATGTTGGGCCAGATGTCGGACTTGCCGCCCACGTTCGTCAGGTTGGCCTGCGGGCCGAACCAGCCGTCGTCGCGCTGGCTCGAGAGGATGCCGTCGATCCACCGGCGGGCCTCCTTCGTGATCCGCTCGTCGCCCAGGACGTACCCGAGGTCGCCGAAACCCTTCAGCCAGTACGGCAGTTCCTCCCAGGGGCTGTGGCCCTTGCCCTCGGGGCTGAGCCAGGCGTTGCCCTCGACCTTGCACCAGGGGCTGATTTCCGTCAGGCGGCCGGTCATGCCCTCGGCCTCCAGGCGCAGCATGTGGCCCAACCACCCCTTGGGCCGGATGGCGCCGATGGGGAGTTTCGCGAGCGGGCTGGCAGCCAGCGGCTCGCGGTTCGACGGGTAAAACGGGTTCCGCCCGGCGGTGGGCGGCCGCTCGACCGACGCCACGCGGCCTTCGTCGGCCCACGCCCACGACGCCAGGGCCGAGACGGCCACGAGCGACATCACCAGAATGGGCCAACCGTTCATCGGCGACTCCTTTGCTCCGGGTTCGCAGAGGCCAGGGCTAATCCTGCAACGCTCATTGACTACTCCATCCCGCCTGGCGGCCTTCCTAGGCCGCCAGGAACCTGCGTGAGCCCCCTCGCGGCGGCCTGAGAAGGCCGCCGCGCAACAAGTAACGTTGTGGGGCTAGCGGATCTTATAGGCCACGGACATGCCGTCGTTCTTTTCCATCGACGCCCGGATGACCACCACCTCGTAATCCGGGCTCTCCTGGAGGTACGCCATGAAGTCCTTTACGGCCCCGGCCGAGCGGATGACGTTGTCGGCCACGATGACGGCACCGGCCTTCAGTTTGGGCTCGATGGCCTTGAAGTACTTGAAGTAATCGCTCTTCTGGGCATCGAGGAAGACGAAATCGAACTCGCCCTCCAGCGTGGGCAGCGTCTTGAGGGCATCGCCCGTGACACACGTGACGGTCTTTTCGAGTCCGACCTTCTTGAGGTTCTCGCGGCACTCCTCGGCGATCCTGGGGTCGATCTCGAGCGTCGTCAGGTGCCCGCCGGTCCGCTCGAACCCGATGCCCATGTTGATGGCGCCGAATCCCTTGAACGACCCCACCTCGACGCCGCGCTTCGCCCCGCGGGCCTCGACCAGAATCCGCAGGAACATGGCGTCGCCCGGCGTCGTGTCCAGACCGGTGCGGTTGAAGTTCTTGACGAACTCGGCCCGCTCGGCGTCGCTCATCCTGGCCGGCTCGCCACAGTACACCGTGGCCCCCGCGACGACAACGACCAGAACGGCGAGACCCACCACAGCCAGCCAGTAACGTCGCATAGTTCTCTCCTTTTATGGGACGGTGGAACGAGGCGGCATTATACCACCGCCACACGCACGTGCCACGGCTTGCTTGCAAGCCGTGATCAAAGATCTCCCGCACGTGCCACGGCTTGCTTCCAAGCCGTGAAAGAGAACTCCCAGCGTGTGCCACGGCCGGTCTTGCCCGGCCGTGTGTTTGCGCGGCGGGTCCCCGTACCCGCCGCGCTCCCCGTGACACTTGGATTCGGGCGGTGGGTGCGGGGACCCACCGCGCAAAGTCCCAATCTCAAGACGCCCCACCGTGTGCCACGGCCGCTACCGGCGGTAATGGTCGATGACCCGCCGCACGGAACCTTCCGGGTCGGCGGCGTCCCAGGCGACGCCCAGTTTCTCGCAGTGCCGCGCCAGACCGTCGCGCCAGAGCATGGCGTACAGGATTTCGCGCGGCTCGAGCCCCAAGTCCCTCACCCGCTCGGCCCACTGGCGGCCCTGGACCTGGTGCGTGGTCGAGAGGCAGAACCGCAGGGCCATCAGGCCGTAATTGCCGCCGTAGTCGAGGTCGTTGAGAAACCGCTCGTACTGCTCGCGCGAGAGTTCGGGCTTCGCGAGCGGCGGCCGCCATCCATCGTGGAAGATGAGGTCGGCCACGCCGACGTGCCGGCCCCGGAGTTGCTCGGCCACCTTGCCCCGGCTGCCCTCGGCCAGGCCGTCTGGATTCGGCGGCGGCGCGGCGGCGTCGTGGAACTGGACCTCGACGAGGCCCGTCTCCAGGTTCGCGCGGACGCCATGGTGGGGGCCCGTGTCCAGCGGCGTCATGCGCACCGTCAGGCCCCACGCCGGTTTGGCCCCGCGGTCGGTGACGTCGAGCCAGGCCACCGTGCCTTCGTCGCACAGCAGCGGCGACGTGTCGGGCCGGTTGGCCTTCCAGATGCACGTCTTCTCGTCCGGCCCGTAGCGGACGCCGAACAGTCGCCACGTCGGCCACAAGGGCGCGCCCTCGCCGTGGTTGTATTCGCTGGTCAGCCAGTTCGGGATTCGCTCGTCGTTCTGGTCGAGGCGGCACCGCTCGAGGCGGAAGCGGCCGGGGGCGGTCGCCTGGATGGCGTGGGCGTCGGCCGAGAGTTTCAGCGGCACCCGCAGCCCCCACGACGCGATGCGGCCGGCGTCGGGCGGCAGGGCCAGGTTGACGCCCAGGTGAATCGCCGCCACGCCGTCGGCCGGACACGCCAGCAGGTATGCCTCGAAGGTGCCGGGGCCGATGTCGCCGGAGGCCAGCACGAGGCCGCTCTTCTCGGTGCGGACGCGCGTGACGCGGCCTTCCAGCGTCTCGATTTTCGCCACGAGCCGCAGGTCGTCGCCGCGCGGCGTCACCAGGTCCACGTACGGCACGATGGGCCCGGCCAGCGGCGCGGCGCCCGAGACGCGGACGTCGTCGGCGATCGCCTGGCGGACGCGCCACTCGGCGGCGCCGGCTTTCAACGACGCTTCGCGCACCGTCTGGCCCGAGTCCGACCATGACCGGTTGATGCGCTCCACCTCCTCCATGCGGAGCGCGCCGCCCGGCCTGAACCAGTCCGCCGGCGCATGGGCGGGCATGGAGGCGGCGTTCGGGCGCAACCTCGGCCAGGACAACGCCTTCGGCGCGGGCGCGACGACGGCCAGGGCGCACGGCACGTCGCGGACGACGTTCCAGTTGGCCCGGGCGACGCGCCAGCCCGCGTGGCCGGGCCACTGGCCGGGAGGCAACTCGGCCAGCGTCTCGCCGCGCGACGCCTGCCACGATTCCAGCGCCCGGGCCAGGCCGTCGCGGAGGGCCTTGTCGCCGGTCCAGCGCGCCGCCATCGCGATGGGATAGAGAAACGGGCCGGGCTCCTTGGCCGCGAGGCCCATCCGCGCGACCTCGACGACGCGCCGCCGGAACGCCTCGTCGCCCGAGAGGTCGGCGTATTCGCCCGCGGCGTTGAAGAGGCCGAAGTCGGGACCGTAGCCGAGGGCCTTCGCGTCTTTCGGGGGCACGAGGCCGCTGGCATCGAGGACCTTGCGGCAGGCGTCGAGATATTTGGGGTCGCCGGTCGTTTCGTATTTCCACAGGAGGGCGCACGCGGCGGAGCCCTGACCGTCGCTGCCGCCCGAGTTGCACAGCCGCCCGCGGGCACCCTCGGCGTAGCGGAAACACGCGTCGGCCACCAGTTCCAGACCGTCGGCGATGACACCGTCGCCCGTCAGAAAGTACAGGACCCGCTGGCCGCTGGGCTGCGACCCGCGCATGCCGATGTACGGGCACCCGAACGGCTGGACGTTGTGCCGGTGCGTGCACCCCTTGGCGGTCCACCAGTTGCGGGCGCCCTCGAGGTGCTGCTCGGTGTGGACCATGGCGGTGTCGTAAGTCGCGCGGCAGAAGGCCTGGCCGGCGTCGAGGTACCGGCGGTCGAGCGTGCGCAGAAACTGGTTCATGAGGACGTGGCCGACGCGGCCGGCCCCGTCGTTCAGCGACCAGGCCCAGCGACCGTAATCGTTCTCCCACCGGTCGGTCCGGTGAACCTCGCCGAAGCGGGTCTGCCAGAACCCGTACGCGAGTTTGCCGTGCCAGCGGTACAGGTCCTGGCAGAAGAGCATGTAATCGAGGCGCCGGCGGGTGGTGGCGTCGATGGCGGCGTACGGCCCGTCGGATTGCTCGGGAGCCAGGGGGCCGAGCGCCTGGCTCCGGGCGTACCAGGCGGGCGGCGCGAGCAGCAGCGCGCGGCCGGCCAAGGCTTCGGCGGTGCCGGCGGAGGCGCCGCCAGCCCACAAGACGAAGTCGTGACTCTTCGCCATGCCGCGCGCGGCAAACTTCGCATAGCGGAGCATCGCCTCGGCGTCCTTCGTGTCGCCGCTCTCGCCGACGGCCCACTCGCGGGCGTACCGCCGGAGGTCCCAGACGCCGGCGGCCTCGGGCCAGAAATCGACGAAGGCCGAGCCCGCGGCGTGCATGATGCCCGCGGGCCGATTCTCCCACCCCTGCCGGATGAGCGCGAAGCCGGTCTTCGTCCGCGCCCAACAGAGGCGGCGCGTCGGCCCGCGCGCGAGAGTCGCGAGGCCGTCGGCCGTGTCGAGTTCGACGCCGGGTTCCAGCACCAGCCGGCCGCGCGGGCCCGCCTGGCCGGGCAATTCGATGGCCCAGCGGGCGATGAAGTCGCAGTCGGGCTCGCCCGAAAAGATAATCTGGTGCTGGCCGTAGACGACCGGGCACCCCCGGTAGAAACTCAGGCGCAGCGAGAACGGCACCCGCCCGGCGGGTTCGCGTTTCGTCACGTCCTCGGGCAGCGTGGCGCCGAAGTGCTCCAGCCGCACGTGGCCGCGCAGGCGGACGGTGGCGCGGATGGGCCCGGACGACTCGACGGCCAACTCCTGGACCTCGGCCTTGCCGACGTCGATAAGCGCCTCGGGATCGCGGCAAACATAGGTATGGGTGGGGAGTGCCTTGCCGCCGGCGCCGTCGGCGATGCGAAGTGTGTTCAGGACGAGGCGGGCGGGCTTACCGTCCTCCACCAGCGTCCGCCCGGCCAGCGTGCAGGCGTCCAGGACGCCTCCGCCCCGCGACATGGCGGCCGTCACGCCGCCGCCCAAGATGCCGACGCCGTCGCCCTCAGCCGCGGCCCTCAGCGGGTCGGGCACGGCCGCGCGGCGAACGGCGGGGCCGTACTCGAGGGCGAGCGACTGTGCCTGGCGGGGCGAGAGCACGGCGTCGACGAGGACCCACTTGATGCTCTTGTCGGGCCACCAGGCCGTGGCCGCGACCTGGCACGGCACCTCCTTGCCATCGGCCCCAAGAAGCCGCACGTTCTCGGCCGACGCGAGGGCGCCGCGCGACAGCGGCACGCCGCCAACGAGGGGCACGGCCACGTCGCCCGCGCCCGGCGGAAAGTCG
>DATKZB010000232.1:0-2766 GCA_035528235.1 Phycisphaerae bacterium
TCTTGCGGAAGGTCAAAGCCCGAACGGAGGAGGCGTTGTTCCGAGCCATCGCCGCCGCGCTGCAAACGATTACGGATTCGGATGCGGTCGCCTGGTTTGGGCACTGTGGCTATCGCTACAATCAAGCGTGAACTGCTCTAACGCCACGCGCCCGCTGCCGCGGCTTACGTTCCGGCGCCCCTACGGCTTCGCCTCTTCTGTCGGCACCACCGGCACCCCGCACGCCTGGAGCGCCTTGGCGGCGGCGGCGCGGACGGGTTCGCACGGGTCTTTGAGGGCCTCGCGCAACCGTTCGATGATCGCCGGGTCGCTCGTCCTCAGCCCCTGGAAAAGCAGGGCCGCGCCAAGGCGCATGCCCGCGTTCTCGTGCTTCAGGGCGTCGGCAAGGAGCGGAATCGCCGGCCGGCCCATCATCTCCAGCAGGCGTCGTACATCCAGGGGGCTGTCGGCTTCGCTCTTGGGCGCATCGACGGCCAGCAGCGGCATGAGCGCCGCGACAGCCATCTGGGCCTCGGCGGCCGTCATCCGGCCAATGTACCGTTCGACCTCGCGGGCGGCCCGCTCGCGCGCCTCGCCGGTGGCGCCCTTCATCGCCTCCACCTGCCGGCGCACCCACATGGGACCATGGCTCGGATCGAACGTCGGCAGGGCCGTGATGACCACCGGCACGAGCAACTCGTGCGGGTAGGATGTCTCCACCGGATCGCCTCTCCCGGTCAGGGTCGCCGCTTGGCCGGGCATCAGCAGACCCCTGTGGTTCAGGGTGGCAGTGTACCGCTGGGTCTTCTTGCCGGTCTTCTCGCACCAGAAGATGACAACCTTGAGCGACGCGAGCGGCCACGGGGCCTTGTTGGTGACCTTCATCCTAATCGTCTGCGCCGACCCGGGCGTTCCGCTGGAGTCGATGACCTCGATGGGCAGCAGGTGGTCGAGAATGCCCTGGCGGACGCCGTCGGGGCCGGCCCGCATCAGGGAGATCTTGCGCCACTTGGGCAGGTCGGCCTGGGGCAAGCCGGGCGGCACCACCTCGTAGTGGTTGGCGGTGAACTCGCTCGACCACTCATCGACCGTCTCGTAGGCCTTGCCCTTCCATCGCGCCAACCGGAACTTGCAGTTGCCCTTCTGCCGGGTCAGGACGTACTGGGCCGAGCCGGTGTTGGGGACGAGCGACACCTCGGTCTTGAGCGCCTTGTCCACCGAAACGGTGCCGGTGTGCTCGATGGTCAGGCGGAAGTACGCTTCGCCGTCGGCCGGTCGCTTCGAGGGTCTGTCTCCCAGCTTGGCCACGAGGCCGCCCAGGCACAGCCGGGCCTGCTCCCACAGCAGCGACTCGTAGCTCTCGGTGTGCTCGGGCGCGATGCGCAGGGCCGTCTTGGCAACCACGTCCAGTTCGCGCTTCGACTTCTGTGGCTGCGCGTGCGCCGCCACCGCTGCAGCAAGTACCGCGAGCAAGCCACAGGCCAAAGCCAGGCGCATGTCGTAACGACGCATCGGAAACACTCCTTCCCCAGACCGCCGCCGGCGGCTACTTCGGCCGGCCCGGCGGCACGCTGCCCGGCGCAAACGTCGGCACCGCCTCGATCTGCGTGGGCAACTCGTATTCCCAGACAAACTCCGAGGGCGCCAGCGCGGCCGTGCCGGCCAACTCGACCTGCTTGCCCGGCGCGAGAAAACCGTCGTACCCCGCCTCGGCCCGATACCGATACCACTTCTGCCCCGGCTTCTCGCACCAGATGACCCGGACCGCCAGTTTCCGCAGCGACCACCGCGACCGGTTTTCGACCAGGATCCGGTACGTCTTGGCCGAGCCGCTTTCGCCGGCCGTCTCGGTCACCCGGATGGGCAGGACGTGGTCCAACAGGGCCGACGTGATGGCGTGCGGCATGGCCAGCATGAGGGCCTCGTGGCGGTACTCGACCAAATCCTCGGCGCTGGCGCCCAGCGGCATCGCCAGAAAATGCGACGTGGCGAACTCGCTCGTCCACTGGTCCTCGGTCGGATACGCCGACCCCGACCACTTCGCCAGGCGAAAGAGAAACGTGCCCCGCTGACGGGCCATGAGTCGCCCAACGCCGTCGCCGGCGCCTCCCATGCCCTTGGCCGCCGACGACGTCTCGTCGACCTCGACTTTCCCATGGTGCCGGATGAACAGCCGGTACGGTGCCGCGCCGTCGGGCGGAGGCGTCGCCGGATCGGGTGCCTTCTCGGCCACCAGCCCTGCCAGGCACTTGCGGGCGTTCCCGAGCAAGGCCGCCACGTAGGCCTTACGGTGCTCGGGCGTCTCGCGGAGGTTGGTCTCGACCACGACGTCGAGTTCCGGCCCGGCGGGGACGTTCTGCGCCATCACCGTCGAGGCACAGGCCAGAAGGACCAGTGCCGCCAGGACCGCGACAAGATGCCGATTCCCGCCCCGTGTCATCCCGATATGCCTCGACCGACGCAAGCGCCGCCCCCTCCAATAAGGTCGCTTGCCTGCCACGGGTCACGATACTTGGCGCCGCGGCCGGCGTCAAGCGACAAGGGCCGCCGCGGAAGGCTGCAGTCCCGGCGACGCCCTAGCCGAGTACCGCTACGACGCCCTCGGCCGACGCATCACCCGAATCGTCAAGGACGGCGAGAACTGGGACCGCAGCGACTCCTACCTAAGGTTCAGAGGGTGTGACTGCTTTTTCTGGCAGCGTAACTCATGCAGGCGCCGGGTCTTCGAGTGTCGAAGGCACGATAGGTAATAGCCCACGGCGCGAGCCGTGGGAGACCGTGGCCCCC
>DATKZB010000233.1:0-2200 GCA_035528235.1 Phycisphaerae bacterium
CGAGGAGCCGAGATGCCACATCGGGAGGTGACGTTGACCATGGCACAGGTGCAGCGGTACGAGACGATCCGCGCGGCCATCGAGGGCCGCCTCTCCGGCGAGGAGGCCGCCCAGGCCCTGCGTCTGTCCAGACGCCAGGTCGAGCGGCTGAAGGCCAAGGTTCGGGTCCAAGGGGCCGCCGGCGTGCGGCACGGCAACGCCGGCCGGCGTCCCTGGAACAAGACCCCGGACGATCTGCGGCGACGCATCATCGACCTGGCCACCGGCGACTACGCCGTCTACAACTTCTCCCACCTGGCCGACATCCTGGCCTGGGACCACGGCATCCGCCTCTCGGACTCTGGCCCTGCGGCAGTGGCTCCGACCCCTCGGCCACGGACGAGTGCCCCGACGCGCCCGGCCTCATCGCCTCCGACGCCGACGCCAGGACCACGAGGGGGCGTGGCTCTTCCTCGACGGCAGCCCCCACCCTTGGTTCGGACCCCACCACGAAAGCGTCTGCCTCCTCCTGGCGACCGACGACGCCACCGGAAAGCCCCTCTGGGGCACGTTCCAGCCCCACGAGAACCGCGACGGATGCTTCGAGGTCTGCTGGCACGTCTTCCGACGCTTCGGACTCAATGGCCTCTGGTACCTCGACCGCGCCAGCCAGTTCAAAACCACTCGTCACGGCGGCCTCCACGCCGCCCAACGCCTCGATCAGGACGACACACCCTTTCAGAAGGCCATGGACCGGCTCGCCATCGGCGTCCAGTTTGCCCACTCCCCACAGGCCCGCGGACGCGGCGAACGCATCAACGGATCCTTCCAGGGACGCCTCGTCGCCGAACTCATGCACGAGGGGATCACCGATTGCCCCGCGGCCACCCGCTACCTCAACCGCACCTTCATCCCCCGCTACGCCAAACGCTTCGGCCGCGAGCCCGCCGACCCGGTGCCCGCCTGGCGCCCGGTGCCCGAGGGACTGGACCTGCGGACCGTCCTGTGCGTCTGCCACCCGCGAACCGTCTCCGGCGACAACACGATCTCCCTGGACGGCATCACCTATCAACTCCAGCCCCCCCAAGGACGCAACCACCTCGTCCACACCGTCGTCGAAGTTCAACAATGGTTCGACAAGTCCGTGCATTGTGTGCATCCACGCTACGGCCGGATCCGCCTCAAGCCCATCTCGTGATCCCAACGTGCCGTTGACCTCTTGCTTTGCCTCGGCCTCGGCCGTACCTTCACACACGCCGGGGAGCCGGCCTGCTACCCCGGCGGCTATACGGGCATGGGCGCGGTCCTCGCGGACCGCGCCTCGCCCTTCTCGCAGCCGTCTCCATGCCCGGCAGCCCAGACTGGCGTCTCCCCCCCCCCTCGGGGGGGACGGAAGGGGGGCGAACGGCCACAAACCGTTCCGCAAAACGGGAGTGACGTAATCGCCTTGGCACACCTGTGTCATAATCGCGTTGGCACGACAGCATCTCACCCGGCGGGGCGACGCCTGGCTGCGGCGCGGCGTCGCGCCGTATCCCAGCCGCGACCGTGAGGGAGCGGTGCCGTCGCCGTTGCCGGCGTCGGGCGCGAAGGCGGCCGACAAACGCGAGTCCGTGACCGGGCGCGAAATACGCTTGACCGTCACACGTGTTGCGTGCAGAATCGGTATACTTCAAATCACCTGCAGCAAGAGGGGAAGTCCATGAAGCATGTCCTGCTTGCCGCCTCGGTTGTTCTCGTGGCGTGCCGCCTCGGTCTTGCCGGCGACGTTGACCGTCACGTCCGGTGGCGGGCGTCGGAGGCGGCGGGCGCAAAGCAGCCGGTGGGATGGCTGGTTAGAGAAGCCGTGGTCATGGTCTCAACGCCGCCCGAGCGCCTTGCGACGGATTCGCCGCAGGACAAGGCCGCCGAGGTCTTCGAGTCGCTCTACGGCGCCGACGTCGCGCGCGTCACGAAGACGCGCGACAAGACCGACGACGTCGACTTCGCCAAGCGCCTGCTCGCAACGGCCCGCCAAGAGGCGGCGGGCAAGCCCGCCCTCGTAACCGTCCTGTGCGAGAAGGCGGCCGACCTGGCCGGCCCCCGAGAAGGCGTCGGCGTGCGCCGAGCGCATCGTCGCGGTCTGCGAGGCACGGTACGCCCGCGCGCGCGGCACCGCGAAGGCGGAAGCCGGCGAGTCCCTGATCGAGTCCCTGTCGGCCCTGGCCGAGGCCGAACTGGC
>DATKZB010000234.1:0-16319 GCA_035528235.1 Phycisphaerae bacterium
CGGTTGGCCTCGGCCTGCCTCGCGGCCGCCTCGGGCGCGTCGGCCGCCTTCGTGGCCGCCAGGTACGCGTTCTCGGCGTAGCGGAACAGAACGCCCGGCAACAGCGTGCTCTTGGGGTAGGTCTGCTCGAAGGTGCGGCACAGCCTGTCGGACTCGGCGTACTGGCCGGCCAGGTGCAGGGCCGTGACCTGGCGCTGCGTGGCCTCTTCGGCGCGGTCGGGGGCGTTCTTATCGCCACTGACCTGGTGATAGGTTGCGGCGGCCTCGGCGTACTGGCCGGCGAGTCGCTGGGTGTCGGCCAGTTCCATGAGGATGTCGGCCCGGCGGACCCTGGCGTCGGGGTCGGCGCCGGTCCGGGCACCGGCGCGCTCGGCCGCGCGGCGCAGCGTCTCGACGGCCGTCGCCAGCACCTGCTTGTAGGCAGCCTCGTTCTTCGGGTCGGCGGCGCCCACCTGCGACCGGGCCAGCCACCACAGGGCGCGGTCCGCGAGTTCCGGGTGCTCGCGCAGCGGCGTCAGGTCGGCTATGGCCTTGGGGAAGTCCTTCAACTGCATCTGGCAGTAACCGCGACGCAGCCGCGCCTCGGCCACCAGCGGCGACTTCGGGTGCTGGTCCACGATAGTCGCGAACCCCGCCACGGCGTCTGCGAAGCGGCCCTCCTCCGCCTGAAGCAGGGCCGCGTAGAACACCGCACGCACCAGGTAATCCGGCGGCCGGTGCACGAGGGCCTGAAGAAACTCGCGCTGCTGGGGCCGCAGCGCCTGGGGGTTGCCCAGGGCGGCCTGGGCCGCTTTCTTCCGCGCCTCGTAGTCCGCGAGGGCCGCCTTGTACTGGGCGGCGGCCTCGGGCCGTTCGCCCGCCAGGTGGTGCGTCCGGGCCAGCAGGAAGATGGCGTGTCCGCCGAAATCCTGCTTGAACGGCGCCAGGCTACTCAGCGCGCGGCCGGCCTCGACGTACTCCTTGAGGGCGAACTTGGCGTACCCGAGCAGATACGTCGCCAGGTCGCGATAGCGGCCCTCCTGGGTGGCGGCGTCGGCCAGCAGCGCGCCGGCCAGGTCGGCCGCCTCCTTGAACTTCTCGGTCCGAAGGAGCGCCTCGGACTGGTCGCAGCGCGCGCAGGCGGCCCAGTCGAGATCGGATTTGCGGCGGGCGGCCTCGGCGTCGGGCACGGCCTTGGCCCGCGCGGCGAAGGCATCGGCCGCGGCGGCAAACTGCTGCGCCGCCTGGACAAACTGCTGCTTGGCGGCATTCAGGTGGCCGGCCGCCTCGTTCGGATTGGCCGCGGCCTGGGCCAGCGCCTGGTACCCGGTGCCGCGCTGCGCCACGCCCATGTAATACAGCGCGAGGGGCCGGTCGGGAAAATCGCCCAGCCCGACGATCGGCTGAAGCGACTGGATGATGGCCCGGTAGTCTCTCTGCGGCGCCTCCAGCAGCGCCAGGGCCAGGCCGTAGTGCGCCCAAGGGGCTTCCTTGTGTCCGCCGGACTTGGCGAGAAACTCGCGGAACCGCTGGACGGCAAAGTCGTACTTGCCCTCGTTGTACGCCCGGCGGGCGCTGTCGAGGACCATCATGGCGGCCTGGTCGGGCGTCAGTTCTTCGCCCCGCGCGCTGGCGGCCGCGCCTGCCACGACCAGAAGCAGCAGGACCACCCGCCGCCCGACTCTGGAAAACGTCCCTCTCATCGGCGTCTCCGCTCTGGGGTACGTTCAGTGTAAATAATCGAACCCCGGCCAGCGCCGCCGGTGTTGAAAATAATGTGTCTGGGGCGGGGGACCGAAAAAGGATTCGGCAATGACGCGACGCAGTCTCCTGGCTGCCGCCGTGCTGGCGGTTCTGGGCCTGGCGGAAATCCCCCCCGCCCAGGCCGTCATCAAGGTCGAGTTCCCCGTCTCGAAGATGGTCGACACGTCGCAGGCCGTCATCATCGGGACCGTCGCCGCCGCGAACCCCGACACCCGCGTCGTCGAGGTCACAGTAACCGGCGCCGCCAAGGGCGACGCCGGCGGCGACCGGCTGCGGATCCAGATCGTCAACCCGCCGGAACTCATCAAACAGGCCGCCCCGGGCAGCCCGCTGGTGCTCTTCGTGGCCAAGGAACGCGGTGGGACGATGGCCCTGCTCCACCTGGCCGACACCTGGCTGATGGCCAACCGGGTGCCCGGGTCCGAGCCGCCCGCCTGGCGGGTCGTCCAACCGCACGACGCCAAGCAGAGTTTCCCCGGCCGGACCGTCGCCCTGGTCCGCCTGGTCGAGGCCATCAAGGCAGGCAAACCCGCCATGCTCAACGCGTTCGACCCCGAGGTCTTCCGCGGAGGCGTCCGACAACTGGCCGCGCTGGGCGTCGCCAAGCCCACGTTCCTGGTGGCCACCGACCTGAGCGGCGACAAGAAACCCGACCTCGTGGTCGGCACGGCCGACGGGGCCCGCCTGTTCCTGGCCGCCGGCGCGGCCTTCGAAGACGCCACGGCGGCGTGGGGCCTGGCGGGCGCGGCCGGGTCGTGCGCCGCGGCCGCAGACGCCGACGGCGACGGCCATGTCGACCTCCTCCTTGGCCGCACGCTCTGGATGAGCGATGGCCGGAAATTCACCAAGGCCAGCGCGGCCCTTGGCGATGGGCCGCCGCCGGCCGCCATCGCCCTGGCCGACGTCACCGGCGATGCCAAGCCCGACGCCGTCCTGCTGCTGGCGAACGGGCAGGTGCTGACGTTCGAGAACCCCGGCGGGCCCGACAAGCCTTGGCGGCCACTGCCGGCAAAGACCCTCTGGCAGGACGCGGCGGTCCCCGTGGCGGCCGAGTTCGGCGACTGGGGCGACGACGGCCGGCTCTGCCTTCTCGTCGTCCGCGCCGGCGCCGTCACGCGCTACGCCCTCGACGCAGACGGGCCACCGCCCGCCGACTTCGAGCGACTCACCGGCACACCGCTGACCGAAGGCCACAAGACCCACCTGGGCCGGCTCGACAAGGTGGCCGCCGTCCGGGTCGACTCCAACGGCGACCGCCGGCCCGACTTTCTGCTGGTGGCCGAGACGGGTATGCTCCTGGTGAATCGGGGGTTCGGGGCGTTCTTCGCCAACGCCGAGGCCGGCCAGACGCTTGTCTCGCACGAGTCGTACCGGGTACCGTTCGACCCGCTGCCGCCCACCCGCTGGACCGCCGCCGACCTGCACGGCGACGGCCTGCCGGACCTCGTGGTCCTGACCGAGGACGGCCGCCTGTTCGAGGTCGGCAACACCCGCCTGCCGGCGTCGAAGTAAGAATGGTGAGGCACGCCCCACACTACGTGGCGGGTGGCATGGTCAGCCCGCAGGGTGACCATGTTTTCGGAATCTGCGCACAACCATCAGTGGCATAAACCCACGGCCGGGGACCCGGCCGCGCCGGGCGCCCTGGCCGCCGCGGGTGATCACGGCGTCAGGCTCAGAAAGAACTGCGGGCCGGTCTCGATGACGAGGACGTTGCGGCCGGCCTTCAGGTGGGCGGTCACGACCTCGCGACCGGGATGCCAACCGCGCGTGCCGTCATCCTTATAGAGGCGGACGCCGTTCAGCCACAGGGTCCGCAGGCCCGCCCCGGGCGTCAAGACGACCTGCCGCGCCGACGGCGATTCGACGTACGCCACGCCGTGGTACGCCGGCGCCCGGCCCAGGTGCCGCTCGAGCGACATGGCGAAGCCGCGCCGCCGTTCCTGGTCCTGCCACCAGTGGTCCAGCGGCTCGGTCTCGGGCAGCGTGTACGCCTTCCACGAGTCGTCGGGCGTGAGCGCCACGACGGCGGCGGCGTCGAGCGGCGGTGCCCCATCGGGCGTGGCCCGTATCCGCCACTGGCGGACCAGGCCGGGCATCACCGACACCGTCAGCGTTTCGGGTACCGGCACGTCGGCGGCGCCGAGGGCGTCGAGCAGGGCGCGGGCGATGACCCGGTAGCCCGCGGAGTTGATGTGGACCTCGTCGGCCTCCAGCAGGTGCCCGCCGGCCCGGCGGGCCTCGCGCATGAGGCGGTTCACCTGGGCCACGCGGTAGCCGTGGCGCTCGGCCAAGCGGCCGAGAGCCGCGTTGAACGCGTCCAGTTGCTCGTCGGCCGCGGCGTGCGCGGGGCCCAGGACGGTCGTGGTCATGATGAGCATCGGGACGCCGGCGGCCTGCATCCGCCGGGCGATGGCACCTATACGGGCCTCGTACTCCTGGGCCGTCACGCCACGAAGGACGTCGTTGATGCCGACGCTGAGCGAGACCAGCGTGGGCCGCTGCGAGAGGACGTCGCGGTCGAGCCGCCCGAGCATGCCCTCGGCGGTGTCGCCGCCCAGCCCCGCGTTGATGAGCACGGGCACGGGCCGGCCGGCCTCGGCCAGGGCCTGGCCGACGAGCATCGGGTAGGTGTGACCGTCGGTAATGGAATCGCCCAGGAAGACGATGCGCTGGTTGCCCAAGTCAAGCCTCCCCCTGGTGGACGGCCCCGTGCAGCCGACGGCACAAAGGATCATGACGCACACCCAGGCACGCCGCATGATTCGCATGGTGTCACTCACCTGCCGATGACGTCCCGCCGCCGAGCCTCGGGTCGCACGCTTCAAGCATGAAGAAGCCTCACCAGGAAGGAGTAAGCGTCGTCAGGCCGGGGTCGATAGCGGCCCGCTAGATCTTGCGTAACAACAGGCTGGCGTTATGGCCGCCGAAGCCGAAGGAATTAGAGGCGGCATAGCGGATGGGCATCTCGCGAGGCACGAGCGCGACGTGGTCGAGGTCGCACTCGGGGTCGGGGTTATCGAGGTTGATAGTGGGCGGGGCCATCTGGTCGCGGATGGCCAGGGCCGTGGCGATGAACTCGACGCCGCCCGAGGCGCCCAGCAGATGCCCGACGCTCGACTTGGTGCTGGAGATGGCGATGTCCTTGGCCCGCGCGCCGAAGATCTGACGGATGGCCTTCGTCTCGGCCACGTCGCCCAGCGGCGTGCCCGTGCCGTGGGCATTGATGTAGTCGAGACAATCGGGCCCCACGGCGGCGTCCTCGAGCATCTTGAGCATGGCCCCGGCGGCGCCGCGGCCCTCGGGGTCGGGCCGGACGATGTGGCACCCGTCACCGCTCATGCCGAAGCCGATGACCTCGGCATAGATGGTCGCGCCCCGCCGCTTGGCGTGCTCGTATTCCTCCAGGACGACGATGCCGGCCCCCTCGCCCAGGACAAACCCGTCGCGGTCGCGGTCGAAGGGGCGTGAGGCCCGCTCGGGATCGTCGTTCCGGGTCGAGAGGGCGCGGTTCGCACAGAACCCCGCCAGGCCCAGGGGGGTCACGGCGGCCTCGGAGCCGCCCGTCACCATGATGTCGGCCTCGTCGCTGACGATGGTCCAGAACGACTGGCCGATGGCGTTGTTGGCGCTGGCGCAGGCGTTGGCGACACCCGCGTTGGGTCCCCGGATGCCGAAGAGGATAGAGATCTGGCCGGCGGCCGCGTTGATCATGAGTTTGGGGATCATGAACGGCGAGACGCGCGTGGCCCCTTTTTCGAGAAGCCGCTTGTGCTGCTCCTCCAGCTCCGAGAGGCCGCCGATGCCGCTGCCCACGATAACCCCGGCGCGGAAGGGGTCGGCCAGGTTCACCAGGTCCAGGCCCGAGTCGGCCACGGCCCTCATGGCCGCTGCGACGGCCATCTGGCTGAACCGGTCCTGGTGGCGGGCCTCGCGTTTCTCGATGTAGGCCTCGGGGTCGAAGTCCTTGACCACGCCGGCAATCCGGACGGTGTAGTCGGACACGTCGAACGACTCGATGCGGCTGATCCCCGAGTGACCAGCCAGCAGGCGCCGCCAGAAGACCGCTACCTCCTGGCCAAGCGACGTGATAAGGCCCAGACCGGTTACCACAACGCGGCGGCTCATCGGTTACAGGTGCGCCTCCACGTAGTCGATCGCCTGCCCGACGGTCTGGATCTTTTCGGCATCCTCGTCGGGGATGCTGATGTCGAACTCGTCCTCGAACTCCATGACGAGTTCAACCGTGTCGAGCGAGTCGGCCCCCAGGTCGTTGACGAACGACGTCTCGCGGGTCACCTGGGCCTTATCGACCCCCATCTGCTCCGACACGATCTCTGCCACGCGTTCCTCGATGGTCGCCAAGGTTATTCCTCCACCTGCCTTATTGTTCACCAATGCCCAGTGCCCCTCCGTCGAGATGGGAGGGATCGATCTCATCTCCGGGGCCCCTTACGGGGCCATGCCGCCGTCCACCGGCAGCACGTGGCCGGTAACGTAAGCGGCGGCGTCGCTGGCCAGGAAGCAGACGACGTTGGCCACCTCGTCGGCCGAGCCCATCCGCTTCATCGGAATGGCCGCCAGGGCCGCCTCCTTCGCCTTCTCCGGCAAGACCTGCGTCATCTCGGTGTCGATGAAGCCCGGCGCCACGGCGTTGCAGCAGACGTTCTTTCGGGCCAGTTCGCGGGCCACCGTCCGCGTGAAGCCGACGACCCCCGCCTTCGACGCCGAGTAGTTGGCCTGGCCCGGATTGCCCACCAGGCCCGAGACGCTCGCCATGTTGACGATGCGGCCGGCCTTCTGGCGGACCATGTACCGGCTGGCGTGCTTGGTCATCAGGAACGTGCCCTTGAGGTTGACCTTCATGACGAGGTCCCACTCGTCGGCGTCCATCCTGAGGATCAGGTCGTCGCGCGTGATGCCGGCGTTGTTGATGAGGATGTCGATGCGGCCGGTCTTCTCGACGACCTGGTCCATCATCTTCTCGACGGCGGCCTCGTCGGTCACGTCCACGGCGTAGGTCAGAACCTCTTTGGCCCCGGCGAGCCCGGCGGCGGCCTCCTTCAGGACGTCGGCCAGGACGTCGACGAGCACCACGGTGGCCCCGCCTGCGGCCAGTTGCCGGGCAATGGCCAGGCCGATGCCGCGCGCCCCGCCCGTCACGATGGCCGTCTTGCCCTCGAACGTCATTGACTCTCTCCCTTGCCAAACGCCTCGACGTCGGCCACCGTGCCGACGGCCACGGCCCCGCGGCCGAGTTTCCGATCGATCCGCTTCAAGAGGCCGATCAGCACGCGGCCGGGGCCGATCTCGTAGAACCGGTCGAAACCGTCGGCTATCAGCCGCTCGATGCCCTGCTGCCAGCGGACCGCCCCGTCGACCTGCCGGGCCAGGAGGTCGGCCGCCTCGGCCGCGCCACTATAGTAATCCCCGGTCACGTTTGCAACCACGGGGAATTGGAGTTTCCGGAAGCGCAGGCCGCGAAGTTCCGGGGCCAGTTTTTCCCGGGCCGGGGCCATCAAGGGCGAATGGAAGCCCCCGGCTACCGTCAGCGGGACGGCCCGCTGAGCGCCCAGAGATTCGGCCACCTCGCACGCCCGGTCGCAGGCCGCCTTGACACCGCTCACGACAATCTGGCCCGGACAGTTGTAGTTCGCGGGCCAGATTATACCGGCCGGCCGCGCGGCCTCGCAAACCTTTTCCGCCCCCGCCTCGTCGACGCCCAGCAGCGACACCATGCCCGACGCCTGAGCATCGCAGGCCTCCTGCATAAACCGGCCCCGGAGGTGCGTCAGCCGGACCGCGTCGTCGAACGCGATGGCCCCCGCGGCCACCAGGGCGGTGTACTCGCCCAGGCTCAGGCCCGCGGCCGCCTCGGCCCCCAGGGCCCGGCCGGCGTCGGTGGTCCGCAGCGCCGCCAGGGCGGCCAGGCTCGTCACCAGAATGGCCGGCTGGCTGATGTCGGTGGCCGTCAGCCGGTCCTCGGGGCCCTCGAAACAGACCTGCGAGAGGCCGAAGTCGAGCGCCGCGTCGGCCTGGTCGTACAGGGCCCTGGCCTCGGGGAACCGCTCGGCCAGGTCCTTTCCCATGCCCACGTACTGGGCGCCCTGACCGGGGAACAGAAAGGCCGTCTTGCCCATGGGCGTTCTCTCTGGGACTCTAGTGCCGGATGGCGGCGCCGGCCCAGGTCAGGCCGCCGCCGAACGCGATGAGGATGGCCACCTCGCCGGGCCCCAGGCGGCCCTCGCGCCGGGCCTCGTCGTGCGCGATCGCCACGCTGGCCCCGCCGGTGTTGCCGTACTTGTGGATGTTCACGAAGACCTTCTCGGCCGGAAAACCCATGCGGCTGGTGGCGGCATCGATGATTCGCGAGTTGACCTGGTGCGGAATGACCAGCCGCACGTCGTCCGCCGTCAGATGGCAGGCCTTCATGCACTCCTCAATGAGTTCCTGCATCTTGATGACGGCGAACTTGAAGACCTCGCGGCCGCGAATCTGCATGTAGTGCAGCCGCCCGTCGATGGTCTCGTGCGACGGGGGCCGGCGCGACCCCCCCGCCGGCAGGATCATCATGGCCCCGCCCGACCCGTCGGCGTAGAGCGTGGTGTACAGGATGCCCGTGTCGGGCTCGTCCGAGGCCCGGACCACTGCCGCGCCCGCCCCGTCGCCGAACAGGACGCACGTCGAGCGGTCGGTGTAGTCGGTAATCGAGGAGAGGATCTCGCCGCTGGTCACCAGGACGGTCCGCGCCTGCCCGGCCAGGATGGCCGCCCGGGCCTGGGCCAGGGCGTAGATGTGCCCGCTACAGGCGGCCGTCAGGTCGAAGGCGCCGGCGCCCGTGCACCCCAGGCGGTCCTGGAGCCAGCAGGCGGTGGCCGGCAGCGTGTTGTCGGCGGTGATGGTGGCGCAGATAACGAGGTCGACGTCGGCGGGCGCGACACGGGCGTCGTCGAGGGCCCGGCGGCAGGCCTCGAAGGCCAGGTCGCTCGTGGCCTGGTCGTGCTCGGCCAGGTGGCGTTCCTTCATGCCGGTCCGCTTGACGATCCACTCATCGTTGGTATCGACGATGTGGGTGAAGTCGTCGTTGGTCATCACCCGCTCGGGCACGTACATGCCGGTGCCGATGATTTGGGCGCTGGCGGGGCGTTTCACGCGTGGCCCCCCCCGGCCTTGGCCACCTCGTCGACGATGGTGCGGTTGACCTCCTGGCGGGCATAGGTGTCGCCCACCCGCAGGGCGTTGGCGATGCCGCGGGCCTTGGCGTTGCCGTGGCTGATAATGACGACGCCGTCGACGCCCAGCAGCGGCGCGCCGCCGTATTCCTCGGCGTCGTGGCGGCGTTGGAGTTGGGTCATGACGGGCAACAGGTCGGCCTGGGCGTCGGCCCCCATGGCCGCCACCTCCTGCATGATGGTCTGGAACACGCTGCCGGCCAGGGCCTCGACGCACTTCAGGACGATGTTGCCGACGAACCCGTCGCAGACGACCACGTCGAACCGGCCGTTGAAGATGTCGCGGCCCTCGGCGTTGCCGCAGAACCGGAGCGACGACCCCGTCATCAGTTCGCGTGCCTCGCGGGCCAGTTCGTTGCCCTTCTCGCTCTCCTCGCCGATGCTGAGGATGCCGACGCGGGGCTCGGCGATGGCGAAGACCTCCCGGGCGTACACGCTGGCCATGACCCCGTACTGGAACAGGTGGAGGGGCCGGCTGTCGACGTTCGCGCCGACGTCGATGACGACCACGGGACCGTGGAACGTCGGGAAGACCACGCTGATGCCCGGCCGCCGGATGCCCGGCAGCCGCTTGGCAATCATGTGGGCCGCCGCGACAAACGCCCCGGTGTTGCCGGCGCTGACGACGGCGTCGGCCTCGCGGTGGGCCATGAGTTCGACGGCCCGGCGCATCGACGAGTCGGCCTTGCGGCGGACGGCCTCGACGGGCGACTCGGCCATGCCCACCACCTGGGAGGCATGGACGATCTGGAGCCGCTCGCGCGAGGCCCCGGCCGCATCCAGTTCGCGCCGGATGGCGGTTTCGTCGCCGACGAGGAGGATTTCCTCCTCGGGCATGGCATCGCGTGCAGCCACGGCACCCCGGACAATCTCGCCCGGGGCGTGGTCGCCGCCCATCGCGTCAAGGGCCAGACGCACGGCCTATTCCTCCTCGGCAGCGAGGATCTCGCGGCCGCGGTAATGGCCGCAGTGGCCGCAAACCGCGTGCGGCAACATGGCGTGACCACACTGCTTGCAGACCACCGTCTGGATCGGCGTCAGGGCATGGTGCGACCGGCGTTTGCCTTTTCTGGCCTTGGACGTTCGCCTCTTGGGGACCGGCATGTCGTCCTCCTTCGCGGATACGGCTGTCAGCGCCCCCCGTCGAGGCAGGGGCGGCACGAAAAGATCGGAATGCTAGCGGTTCGCCCCCCGGAGGTCAACCAAAAAGCCCACGGCGCGAGCGGTTGCCCGCCCGGCAGCGGCCTATCGGGCGGCGGCGAGTTGCTCGCGGACCCGGTCGGGCACCCTGGCGAGCGCGGCCGGGATGGCGTCGGGATCCTTTCCGCCGGCCTGGCCGAAATCGGGCCTGCCGCCGCCACCGCCGCCCACGTCCTTGGCGATGGCCCGGACCAGGTTGCCCGCGTGGATGCCCTTGGCGATGAGGTCCTTGGTGGCCGCCGCCACCAGGTTCACCTTGCCGCCCTCCGAGGAGGCCAGGACGATGAGGAGACTCTTGTGCCGGCCGCGCGCGGCATCGCACGCCTCGCGAAGGGCGTCGGCGTCGGCCCCCTCGACCTGGCTGACGACCACCGGAACGCCGTCGACCTCCTCGACCTTCTCCATGACCTCGTCCAGGCCGCCGCCCCGGGTCAGACTGCGGGCCTCGGCCAGTTCGCTCTTCAGGTCCTTGACCTGCCGCTGGAGGGCTTCGACGCGGACCATCAACGTGTCGGGCGTGGCCTTGAGGCCCCGGCACAGGGTGGCCAGGCGGTCTTCCTCGCCGTGCAAGTACCCGAGGGCGCCTGTGCCGGTGACGGCCGTGATGCGCCGCACGCCCGCCGCCACCGACTCTTCGCTGACGATCTTAAGGAAGCCGACGCGGCCGACGTTCTCCAGGTGCGTCCCGCCGCACAGTTCCCTGGAGAACTCGCCGACCGACACGACGCGGACCTCGTCGGCGTACTTCTCGCCGAAGAGGGCCATGGCGCCGAGTTTCCGGGCGTCCTGGATCGGCATCTGCCGGACGTCCACGTCGGACGCCTCCAGAATGCGATCGTTCACCAGGTCCTCGACCTGGCGCCGCTCGTCGGGCGACAGGGCCGTCGGGTGCGTAAAATCGAACCGCAGCCGCTCCGGCGACACCTCCGACCCCGCCTGGTGCACGTGCTCGCCCAGGACCTCGCGCAGGGCCCATTGAAGGACGTGCGTGGCCGTGTGGTTGCGGGCGGTGGCCAGGCGGCGGCCGCCATCGACCGAGGCCCGGACACGCTGGCCGCGCGCCAGCCGGCCCTTCTCGACCTTCACCAGGTGGACGATGAACTCGTGGTCGACGACCGTGTCGGCGACCGCCGCCGTGCCGTCGGGGCCCTTGAGGGCGCCGACGTCGCCCACCTGGCCGCCGGACCGGGCGTAGAAGGGCGTGCGGTCGAGCAGGACCTGGGCCTCGGCGCCCGCGTCGGCCTTCTCGACCCACTGGTCGTCGACGAAGACGGCCAGGACGGTGGCCTCGCTCTCGGCGGAGTCGTACCCGACGAACTCGGTCGAGAGGTTCTCTCGGTGCAAGCGGTCGAGGACCTTGTCGGAGAGGAGTTCGCGCTTAAAGACGATGGCCCCCTGGCCCATGGTGGACCCGGCCCGCGACTGGGCCCGGCGGCTCTCCATGGCCTCCTCGAAGCCCTCGCGGTCAAAGTCCAGGCCCTCCTCGGCCAGCCGCTGCTCCATGAACTCGATGGGGATGCCGTGCGTATCGTAGAACTGAAAAATCATGTCGGCGGCCATGGCCTTGCCGCCGTCGGCCTCGAGGCGCTGGACGGCCTCCTCGAACTGGCCAGCGCCGGCCGACTCCTCGATGGCGGCCGCGAACCGTTTCTCCTCGGCCTCCAGGATGCTCAGGATCGTGTCCTTGCGCTCGGAAATCCCGGGGTACGTCCCGGCCATGGTCTTTTCGACCACGGGGACGAGACCCGCCAGGAACGGCCCCTCGATGCCCAGGTGCCGGCCGTCGAGGGCCGCGCGGCGAATGATGCGGCGCACAACGTACCCGCGACCGTAGCGATCGGGCAGCGCCCCGTCGGCGATGCAGAACGCGACCGACCGGACGTGCTCGGCGATGCGGCGGAGGCGGCGGCTGTCGGCGTCGGCGGCCCCAGGTTCGTACGACCGGCCGGCCCGCTCGGCCGCCGCATGGACGACCGGCAGCATGACGTCGATGTCCATGTTGGTGGGGGCGTGCTGCATGATGGCGGCCATGCGTTCCAGGCCCATGCCGGTGTCGATGTTCCGGCTGGGCAGCGGCACCAACTTGCCGCCTTCCTGGCGGTCGAACTGCTGGAGCACCAGGTTCCAGACCTCGACGAAGCGGCTGGAATCGTTGGCGGGGGTGGAGTCTTCGACCGTCGAGACGCCGGTGTCGATGAGGATCTCGGTACACGGGCCGCACGGACCGTTGGGGCCCTTCGAGGGGGCCGATTCGGGCCAGAAATTCGACTCCTCGCCGAATCGCCAGATCCGGTCCTCGGACACGCCGACGAGGCGGCTCCAGATGTCGAACGTCTCGTCGTCCTTCTCGTAGATGGTGACGTGAAGTTTCGCGGGGTCCTGGCTCATCTCCTCGAGCATGAACTGCCAGGCCCACTGGCAGGCCTCCTTCTTGAAGTAGTCGCCGAAGGAGAAGTTGCCGAGCATCTCGAAGAACGTCATGTGCCAGCGGGTGACGCCCACGTTGTCGAGGTCGCCGGTCCGCAGGCATTTCTGGCAGGTGGCGGCCCGGGTGAAATCAGCCCGCTTGGCGCCCAGGAACTGTTCCTTGAATTGGTTCATCCCGGCGCCCGTAAAGAGAAGCGTGGGGTCGTTGTGCGGAATGAGCGAATCGGACGCCACGATGCGGTGGTCGCGTTTGCGGAAGAACTCGATGAACCGCTGCCGGATGTCGTCGGTTTTCACTTACAGACTCCTGAAGTCCAGCGTAAATCCTCCGCCAGCATGTAGGCCGGGGCGTGCCCCGGCGCAAACACGTGCGTCAAGGAACTGCCGGGGCGCGCCCCGGCCTACTTCCTCGGCGGGGTCGGACCACGGCCCGCGGCCGAGGGCAAGCGGGGGCCTCGCCAGCCTGCACCCGCCCCGGCGCGCCCACAGCCCCCCGACAAGAGCCACCATCCTAACGCAAATCGCCGGTCTTGCAAGGGCGAAGCGCCTGCGGCGTAGCACCTCCGGCGGGTGGTCCTGTGCCTGCTGCCCCGCCGGGCGAGAAAGTAGAACGGCATCCCGCAGCAACCGAAACACAACGTGGCACGGCCGGCATCGACCGACCGTGCCACGGTTCTTTGTCGGGACCGCTGCCGGCCCGGGTCACTTCGTCGGCGGCGGCGGGGCCGGGGCGGCATCCTCCTTCTTTTCGTCTTTCTTCGGCTCGGTCTTGGCGTCGGGCTTGACGTCGCCCTTCTCCGGCGGCTGCTTCGCGTCCGGCTTCGTCTCGTCCGGCCCCGGGATGACCTTGACGCCGATGCCCGCCACGTGGACGAGGCCCTTGCCCTTGAGGCTGCGCGTGGCATCGCGGAACGCCTGAAGCGAGGCGATCCGGGTCTCGCCGACCTGGTCGATGACCATGCCGGGCATGACGCCGGCCTTGGCGGCGGCGGAATCGTCGAGCACCTCGCGGACGAAGACGCCGCTCTCGTCCTTCTCCAGGCCGATCTGCTCTTTGAGTTCCTCGGTCAGCGGCTCGACGCGCATGCCGCGCCACCAGTGGTCGCCCGAGCGGACGGCCGCCACCTCGGTCGGCGACGGGCGTTGGGCCACCTCGACCGCGACGGACTGCCGCTTGCCGTCGCGCAGGACGACCAGCGAGACCTTCTCGCCGACGGGCGTGGCCTGGACGATCTGAATGACGTCGTCGGGCGAGCGGACGGCCGCGTCGTCGATGGCCACCACGACGTCGCCCGTCTTGATGCCGGCCTTGGCCCCGGGGGCGTCGGGCAGAACCCGGACCACGTAGGCGCCCTCGCCGACCTCGGCGCCGGTGGCCTTGGCCTGTTCCTCGGCGACCTCCTGGATCTCGATGCCGACGAACCCGTAGATGACCTTCTCGCCGCGCTTCAGCCGCGCGATGATGGCCTTCGTCCCGGCCGTGATGGGCACGGCAAAGCCGACGCCGTCGCTGGCGCCGGTCTGGCTCGAGATGACGGCGTTGACGCCGACGACCTCGCCATCGAGGTTGACGAGCGGCCCGCCGGAGTTGCCGGGGTTGACGGCGGCGTCGGTCTGAATCAGGTTGCCGTAGTACCGGTCGAGTTCGCGGCCGATATTGGGGATGACGCGGTCGGTGCCGCTGACGATACCGAACGAAAGGCTGGCCTGGCCGTCGCGGCCGAAGCCGAACGGGCTGCCCAGGGCCAGGACGAACTGCCCCCGCCTCAGACGCCCCGCATCGCCCAACCGGACCACCGGCAGGCCCTTGGCATCGATGCGGATGACGGCCAGGTCGCGACGCGGGTCCGCGCCCACCACCTTGGCCCGGTACCGTTTGCGGGTCGAGAGGGTGACCTGGATCTCGACGGCGTCGCGGACCACGTGCTCGCTGGTCAGAATGAATCCGTCGGCCGAGATGATGAACCCCGACCCGTTGCCCTGGGCGCGGAAGGGGATGGGCGGATGCCGCCGATACCGTTCGAGCAGGCGGCGCCACTCCTCGGGCAGCGAGTCGAGGTCGCCCTCGGGCACGTCCTGCCCCCACGGGCCGGCGGTCGTTTCCCGCACGACCGACACGTTGACGACGGCGGGCGAGACCTGGTCGGCGGCCCGTTCGATGGCCACCTCAACCGCCTTGGCCGCGTCGGACGGCGGCCCGGAAGCCGGTGCCGCCCACGTCGGCCCGCTCCACCACAGCACGGCCGCGGCGATGACTGCCGCGCTCGACCTCGTCAACCGCATAATCGTGCCCCTGTGTCCCTTACTCATCGGTATCGGCCGCCTGGGCCGGTTCGGCCTTGGCGTCGCCGGTTTCCTCGGCCTCGCCGGCCAGGACGCCCTTGGCCACCAGGATCCTCCGTCGGACCTCGCCGGCCAGGTCGCGGTTCTCTTCGAGAAAAGCCCTGGCGGCCTCGCGTCCCTGGCCGAGGCGGACCTCGCCGCAGGAGAACCACGCCCCGCTCTTCTCAACGACGCCCAGGTCGGCGCCCAGGTCCAGCAGGTCGCCCTCGGCGCTGATGCCGCGGTCGAACAGGATGTCGAACTCGGCGTTCTGGAACGGCGGGGCCACCTTGTTCTTGACGACCTTGGCGCGGGTCCGGCTGCCGACCGCCGTGTCGCCGCTCTTGAGGGTGGTGATGCGCCGAAGGTCGATGCGGACGCTGGCGTAGAACTTGAGGGCCCGTCCCCCCGGCGTCGTCTCGGGGTTGCCGTACATGACGCCGATCTTCTCGCGAATCTGGTTCAGGAAGACGACGGCCGTGTGGCTCTTGGCGATCGAACCGGTCAGTTTCCGCAGGGCCTGGCTCATGAGGCGGGCCTGGAGGCCGACGTGCGTGTCGCCCATGTCGCCCTCGATCTCGGCCTTGGGCACCAGGGCCGCCACGCTGTCGATGACGACGATGTCGACGGCGCTGGACCGGACCAGCAGGTCGCAGATCTCCAGGGCCTGCTCGCCGGTGTCGGGCTGGCTCACCAGGAGCGCCTCCAGGTGGATGCCGATGCGTTTGGCCCAGGCGGCGTCGAAGGCGTGCTCGGCGTCGATAAACGCCGCCACCCCCCCCGCCCGCTGGGCGTTGGCGATGACCGACAGGGCCAGCGTCGTCTTGCCCGACGCCTCCGGCCCGAAGAACTCGGCCACGCGTCCGCGCGGCAGCCCCCGGCCGCCCAGGGCCAGGTCAAGGCTGATGCTGCCCGTCGAGATGCACGGGGCGTCGGCGTGCAGGTCGCCCGAGAGTTGCATGATGGCGCCCTTGCCGAACTGCTTTTCGATCTGCGACACGACGCGCGAGAGGTTGGCTTCGCGCTGGCCGACGTTCTCGGTGTACTCGACGGCCGCCTTCTCGGTCTGCTGCTTCTTCTTCGCCATGAGATGCTCCTTCGATCAAGACGTGCCCTGGTTGCGTACCCGAACAGTACCCTAACAGGGTATCGGTCCGCCCCAGGCGCGCCAAGAAGATTTTTCCGGGCCTTTCGCCGCCGGCCGTTTTCCCTCAGTCATCCCTTTGCGTTCTCCGCGTTCTCTGCGGTTCATTCAGACGCCAGCGGCACGCGCGAGAGGGCCGAGTGCGTCGGTCCCTGGGGCGACAGGGCGCTGCGGAATATCACCACCTCGCGGGCCTCGAACTCGGGCCCCTGCTCGTCGGCCATGGCGGCAACGGCCTCGCTCAGGCCCCG
>DATKZB010000235.1:0-16384 GCA_035528235.1 Phycisphaerae bacterium
GGTGTAGACCACGGCCTTGCCCTACCCAGCGAACCCCGGCTCCACCAGGCCTCGGACGTCGGTCTTGACTCGGAAGAGGTCCCCCGCCATGGGCTGGGCCTTCCGCTGAGCATCGTCGAGCATGAACCAGGCGGTCGTGACGTAGAGTTCGTCGAGCGCGGGGCCGCCCAGCGCCATGCACGTCACGTTGGTGACGGGGAGGTTCAGTTGGCGCTCGATCTTCCCGTCGGGATCGTACCGCGTGACCCGCGAGCCGCCCCAGTGGGCGCTCCAGACGAAGCCCGCCGCGTCGACGATCAGACCGTCGGGCAGACCCGCCTCGGCGGGCACGTTCACGAAGGTGCGGCGGCGGCTGACCGTCCCGGCGCGAGTCTCGTAGTCATAGGCGAGGATGCGGCTGTGGAACATGTCGGTGACGTAAAGGGTCCGGCCATCCGGGCTTAGCCCGATGCCGTTCGCCACCGCCAAGCCCGTGTCGAGTTTGTGAATCGAGCGGTCGGGGTCGAGGCGGTAGAGTGAGCCGTCCGGGGCGCCCAGATCCTTCTGGTTGAGCGTGCCGATCAAAAAGCGGCCCTGTCGGTCGACCGCGCCGTCGTTGAGCCGGACGTCGGGGTTCCCGGCCTCGGGGTCGACGATGAACTCGGAGCGGTTCGTGCGGTGATCCCAGAAGTAGAGCCCCGTCTTCGAGGCCGCGATCCATCCGCCCCGGGCTCGCCGCGCAAGGGCCGTGATGGGGAAGTCGACCGCCAGCGTCCGCACCTGCCCCGTGGCGGGGTCGAGCCGATGGACACGCTTCCCCTCGACGTCGATCCACCAGAGCGCCTGCTCGTCCGGGACCCAGACAGGCGTCTCCCCGACTTCGTCCTGTGCAGCCACGACGGACTCGACCTAGCTCACGCGCTCGCTCCTGTCGGATAAAGGGCGGCCGCTTGACGGCCAACGGTTCGACGAGAGAACGTCCTTCCCCGTCGACCGTCACTTCTTGGGTGTCAGTCTAGCGAGGCCGGCGGCCAGTGCCTTCAGGTTGGCCTGGTCGGCCGTGTACACCACCGCCTTGCCCTCGCGCGTGCCCTGCACCAGGCGGCCCATCCGGAGCAGCCCCAGATGGTGGCTGATGGTGGGTGGCTTCAACTTCATGGCCTTGCATAGGGCCGTGACGTTCTTCGGCCCCTTCGCGAGCAGCGACAGGACCCCCAGCCGCGTGGGATCCGAGAGCAACCCGAAACCTTGAGCCTGATCGCGGAATGCGGCTCTACTTGCTTTTGCCATGTCAGGTTCCTTTCGTTGAGAGTTGAGGCTGACATTATTGCAAGACGAATGATTTGCAACAAGGCAAAACCATATTGGCACTGGGAAGCGCCCCAGACATCGTACCCCCCTGGTGCGGCTTCGGATTCTGGGGCCGAGGGCGGAGGGGGCGTTGAGGCGTGGAGCGGCGGCGTGGAGCCTCCGCCGGAGGTCCACGCCGGAGTTGTCCCATGACCCGGACGACCCAAAAGTCGCACGCCATCCGCATGCAAGATGGTGAGCACCTCACTCCGGAGCATCGCGAATCGGCTTGACCAATCTCGCCAACGAGGTACATTCGAGAGTACGGCTCCCGGCGGTTGTCAGCAGGAAGTCATCCGGGCAGTTCCGGCTGATTGTTCCGGCGTGGGCCCCGGAATCGGAACAGCAGCCCATGCGGCACAAGGAGGAATCCTGATGAACGACGGCAAGAAACCGTGCTCTTCTTCGGACTGCGTCTGCCAAGGCGGCCTGAGCCGGCGGGAGTTCCTCATCCTGGCGGGAACCGGGGCCGCCGTGACCGCGGCGGGGACACCCGCCGTCGCGGGGCCGTTCGAGGCCGCCGACTTCGAGAAACTCGTCCCGGCCGACAAGAAACTGTCGCCCGAGTGGGTCAAGTCACTATTGGCGCGCGGCACGCCGACCGTCTACCGGGGCAAGGACCTGGAGTTGATCGGCATGCCCATCGGGGGCATCTGCGCGGGGCAACTGTACCTGGGCGGCGACGGCAAACTCTGGCACTGGGACATCTTCAACCAGCACATCGGCACGGGCGACGGGCACTACGCCCATCCGCCCAAGCCGGCCACGCCGCTGGACCAGGGATTCGCGATCCGCATCGCGGCCGGCGGGAAGAAGGAGGTCCGCGCCCTCGACCGCAGCGGATTCAGCGACGTCTCGTTCCGCGGCGAGTACCCGATCGGGCTCGTCGAGTACCGCGACCCGGCCGCGCCCGTCCGCGTGTCGCTGGAGGCCTTTTCGCCGTTCGTCCCCCTGAGCGCCGAGGCGTCGAGCCTGCCGGCCACCGTCATGCGGTTCACCGTCAGGAACACCGGGTCGGAGACGATCGAGGCACTCCTGGCGGGATGGCTGGAGAATGCCGTCTGCCTGCGCTCGGGACGGCCCGGCATCGGGGTGCGCCGCAACCGCCTCGTGCCGCGCGAGGGGTGGCGATTCCTCGAGTGCCGGGCCGAGGCGGCGCCACAGGCCAATCGCCCGGAGAAGCGGCCCGACATCGTGTTCGACGACTTCGAGAAGGAGACGTACGAGGGCTGGACGGTCACCGGCACGGCGTTCGGCAGCGGCCCCGTCGAGAAGAGCAAGATGCCCAGCTACCAGGGCGACGTGCAGTCCAAGGGCAAGCGGCTCGTCAACTCGCACGCCTCGGCCCCGGGCGGCAACGTCGGCGAAAAGGACTCGGCCATCGGCACGCTCACGAGCAAGCCGTTCACCATTGAGCGGGACTACGTCACCTTCCTGGTCGGCGGCGGCGCGCACAAAGACAGGACCTGCGTCAACCTCCTGGTGGGCGACCAGGCCGTGCTCTCGGCCACGGGCAAGAACGACAACCGGATGGAACCGCACAGTTTCGACGTGCGGCCGTGGGCCGGCAAGTCCGCCAGGCTCCAGGTCGTCGACAACGAACGCGGCGGCTGGGGCAACATCGGCATAGACGACATCGTCTTCAGCGATGAGCCGCGCGGGCCCAACGTGGTGCTGGCCGAACAGCCCGACTTCGGCACGATGGGGCTGGGCATCCTGGAGGGGCCCGACGGGAACCAGGGCGCGGCCGCAGTGCCCGACGGCAAGCGCCCCGAGAGCCTCTTCGCCGAGGCGGGCCTGGCCTCGGATCCGGCCGCCGAGAAGCCGTTCGGGCAGAAACTCGTGGGCGCCCTGGGCCGGCGGTTCTCGCTGGAGCCCGGCCAGGCGGCCACGGTCACGTTCGTCGTCGTGTGGCACTTCCCGAACCTGCGGTTGAAAGACGGCGGGCGCTTCTATGCCGCGCGGTTCCGGTCTGCGGCGGAGGTGGCCGATCACGTGGCCAGGAACTTCGATACGCTTTATCGGCAGACGCGGCTCTGGCGCGACACCTGGTACGACTCGACGCTGCCGTACTGGTTCCTCGACCGCACGATGGCCAACACCTCGACCCTGGCCACCTCGACCTGCCACTGGTTCAACACGGGGCGCTTCTACGGCTGGGAAGGCGTCGGCTGCTGCGAGGGCACGTGCACGCACGTCTGGCACTACGCCCACGCGGTCGCGCGGCTGTTCCCGCAACTGGAGCGCGACCTGCGCCGGCGGACCGATTTCGGCAAGGCGATGGATCCGCAGAGCGGCGTCATCAACCACCGCGGCGAAGGCGCGGGGCTGGCCGTCGACGGCCAGGCGGGCTGCATCCTCCGCGTGTACCGCGAACACCAGATGTCGGCGGACGTGGCGCTGGTGAAGGAGCTCTGGCCGAAGATCAAGTTGGCCATGCAGTGCCTGGTGCGGATGGACAACGGCGAGGGGCTTCTCGTGGGCGGACAGCACAACACCCTCGACCAGCAGTGGTTCGGCAAGATCGCGTGGCTCAGTTCGCTCTACGTGGCCGCCGCCCGCGCTTGCGAGGAAATGGCCAAGGAGGTCGGCGACGGCGCCTTCGCGGGCGAGATGCGCCGGATCGTCGATCGCGGCAGCAAGAGCATCGACCGGGAACTCTTCAACGGCGAGTACTACGTCCACATTCCCGACAAGGACCACGTCAAGAGCGTGGGCTCGCACAACGGCTGCGAGATCGACCAGGTCTTCGGCCAGAGCTGGGCCTACCAGGTCGGGCTCGGGCGAATCCTGAGCGAGGCGAACGTGAAGAAGGCCCTCGCGTCGCTGTGGCGGTACAACTTCACCCCGGACGTGGGCCCCTTCCGCGAAAAGAACAAGCCCGGCCGCTGGTATGCCATGGCCGGCGAGGGCGGACTGCTCATGTGCTCCTGGCCCAAGGGAGACGCTGCACGGGTCCAGCAGGGCTTCGACTCCTACTTCAACGAGTGCATGACCGGCTTCGAGTACCAGGTGGCCGGGCACATGATCTGGGAAGGCATGCTGATGGAGGGCTTGGCCGTCGCGCGGATGATCCACGACCGTTACCACGCGTCACGCCGCAACCCCTGGAACGAGGTGGAGTGCGGCGACCACTACGCCCGGGCCAAGGCCTCGTACGGCGTGTACCTGGCGGCGTGCGGGTACGGGTATCACGGCCCCAAGGGATACCTCGCCTTCGCCCCTCGACTGACGCCCGACGATTTCCGCGCGGCCTTCACGGTGGCCGAGGGCTGGGGCACCTTCAGCCAGAAACGCGACGGCGCCACCCAGCAGAGCGCGATCGAACTGAAACAGGGCAGGCTGAGGCTGCGGACGCTGGATCTCCAGTGGCCGGAGAAGGCGGCCTCGCCCAAGGTGACGGTGACGGCGGCCGGCAAGAAGGTCGAGGCCCGGCCGGCCGTCGAGAAGGGCGGGTTACGGCTGGCCTTCGCCGCCGACGTGACGCTTGAGGCGGGCCAGAAGTTGGAGGTGACGATCCGGTAGCCCCTTGCGGGCCCGGCACGCCTGGCGGTCGGCGATCTGAACCTGAAGCCTGGGGCCCCTCGAGTCTGGCGGGTCACGCCGTTCGGCGAACTCCGCCGGCGTCAAGGCGAGCCCCTCAGGATCCGGGCGGCGAGCGGACCTGCCCCCACAGGGCATACACTTTCTGCTCGGAAAGGTCGGTGGACTTCTCGTACCCGCCAAGGACGCGCTCCATGCCCTCGGCCAGGCGCTGTGCCGCTTCGTAGTAGGACTTCTCCGCCGGCACCCGGGCGATGCCCGGCAGGGGCTCCAGCGTTCCCTCCGCGAGCATCCGCCGGCGGGCCGCCATGACGTTCGCCTGTCGCACGAGGAGTGCGGCGTGGGACGCCTCGTAGCGGTCGCCGAGACCGGCCTCGATCATGAGATCCAGGAAGCGGCTCGCCCGGGCCACCCGCTGCCGCAGGCCGCGGTGCGGCGCGACCTGCGGTTTCGCCTCAGCCGCCACGCGCCGTCCGTTCAGGTAGAGGCAGCGACGGCCGCCCGGTTCAACGGTGGCCGCCACGTGGACCCATTCTCCCGGCGCCAGCCGGGCGTTGTGCGCCAAGTGCCCCGCCTCGACGATCACGCGCAACGAATCCTTCGGGTACGTGTCCAGGAGGTAGCCGTTGTCCGTGCCGACCTTGGACTTGTCGATGATGCGGCCGCCGCCCTGGCCGAGCGCATCGGGCGCGACGAGGGCTTCCAGAGTGGCGGCGCGGGTCAGGTCGAGTCTCGCGTCGTGCGGGACCTCCAGGTACCCCTCGCCTCGGAGGCGGATCGCCGGGCCCTTGGGCGTCTCGACGGTCTCAACCTTGCCCACGATGCGCGCGGGGAGCGCGGCGCCAGCCGTCGCCGGGAACGCGCCGCGGTCGGCGCGGTCGAATCGCCACTCGGCCACGAGTGCCGGATCCTGCGCGAGGGGGCCGGGATCGTCGGCGGCGAGGGCGGCGACTTCCGCTTCGGTCAGCGCGCGGTTGAAGAGGCTCGCCCGTCGGATATCGCCGCGAAACCGGCTGCCGCCCTGGCTGTCGGCCCCGATCCGCAAAGGCAGGGCGTTGGTCGTGATGGTCGGCCATTCGGGTTGCCACACGGGGTCGTCGTCCGGGGGCGGGGGCCCCGGCCGCGGCGCGCGTTCGGCAGGAACAAACGCTGGCGGAGCCGCGCCGCCGAGCCCGATTCGCACCACCGCCCGGTCAGGCATCTCGTCATACCGCAGGATCACGCGACCGCCGTCGAAGGACGTCCAGGGCCTGTCGTTGACCTGGACGGCGGTGACCGGCCCCGCTCCCGCCGTTGCCAGGTACAGCCGCTTGGCACCGAAGCGGACCGGGAAATGCTGCTCGAGGCGCGTGACGCCCGGCGGCACCCGGGGTGTGAGTACGAGGGCGTCGGCGCCGTACTGGTACCCGAACAGGCCGCGGAGCAGCGCCGCCGGGGGCCCGAACGTGTCGTAGCACAGGTGGATCGGGTCGCCGGTGAACCAGACCTCGGCCCCGCCCTGCGTCAGGGGATTGTCCATGCGGAAGGCCCGCGCAAACCTGAGGAGGGCCCGCATCGACCGCCGGGCTTCCTCGTAGAGTCCCAGGCGGCAGTAGGCCAGGATCATCCGCGCCTCGCACGTCGACCAGTGGCCGCCGTTCACCCAGTGCCCGAACGTGAAGAAACCGCCGGACTCGTACATGTCGTCAAGGGTCGGAAAGTTCGTGACGATGAACTGGTGCGGCCTCAGCCCTGGGATCGAGGCGATCTTCTCCCAGATGCGGCGGGCCTGGCCGTCGTCGACCACCCCGAGCGCGATCGCGTCGTGGTTGACGGTGGCCTCGAAGTAGCCGTGCCGCGCCGCCCCGTAGACGCCGTGCCGCGTCCCGTCCGGGTCGACGTACTTGACGAAGTATCCCTCGTCGGTCAGGAGGGCGGGTAGGCCCCGGCGCGCCAAGTCGCGCCGCTCGGCGTAGAGCCGCGCCAGGTCCGTCCGTCCGGCGAGCCGCTCCAGTTCGACCAGCCGGTCGAGGGCGGCGATGGTCGTCACCGACAGGCCCGCCAAGTAGGCCTGGCCGTAGGTGCCGTCGGGCTTCTTCCAGCCTGCGTAACTCGGGGCGAGCAGGTTGGCCGCCGGCCCTGCCAGGAAGAGGTTGTTGGCCGGGTCGCGCCGGGTCTCGAGCAGGTTGGCCGAGCGCTCGAGCAGGGGCAGGTAGTGACGCCGGGCGTCGGCGTCGCGGCTCACCAGCAGCGCCTCGGCCTGGAGCAAGAGCCCGGCAGCCGTGAACTCGAGGCCGAAGTCGTGAATGGCCACGCGCCCGTCGCCCTGCTTATGGATGGCGCCCTCGGGGGTGGCCGCGTCGCACAGTTGCCCGTCGGGCACGACGTATTCCCATCCCCCGAAGACCGCCTTGTACGGCCGCCCGTCGCCGATGAAACGGAACCAGAGGTCGTTGGCGTTGGCGAGGAAGGTCCGGTACGGTTCCTCGAGCAGCGGCAGGGCGCCGAACGTGGTCCCGTAACTGTTCTGGATCCACCAGGCGTCCCACCTGGGCCCCTCCACGAAGCCGTTCCACCGGGGCGTGTACAGCATGGCCAGATTCTGGAACTCCGGGTCGGCGTCGAGCATGCGGCGGGAGATGTCGAGGAGTTCGAGGTACTCGGTGTCGCCCTCGCCCCGGACGTAGCGTCCGACGAACGCCTCGCCCGCGCCGGCCGCAGCGGCCTGCGGTCCTGTCACGCATGAGAGAACCGCCGAGAGAAGCACGGCGAGATTCCGCATGGGCGTTGGCTCCAATCCCCGTCTCCGCGCGACGCTCGACCGGCGGGGAATCGCCGGGCGCCCGGCACGGAGCGGTCCGCACGAGCGCACGGCAAGCCCGGTTGCCATTATAGTGGTGGAGCCGTCGCCGGCATGGGATATTCGCGGCCCGGTTGCGGCGCGCGGGCGGCGTCGGACCTCGGTGGCCGCCGGCAGGTAGAGGTCGTGGGTCTGTTCCGTCGCAACCGCGACCGCGTCCGGAACGTCACCGAGATCGGTCTCCTCGATGGGCTGAGCGGCGGTGGCCCTTGCGGCCTCGGTCGGGCACGATGCGGTCTTGCGGCGGGCGCTCGTAGGGGCTACCATACGGGGGCAGGTGGGGCGTTTTGGGATGGGACCGGGCAGGGCCGTGTCGCGGCAGGTTCTGCCCGAAGGTCCGGGCGCGGCCGTTTCCACGCCGCCGCGGAAGGAGGGTTTTGCCATGATGCTTGCGTTTATGGTACGGCCGACGGCGTCGATCTTACTGTTGCTGGTTCTGGTCGTCATCCTGCTGGTGGGGCTGGCGGGCGCGGCCATGCTGATCCTCGGGCTGGTCAAGCGGTGGAAGGCGGTCTGGATTCTCGGGATCATCGCCATGGTGGTGGCCGGCATGGCGCTGGCGATAGGCGCTGTTGCAGGCGCGCTGATACTGCCGTGGGCGTGCACGGTTCGCCGCGACATGCGGCCGTCTCCGGCCCAGATCGGTCCCGGCGGGAAGGGCATCGCGCGGTGCAGTGGCGACTACGTCAGGAGTGGCGGCGGACAGGGCTCTGCGCGGGTGGCGGGCGTCGAGTTCGAGGTCCGCGAGCCCGGCGGCGGCGGATCCCGCTCGTCCACCAGCAGCACGTCCTGGGGTCTGGGGTCGGAGTCGAAACACGAGATCGCCATGGGCGAGGTCGAGATTGTGGTCAAGCAGCGCGACGGTCGCATCGACTTCGCCGTCAACGGCGCGTACTACGGCCCTGTCCGCGAGGGAGATCGCGTGGTGATTGACGAGAGGCGGAACGTCACCGTGAACGGGCAGCGGCGCGGGCCTCAGCGCAAGTCGTAATGGCGCGGCTGTCGCGCCCGGGGTTCGTCGTGCGGCAGGTGCGGGAACCTGCCGCGCTGGAAACAGGATCCTTCTGGCTGATTCACGGGTTGCCAAGGCCGCAGGCCGTTGCGCGGAAGGGACGAGATTGGTGCAGTGGCTCTGCCTCGGCGCGGCGATTCTGGCATCCTGGAACTCGCCGTATCCCGATTCCGACGAGCAGGCTTCTACGCTTTACGGGACCTTCGTCGAGGAACCCAACCACCTGGACCCCGCCCGGGCGTACGGCGGCGGGGCCTATCCGCTCCTGTACCAGATTGTCGAGCCGCCGTTCCAGTACCACTTCCTCAAGCGCCCGTACACCGTGGCGCCGCTGACGGCGATGGCGGTCCCGCGGCCCGAGACGCGGAGCGTCACCTGGCAGGGCCGGACCCTCGAGGCCACGGTCTACAGCGTCCGGATTCAGCCGGGCATCCGGTACCAGGACCACCCGTGTTTCGTGGAGGCGAACCGGCGGCTCACGGCGGCCGACGTTGCCGGCATTCGGTCGGTCGAGGACTTCCGCCAGACGGCCACGCGCGAACTCCTGGCGGCCGACTACCTCCACGCCATCCGGCGGCTGGCCGACCCGCGCCTGTCGTGTCCCATCCTGCCGACGCTCGAACAGAACATCCTGGGCATGCGCGAGTACAGCCAAGCACTGGCCTCGGCGCTGGATGCGGCGCGGCAGCGGCGGCGCGAGGCGGCGGGCCCGCTCTACAATCAGCAGCAGGACGAGAAGTACAACCCGATCCGGCTCGACTACGAGGCGTATGACCTGCCGGGCGTCCGTTCGGTCGATTCGCATGCCTTCGAGGTGGTGCTGCTGCACCCGTATCCGCAGATCCTCTACTGGATGATCCTGCCGTTCTTCGCCCCCGTGCCGCCGGAGGCGATTGAGTTCTTCGACCAGCCCGTACTGCTGGAGCGCTCGATCGTCTTCGACCGGAACATCGTCGGCACGGGCCCGTACCGGCTGGGGTCGTACGACCCGACGAACCAGATCATCCTGGAACGCAACGAGAACTTCCGCGACGAGCGGTACCCCGACCTGCCCGAGCCGGCGGCCGGCGACGCCAGGGCCCGGGCCGTCTACGACATGATGCGGTCCGAAGGCATGCTCGACGACGTCGGCAAGCCCCTGCCGATGATCGACCGGGTGGTCTTCCGGATGGAGCGGGAGTGGATTCCACGCTGGAACAAGTTTCTCCAGGGCTACTACGACTCGTCGGACATCAGCAGCGACATCTTCGACCAGGCCGTTACGCTGACGTCACAGGGCGACGCGACGCTCTCCGACGAGATGTCGCGGAACGGCATCCGCCTGCTGACCACGCCGGCCCTGACGGTGTACTACTTCGCCTTCAACATGAACGACCCGGTCGTGGGCGGCTACGGCGAGAAGCAGCGGAAACTGCGGCAGGCGATCAGCATCGCCTTCGACGTGGAGGAGGAGGTTGGCATCTTCCTGAACGGCCGCGGCATACCGGCCCACAGCCCCATTCCCCCCCAGGTCTTCGGCTACGAGGAAGGCGAGGCCGGTGTCAACCTGGTCGTGTACCGTTGGGACGGGCCGCGCAGCCGGCCGGTCCGCCGGTCGCTGGACGAGGCGAAGCGGCTCCTGGCCGAGGCCGGCTACCCGGACGGTTACGGCCCGGACGGCGCGCCGCTTGTGGTGACGTTCGACAACGCGTGGGTGGCGGCGGCCAACCGGCCGCACCTTCGGTTCGTCGCCAAGCAGTTCGCCAAACTGGGCATTCGCCTCGACGCACGCACGAGCGACTTCAACCGCCTCTGGGACAAAATCCAGAGCGGCAACTACCAGGTGCTGTCCTGGGGATGGCTGGCCGACTACCCCGACCCGGAGAACTTCCTGTTCCTGCTGTACGGGCCCAACTCGCGCAGCCGCGGCGGCAGCGAGAACAACGCCAATTACGCCAACCCCGAGTTCGACCGCCTCTTCGCCGAGATGCGGAACATGGAGAACACGCCCCAGCGCCTGGCCATCATCCGGCAAATGAACCGCATCGCCCAGGACGACGCGCCCTGGATCTTTGGGTACTACCCGATCGCGTATTCGCTGGTCCACGAGTGGCTGGGCAACGCCTATCCGCACGCCATGAACACCAACATTCTGAAGTACCGCAAGATCGACACGGCCCTGCGGGCCCAGCGCCGTCGCGAGTGGAACGCGCCTCGCTGGACGCCCATTGCGGTGTTCGCCGCGGTGCTGGTCGCGGCCGGGGTGCCGGCCGTTTGGGCGGCCGTCCGACGGGCCAAGGAGGCCTAGCACCATGCTCGCCTACATCGTCCGCCGCCTGATCTACGCCGTGCCGATCGTCCTGGGGGTCGTCGTCCTGACGTTCCTGCTGTTCTTCGTGGTAAACAAGCCCGACGACATGGCCCGGCGCATCCTGGGCGAGAAACACGCCACGCCCCAGGCCATCGAGAATTGGAAACGCGAGCACGGTTACTACCTGCCGCTCTTTCTGAACACGGCCGAGCCGGGCCTGCGGAAGGTCACGGCCACCCTGTTCGTCCAGAAGTGCGCGCGGCTGCTGGTGTTCGACCTGGGCCGCTCGGACGTGACCGACCGCGAGATCGGGTTGGAGATTCGCCGCCGCATGGGCCCCAGCCTGGCCATCGCCGTGCCCACGTTCGCCCTGGGCATGGCGGTGAACATCACGGTCGCCCTCATCATCGCTTTCTGCCGGGGCACGTACCTGGACCGCTGGGGGACGGTGGTGTGCGTGCTTTTGATGTCGGTGTCATCGCTATTCTATATTATCGTGGGCCAGTTTGTGTTTGCCGTGTGGCTGGGGCTGCTGCCCATTTCGGGGTTCGACTGGGGCGGGGCCATGCCGCGATTCGTGTTCCTGCCGGTGGTGATCGGCGTCGTGGCCGGCATCGGCGGCGGCGTGCGGTACTACCGGACCGTCATGCTCGAGGAGACCGGCCGCGACTACGTCCGGACCGCCCGGGCCAAGGGACTCGGCGAGGCCGCCGTCCTGTTTCGCCACGTCCTGAAGAACGCCATGATCCCCATCCTCACCGGCGCCGTCACGGCCATCCCGTTTCTGTTCATGGGCAGCCTGATTATGGAGTCGTTCTTCGCGATTCCGGGGCTGGGCAGCATGACGATCGACGCCATCCACGCCCAGGACTTCGCGATCGTGCGGGCGATGGTGTACATCAGCGCCATCCTTTACCTGGTGGGCCTGGTGATGACCGACATCAGTTACACGCTGGTCGACCCGCGGATTACGCTGGGCGCGGGCGACACCCGCAACCTGTACGGGGCGCCGTCGGCCCGCGACGTCGCCAAACTGCTGGCCAGTCTCGCGGCGCTGGCGGCCCTGGCGGCAGGCGCGTACCTGGGCGTACGGTGGCTGTCTCGGGTACCCGCCGTGGCCGACCTGCGCGTGCCCCTGGTGTCGAACGCGGCGCTCGCCGTAACGGTGCTGGGAGGCGTCGGGTTCTGGCTGCGGGCCCGGCGGCGGGACATGTGGCAGAACGCCTGGCGCGAGGTCCGCCGCAGCCGGCTGGCCGTGATTTCGCTCGTGGTCCTTGGGATCGACGTCGGCGTGGCGGTGCTCGACAGCATCTCGTGGCGCGACGTCGAACGCGACGCCCAGGGCGCCCCGCGCCTCACGGCGTCGGGACGGCCGCTGTATACGCCGCCGCGCTCGGCGCTCGACCGGGTCCTCGCGCCCCTGGCGAGGCCCGAGAAGACCTACTCGGCGCCGCTGGCCCGGCACGGGCTCATGAAGGAGGCCGTCGAGGTCGAGGTAAACGGCCGAACGGTCACCCAGCGCGCCTACCCGCCGCTCGAGCACCCCCGCGGGCACCTGCTGGGGACCGACAAGGTGGGGCAGGACGTGTTCTGCGCCACGGTCAAAAGTGTCCGCACGGCCCTGATTGTGGGCGGGCTGACGACGCTCATCGCCGTGCCGTTCGCCATCGCCTTCGGCGTGCTGGCGGGGTTCTTCGGCGGGTGGGTCGACGACGTCGTCCAATACCTGTACAGCACGCTGGCGTCGGTGCCGTGGGTGCTGCTGGTGGTGGCCTTCATGTTGGTCTTCGGCCGCGGCCTGCCGCAACTGTGCGTGGTCATGGGGCTGACGGGCTGGGTCTCGCTGTGTCGCGTGCTGCGCGGCGAGGCCATGAAACTGCGCGAGCGGGAGTACGTGCAGGCGGCGCTGGCGCTGGGGGTCTCGAAGTTCGGCGTCATCCGCCAGCACGTGGTGCCCAACCTGATGCACTTGGTCCTTATCAGCGTGGTGCTGCGATTCAGCGGCCTGGTGCTGGCCGAGGCGGTGCTCAGTTACATCGGCGTGGGCGTCGGCCCGGACACGTACAGTTGGGGCACGATGATCGACCAGGCCCGTAGCGAACTCGGCCGCGACCCCGTCGTCTGGTGGAGCCTGGCGGGGGCATTCGTCGGCATGTTCGTCCTGGTGCTGACGGCCAACCTCTTCGGCGACGCGCTGCGCGACGCCCTCGACCCGCGGCTGCGCGTCCGGGAGGAACTCTCATGAGCGGCCCGCTGCTTCAGGTCGAGAACCTGCGGACGTACTTCCGAACGGCGGCCGGACCCCTCCGCGCCGTCGACGGTGTCTCGTTTGCCATCAGCCGCGGCGAGACGCTGGGTCTGGTGGGCGAATCGGGTTGCGGCAAGTCGCTCACCGGCCTCTCCATCATGCAACTGGTGCCCAGGCCGGCGGGGTACGTGGCCGGCGGGGCCATCCGGCTCGACGGACGCGACGTCCTGACTATGACCGGCCCCGAGAAACGGGCCCTGCGGGGCGGCCGGGTCGCCATGATCTTCCAGGAACCCATGACCAGCCTGAACCCCGTCCTGACGGTCCGGACGCAACTGGTCGAGGCCATCCGCCGGCACCGGCGCCTCTCGCGGGCCGAGGCCGTTGACCGGGCGGTCGAGGGCCTGCGCCTGGTGCGGATGCCCGATCCGGCCGCGCGGCTGGGCCAGTATCCGCACGAACTCTCGGGCGGGATGCAGCAGCGCGTCATGATCGCCATGGCACTGGCGTGCGAGCCGGCCCTGCTGATTGCCGACGAGCCCACCACGGCCCTCGACGTGACGGTCGAGGCCCAGATCCTGGACCTCCTGCGCGACCTGCGCGACCGGCTCGGCACGGCCGTGCTCTTCATCACGCACGACCTGGCGGTGGTGGCCGAGATGGCCCACCGGGTGGCCGTGATGTACGCCGGCAAGATCGTCGAGACCGCGCCGGCGGCCGCCCTCTTCGGCTGCGGCGGTCCCCAGCACCCGTACACGCGGTTGCTGCTGCGATGCCGGCCGAGCCGGGCCCAGCGTCGCCGGCGGCTCGAGAGCATCCGGGGCGTCGTGCCCAGTCCGTCTCGCCTGCCGCCGGGCTGCCGCTTTTCCGACCGGTGCCCGCACGCCTTCGGCCCGTGCCGCGACGCCGAGCCCCGTGCCGTCGAGGTCGGGCCGGGGCACCTGGTGGCGTGCCACCTTCATACCGTGCGGTCGCCCGCGACGGTCACGGTGGGGCTGGCGGCCGTGGCGGCCGAGGGGCGTCCTGAGGGCGGACCGGCAGGCGAGCCGCTCCTCGAGGCGCGGGGCGTCGTGAAGCATTTCCCGATTCGCCGGGGTGTCTTCAGGCGCGTCGTGGGGCAGGTGAGGGCCGTGGACGGCGTCGACTTGACCATCCGGCGCGGCAGCACGGTGGCGCTGGTGGGCGAGTCGGGTTGCGGCAAGACGACGCTCGGCAAGACGCTCATCCGCCTGCTGCCCGCGACGGCGGGCGCCATTCGTTTCGACGGGGTCGACATGGCCACGCTGCCCCAGGAGGACCTGCGTCGCCTCCGCCGTCGCGCCCAGATCATCTTTCAGGACCCGTTCTCGTCGCTGGACCCGCGGATGATGGTCCGCGAGATTGTCGAGGAAGGCATGCGCGTCCACGGCCTGGGCGGAAGCGCCGCGGGGCGGCGCGAGCGGGTCGGGCAACTGCTGGAGTGCGTGGGGCTTGGGCCGGGGGCGGCCGGGTCGTATCCGCACGAGTTCTCGGGCGGGCAGCGGCAGCGGATCGGCGTGGCGCGGGTGCTGGCCGTCGAACCCGACTTCGTCGTCTGCGACGAGCCGACCAGCGCCCTGGACGTCTCGATCCAGGCCCAGATCCTGAACCTGCTGAGCGACCTCCAGGACCGGTTCGGCCTGACGTACCTCTTCATCACGCACGACCTGGGCGTGGTGGAGTACGTGGCCGACGAGGTGGCGGTCATGTACCTGGGGCGGATCGTGGAGCAGGCCGCCGCCGAGACGCTCTTCGATGGGCCGCTGCACCCGTACACGCAGGCGCTGCTGTCGGCCATTCCGAGTGCCGACCGGTCCGGGGGCCGGCAGCGGATCCGGCTGGAGGGCGACGTGCCGTCGCCGAGCGCCCCGCCGCCGGGGTGTCACTTCCATCCGCGCTGCCGCCACGCCATGGCCGTCTGCCGCAGCGTGTACCCGCCCGTGACGCGGCTCGACGGCGACCGGATGGTCCGCTGCCACCTGTGCGACCCGGACGGCGCCTGCCAGATATGAGCGTCTATGACCTTGTCATCCTGGCGCCTCAGCCCGAGTCGGGTCGCGGGGGCTGCCAGCGGCTTGGCTCGCGCATCGCGGCCTCGACGTCGTCGAGGTCCAGAGGCGCGTCGTGGGTAAGGTTCTCAATGCCGGCGTCGGTGACGGCAACGGTGTCCTCGACGCGGACGTAGAGCCGCTCCTCGGGCACCCACATCTGCGGGTCCACGGCGAAAACGACGCCCGGCCGAAGGGGGTTTGAGTGGTACCCGCCCACGTCGTGCACGGCCATGCCGACGGGGTGCGAGAGGTGGCCCTTGAATTCGAGCGTCCGGCGCGCGGCCTGGGCGTAGGCCGGCTTCGAGAACGTGGTGCGGTCGATGACCTTGGCCATGTGGGCGGCGGCCTCGGCATGAATCTGGTCGGCCGTTGCGCCGGGGCGGATGCGCGCCAAGAGGACCTTGTGATACTCGACCATGAAGCCGTACAGCTCCCGCTGCCAGGGCGCGTAGGTGCCGTTGACGGGCCACATCCGGGTGATGTCGCTCGTGTAGTTACCAACGTCGGGCGCGGTGTCCATGAGGACGAGGTCGCCGTCGGCCATCGGGCAGTTGTTGCGGAAGTAGTGGGCGTGCCAGGCGTTCGAGCCCGAGGCGATGATCGCCCGGTACCCCTCGCCGCGGGCGCCGTGGGCCAGGTAGATGTGGTTGGCCAGGGCGCCCAGTTCGTACTCGATCATGCCGGGCCGCGTGGCCCGCATGGCCTCGGCGACGGCCAGGGCCGACAACCGGCCCGCCTGCCGCAGCACGGCCACCTCGCGGGGGCTCTTGACGGCCCGCAGCGCGTCGAGCAGGGGCGAAAGGTCGCGGACCTCGACGCCCGGTAGCCGCGCACGCACCAGGTCCACCAGATGCTGCTCGCGCGTCGGGCGACCGTCCCACAGGTCGGCCGCGACGCACCGGTCGGCCCGGGTCAGTTCGTCGCGGCTGGCCAGGCGACCCTCGGCCGGACTGTGCGGCACGTAGAGGACCGAGGCGGCCGCCAGATGCCCGGCGAGCGACTCGATGGGGTGCACGGCGTCAAGGCCCGTGGCGCGGCAAATGAGGTCGGCATC
>DATKZB010000236.1:0-14244 GCA_035528235.1 Phycisphaerae bacterium
CTCCAGGACGACCACGGCGGGGAGTGGTTTACGGGGACCGGCATCGGCGGCATCGAGTCGTTCTCCAAGGACACGACCACCGAGAGGAGGATCCCCATCCGGTTCCCCCGGTCCATCGTCAATCGCTCCCGCAACAGCGGGCAGATGCCGAGGAAGGGCCTGCCGCCCGTCAAGATCGACACCCCCGACATCATCCCTTCGTTCCGGGCCTTTGCCCGCGTCGGCGATCTCAACCGGGTCCTGTGCCCGATCAACGAGACCGAGGCCGGTGATTTCTGGCCCTGGGTCCCCCGGGTCGCCAAGCGATCGGCCGATGCCGGTACTGACCCGGCGCACGACGATACCGTGACGTTCGACTGGAGAGACGACAGCACGACCCTCGTCAACCGCCAGAACGCCGCCAACGTCTTCTGTGTCGGGGGCCCCTGGCTCGATGGCATCGACAACGATGGCGACGGCATGTTCGACGAAGACGGGGCCGTCTGTTCTCCGCAGGACGACGACACCCCGTTCATCAACCCCACCGTCTTTGACGTCCTCCACTATGCCGACGAGGGCACCGGCGCCATCAAGGAGGAGACCGTCCCCCGCGGGCAGCGTCCCATTATCCAGGACGACAGGGGCCGCTATGGTGGACCCGAACTCCGCGTGGCCGGAAAGATCAATCTCAACACCGCCACCAGCGACACCTTGGCCGCACTCGCCAGGGGCGTGGGCCTCGAGAGCCAGGAAAGCGCCCTGGTCACCGCCGTCAAGACCGCGAGGACTTCCGCGCCCCTGAGGAGCCCCGCCCAGATCGTCAGCCAGACAGGAGTCACCGGGACCGACTGGACAGATGCCCTGGGCGTCTTGGAGCGGCGCGACCTGCTCTACACGCGCATCTCCAACATCGCGTCGGCCCGGAGCGACACCTTTTCCATCTACGGCACCGTCCAGTACGGGCACGTCGAGGACAGCCCGCTCCAATACACCGTTGTGCGGAGTCGCAGGTTCTGGGCCCTCGTCGACCGAAGCCCCTCGTGTGCCTACTGCCCGATGGTCGAGCAGCCCGTCGGCAGCGGGACGTACGTGCGGAACCGTAACTTCATCCGCCCACGCATTCTGAACTTCCAGTGGCTCGACTGAGCCGCCCGCCTGCCCTATAATCGCCGCCATGGACCTTGTGCGTCTGGCCAGTCCCTGGCTTCTCGCCGTCGCCCTTCCGGCCTGGGCAATCATCCTGTACGCCACGGTTTCGCGCGGCCGCCGCGAGGGTGCCGCGCCCCGGGCCGCGCTGGCCTGCCTGGCGGCCACGCTTCTCGTCCTCGCGCTCGCCGGGCCGTCGATCCGGACGTCGCGCCAGGGCCTGTGCCCCATCGTCATCGTGCACGACTCCTCGCCCAGCATGTCGGTCGGCCCGGCCGCGCCCGTAACGCAGGCCCTTTTGCCGTGGACGGCCGCCCTCGCCCCGGGCCGCGTCGACCTCAGGCCGTTCGCCGCCGGCGACGAGACCGACATCGAGCGCGGCCTCTCGGATGCCGCCGCCGCGCTGCCCGACGGACAGGGCGTGCTCCTTCTGTACAGCGACGCCCGCGAGACGCGCGGCGACGCCGTCCGAGCGGCGGCGCGCCTGGCGGCCGCCGGTGTCCGCGTCCACGCCGTGGCGCCGGACCTCAGACCCCGCGACGCGGGGATCGTGTGGCTCGGCCCGGCATCGACCCCGATGGCCGGCCGGCCTGTCCAGGTCGAGATTCGCGTTGCCTCAACCCTCCAGGCCGACGCCGCGGTCTTCCTCAGCCGTGCCGCCGCCCCCGACGCGCCCCCGCGCGAGTGGACACGACAGGTGTCATTGGACCCGGCCGCCGGCGCCACGGTCCTCGTCTCCGACGACGCCCTACCCCCCGGCATCTACCACTACGAGGCCCGCGTCCGCATGGAGGGCGATCAGTGCCCCCGGGACGACCGGGCCCGCTGCGCCGTCCGCGTGGGCGCGTACCAGGAGGTCCTCTACGTCCACGCCGGCGCCGAGGCCGGCGCCCTGGCCCGCCTCCTTCCGAACCACCTTCCGGCCGGTGTCCACATGAAGGCTGCGCTCGCGGCCGCGCGGCCGGCCCTGGGCGGGGTCTCCGCCGTGGTTCTCGACAACGTGTCGGCCTGGTCGCTCGGCCACGACGCCGCCCGCCGCCTCGCCCTCCATGTGACCGACGGCGGCCTGGGCCTGCTCGTCCTGGGCGGCGATGCGGCCTTTGCCGCCGGCGGCTACGGCGACTCGCCTCTGGACCACCTGCTGCCCGTCAGCAGCCGCACGGGCGAGCGCCCCCCGCTGGAGATCGTCCTGGTGGTCGACTCGAGCGGCTCGATGAACGAAGAGGTCGGCCGCATCCGCAAACTTGCCCTTGCCAAGGAGGCGGTGCTCGCGCTGCGGCCCGCCCTCGGCCAGGCCGACCGCATCGGCATCGTCGCGTTTGCCGGCGAGCCGCGCGTCGTCTCGCCGCTGGTGCCGCTGGCGCAGTGGGACGCCCTGCGGAGCAACCTGCTCGCCATCCAGGCGGGCGGCGGCACCCGAATCACCCCGGCCGTCGAGGCGGCCGCTGCCCTCTTCGCGCCGCCCCGGGACGGCGCGAGGACCGTCCGCCACTTGATGCTCCTGAGCGACGGCCGCAGCGCCGATTTCGACGTCCCGCGCCTCATCGGCCTCTGTCGCGGCAAGGCCGTCAGCGCCAGCGCCGTGGCCACCGGTCCCGACGCCCAGCGCGAGGCGCTCGGGCGTCTGGCCGCCGACACCGGCGGGCGGCTGTACGCCGAGGGCGACCTCTCGCACCTGGCCGAGACGTTCCTCAAAGACCTGGCGCTGGCGCGCGGCGAAGGGCTCCGGCCGCTCGTCCGCACGACGCTGTGGAGCCGTCCCGAGCCCATCTGGCCGGCCCCCGCCCAGCCCCGGCTCCCGTCGGTCCCGGGCTACAACGTCACTCGCCTCAAGAATGGCGCCGACTTGCACTGGGTCACAGGCCCGCCCGAGGCCGAGCCGGATGCCTCGCCGCTGCTGGCATCCTGGCAGCGGGGCCTGGGCCGGGTGGCCGTCATGCCGTGGCCCGCCGGCGACGCCCCGGCCGCATGGCAGGCCGACGGCGTCCTCGATGATCGGCTGGCGCAGGTCATCGCGTGGCTCGTGTCGGCCAAGGTGCCGACCGACTGGTCGGCCCGGCTCGTGCGGCACGAGGGGGCGTGGTGGGTCCGGGTCGAGGAACGGGCCGACGCCATCGGCCGTTCATCCTCGCCGTTCCTCGCGGCGCGCCTCGGCGACGCGTCGGACGAGAGGGCCGTTGTGACGCTCGCCGAGGTCGCCCCGGGCATCCACGAGGGCGAGGTCGGCGACAGTGCGGCTTCGGCCGTGGTCGTTCGCCGCGAGGATAATGCAGCCGAGTCGGTCTCGCTCTCGGCGCCGGCGCTTCCGCCGGAGGAGTTCCGCCGCCTGGGCGTCGACCGTGCCCGCCTGGAGGCCATCGTCCGGGCCGGCGGCGGACAGGTCCACGCCGACCCCGAGTCGCTGGTCCACGCGGTCCGCCAGGTCGAGGTCCGCGGATTCACGCCGGTGGGCGCGTACCTGCTGTGGGCGGCTGCGGCAGTGGTGCTCGCGCAGGTAGCCCTGCGCCTGGTGGGACGCCTGTAGCATGCAGGATGGGGCGGCGCCCCACCGTTCCCGCTAAGACCGGTGCCCGAAGAGGCCCGACGAAAAATCGCTTTCGAGAATGACCACGATCACGCTCTTCCAGTCGCCGATGTCCGTCACCCGGCGAATGTAACCTCGCATTTTGACTACGCGGTTTCGCACGCCCTTGGTGCGAGGGTCCGCCACCTTCAGTTCCAGCCACACGTCCAGGCCTTCCGTAACGGAGGCCGGCGGCGGGCCAATGACCTTGATGCCGCACGGGGACACGTCGACCGTCCGTCCGCGGAAGATGATCCGCCCCGACATGCTCCGCAAGACAGCCGGCAGCACCTCGACCGTCCGCCGATGCCGACGCCGCTCTTCAACGTGAAGCATGGTCACCCCCAGAAGCAGAAGAGACCCAAACGTCCAAAGCGCCTGGGTGCCAGGCCGCCCAATCGCATATCGACCTGCTCGGCAAACGTGCTTCAGCCAAATCGCCAGGCCCGGCGCCGCATCAGCCACCGGGGCGGCGGCGCGCATCGAGGTAGACCATCAGGATGGCCTGGTCGGCCGGGCCGATGCCGGCAATCCGCCCGGCCTGCCCGAGCGACCGCGGCCGGATGCGCGCCAGTTTCTCGCGGGCCTCGTGCCGCAGGTGCGGCACGGCCCCGTAGTCGATGTCCGGTGGAATCGGCCGCTCGTCCATCCGCCGCGCCCGCTCGACCTGCGCCTGCTGCCGTACGAGGTACCCGGCGTACTTGACCTCGGTCTCGACCTCGCGGGCGACCTCGGCCGAGACGCCCAGCGCCGCCAGGTCCGGCACCTCGGCGGAAAGCGTCTGCCACGTGACCTCAGGCCGCCGCAGCAGGCTCTCAAGGGTGCGTCCCTCGCGGCGCGTGCGGCCAAGCACGTCGCGCAGGCGGGCAACCTGGCGTTCCTTTTCCTGGACGCGGCGCCACGCGGCGTCGCAGATAAGCCCGACCTCCCGCCCCACCGGCGCCAGCCGCCGGTCGGCGTTGTCGTGCCGCAGCAGCAGACGATGCTCGGCCAGGCTGGTGAACATGCGGTACGGTTCCTCGGTGCCCTTGGTCACCAGGTCGTCGACGAGGACGCCGATGTAAGCCTGGTCGCGGCCGAGGACCACCGGCGACCTGCCGGCCACGGCGCGGGCGGCATTGATGCCCGCCAGGATGCCCTGCCCCGCGGCCTCCTCGTAGCCGCTCGTCCCGTTAATCTGGCCGGCCAGGTACAGGCCGCCCGCGACTTTCGACTCGAGCGTGGCCTGGGTCTGCGTGGGCGGCACGAAGTCGTACTCGATGGCGTACCCGTACCGCAGAATCTTGGCCTGTTCCATTCCGGGGATGCCGTGCACAATCTCATCCTGCACGTCCTCAGGCAGGCTCGTGGCGATGCCGTTGCAGTACACGACGTCCGTGTCGCGGCCCTCCGGTTCCAGGAAGACGAGATGGTGGTCGCGGTCGGGGAACCGGACGACCTTGACCTCGATGCTGGGGCAATAGCGCGGCCCGGTCGAGGTAATCTGGCCCGAGTAGAGCGGCGCACGATCCTGGTTGGCCAGAATCGCCTCGTGAACCGCGGGGGTCGTCTGCGTAAGCCAGCACGAGACGCCCTCGAACGGTTCATCGACCGCGCCGAAGGCGAAGCGTACGGGCTGCGAATCGCTCGGCTGCTCCGTCAGGCGGGCGTAGTCGAGCGTGCGTCCGTCGACGCGCGGCGGCGTACCGGTCTTGAGCCGGCCCAGGCGCAGGCCCAGCCGCCCCAGGCCGGCCGAGAGGTGCTCGGCCGCCGGTTCGCCGAACCGTCCGCCCGGCCACGTCCTTGCGCCCAAGTGAATCAATCCGCTCAGAAACGTGCCGGTCGTCAGGACAACGGCCCCGGCGTGGTATCGTCGGCCGCTCTCGCAAACGACGCCCGCGGCCCGGTCGCCATCCACCAGGACGTCTACCACCGCCTCCTCGAACACGTCGAGGTTCTCCTGGCGGTCAACGACCTGCTGCATGGCCCGCGCGTAACCGCGCCGGTCGCACTGGGCCCGCGGGCCCTGGACAGCGGGGCCCTTGCCGCGGTTGAGAAGACGGTACTGGATGGCGGCGGCGTCGGCCACGCGAGCCATCTCGCCGCCCAGGGCATCGATCTCGCGGACCATCTGACCCTTGGCCAGGCCGCCGATGGCCGGGTTGCACGACATCTCTGCGATGCGGTCCCGGCGGATCGTCAGCAGGGCCGTCCGCGCCCCCAGCCGCGCGGCCGCCAGCGCGGCCTCGCAGCCGGCATGGCCGCCGCCCACCACGATGACGTCGAATGTCGCGTCCGACGGAGTCATCTTGCCTCCAGGTGGTGGCATTATACCCCGGCGCGACGGCCTAACCAAGCCGCGCGGTCGCCGGCCGCGCGTTGCACCACCCACGCCAGCCTGCTACACTCGCGCCGCCACAGCCGGAGGCATCGACATGGCCGTTACGACCCGAACGTGGCTGTTCGCCGCCGGGCTGGCGGTCCTGGCCGCCGCCGACGCCGGCGCACCCAACCAGCGAGGTGACCGATGACGCGCCCAGCCGTCGCCCTGCTCTGCCTGCTGCCCCTTGTGGGATTCGGAGGTGCCGCCGTGGCCATGGACCCCGCCGACGTTCCCGCCGCCGCCCCGAACGACGCCATCATGGCCTCGCCGGCCGAGGTGGCGCAGATGGCCGCCTGGGCGGCTGCCGCCTTCACGGGGGTTAAACCGCCTGCCCCGCCGGCCGACGTCCGGCTGGAACTGCGGCGGCAGGACCATAACGTTCTGCGGTTCAACCGCTCGATCCTGACCACGCCGCTCCAGATCGGCACCCGGCGGTTCGCGCGCGGCCTGGGCACGCACGCCAACAGCGAGATCGCCGTCTTCCTGCCGCCGGGCGCCAAGGCGTTCAAGGCCGCCGTCGGCGTCGACAACAACCCCGACACCGCCGGTCGGCACGGCACCGTCCAGTTCGTCGTCGAGATTGCCGGGAAGGAGGTCGCTCGGACGGCGACCCTTCGTGGCGGCGGCGAACCGGTAGCCGTGCAGGTGGCCATACCCAAGGGCACCGAGCAACTCGTCCTCAAGGTCGACGCCACGGCCGACGGCACCGGCTGGGACCACGCCGACTGGGCCCAGGCCCACCTCGTCATGGACGACGGCTCCGTCCGGTGGCTCGACGGCAACCAGCCCAGCGCGCCTCTGCTCGGGCCGGCCGCGCCGTTCTCGTTTACGTACGGCGGCACCCCCTCGTCGGAACTCTTGAAGACTTGGAAGCGGACGGTCGAAACGAAAGACCTCAAGGACCGCACGGAGCACCGCGTGACGTGGGCCGACCCGAAGACGGGCCTGGCCGTCACGGCGGTCGTCGGCGTCTTCAAGCGGTACCCGGCCGTCGAGTGGGTCCTCTATTTCGAGAACCGGGGCCAGGCCGACACGCCGATCCTCGCGGACATCCAGGCGCTGGACGCCCAACTGGCCACGGGTGCCGCCGCCGACAAGGCCGTCGTGCACCAACTCCGCGGCGACGACTGCAGCGAGGGCTCGTTCCGGCCGTTCGAGACGGCCCTGGCGGCCGGCGGGAACCTGCGCATCGCGCCCGTCGGCGGACGATCGTCGAACGGGTCGTTTCCGTTCTTCAACGTCGAATGCGGCGGCCAGGGGATCGTGACGGCCATCGGATGGTCGGGCCAGTGGGCCGCTTCCTTCGACCGGCCCCAGGCCGGGCCGACGCACCTTAGGGCCGGCATGGAGAAGACACACCTGCGGCTGCACGCCGGCGAGCGCATCCGCAGCCCGCGCATCCTCGTCATGGCCTGGACGGGCGACCGCCTGGCCGCCCACAACCGGTTCCGCCGGCTCATGCTCTTCCATTACGTGCCGCAGCAGAACGGCAAGCCCGCGGCCATGCCCGTCTTCTGGCAGGGGTACGACCGGTACCGCGCGCATCCGAAGTGGGGCAACGAGGCCGGGCAGATTCACGCCGCCGAGGTCGCCCGGCAGGTGGGCTGCGACGTCCTGTGGCTCGATGCCGCGTGGTTCCCCGGCGACTTCCCCAACGGCGTCGGCAACTGGACGTGCAAGCCGAAAGAGTTTCCGAACGGCCTGAAACCCGTCAGCGACGCGTGCCATCGGCTGGGCCTGGGGTTCATCGTGTGGTTCGAGCCGGAGCGGGTGGCGGCCGGCAGCCAGATCGCCCGCGAACACCCGGAGTTCGTCTTCGGCGGCGAGAAGGGCGGCCTGTTCAAGCTCAGCGACCCGGCTGCGCGGCAGTGGCTGACCGACCTGCTCTCGACCCGCATCACGGAGTTCGGCATGGACTGGTACCGGAACGACTTCAACATCGATCCCCTGCCCTTCTGGCGCGGGGCCGACGAGCCCGACCGCCAGGGCATGACCGAAATCCGCTACGTCGAGGGACACTACTGGATGTGGGACGAGTTGCGCCGCCGCCACCCGGGCCTCTTAATCGACAACTGCGCGAGCGGCGGCCGGCGCATCGACCTGGAGACGTGCATGCGATCCATGCCGCTCTGGCAGAGCGACACGGCGTGCGTGCCCGGCCACGTCGACTGGAACCAGGCCCAGACCTGCGGCCTCAGCCTCTATGTGCCGTTCCACGAGGCGTGCGGGTGGTCGAGCGAGGCGTACGACTTCCGCAGCGCTGCGGCGGCCGGGGGCATCACCCAGTTCGGCTTTCTCGACGACGACTTTGACCTCGACGCGGCGAAGGCCGCCGTCTCCGAGGCCCGCGAGAACCAGAAGTACTGGTATGGCGACTTCTATCCACTGACGCCCTGCTCGACCCGGCCCGACGAGTTCGTGGCCTGGCAGATGCACCGGGCCGACCTGGGCGCGGGGCTCGTCCTGGCCTTCCGCCGGGCCGAGTGCAACGTCTTGGGCCTCGGCGTCGGCCTGGGCGGCCTGGACCCGGATGCGACGTATCGCGTCGAGTTTGTCGACGAGGCCCGGCTGGCGACCGTCAAGACGATGCGCGGCCGCGACATGGCCACGGACTTCGCGCTGCTCATCCCCCAACGCCGCGCGAGCCTGCTCGTGCGGTACCGCCAGGTCCGCGACGAGGACCGCTAGTCCTACAGCGATCCTTGCCGCGCCGGGTGCCACTGGCGGCTTTTCCAGACCACCTGGAGCAGTTGCAGGACTCATTCGCAGCGGCCTCTGACAAGGCTGCCGCGCGATAACCAACGTAGCAGGGCTACCGCCGACGGCGGATGCGCGACGTCGCGGCAAACACGAGACCCAGCCCCATCAGACCAAGGGTGGCCGGTTCGGGCGTCGGCACGAAAACGGCTACGACTGCGATGCCCTGGTCCAGCAGGTAGGCTTCGCCCTCGGTCGGGCCATGGGGCGCGATGGCGTACATAACACTCGTGTGATGCCCGGCCTCGACTTCGCCTTCGAAAAACGCCGTGTAGTCGAACCCCAGGGTGGGCTGCGACAGGGCGGCGTCGTACGCGGCCCCGAGCGGGTCGACGTCGGGTGGCAGGAACCCCGCCGGCTCGCCGCCCGTCAGGTAACCCGTCGGCGCCAGCAGGCCGGGGAAATCCCCCACGGTGAATTTTTCCATGTACGACGTCCCGTAGTTGTCCACCTGGTAGAGGTACAGGAAGGTGCCGTCGTCCAGAACGAAGGTCTGGCTCATGACGCGGCCGGTGAACGTGCCTGCGTAGTTGTAGTTCGACGTCATGACGGCCGTCACGGGGCCTGTCACGTCGAGGTCCGAGAACGTCATCGGATCGAGCAAGACCGGCACAAGCCCCGCCCACGCCGACCCGGCCAGCAGACATGCGACCGTCGCAACCACACACACGGACCGTATCAGACGCACCATGGCTCGTCCCCTTTTAATCGGTCGCTCAAGCAACCCGTTTCCTGTCACCAGGCCGGCGGGGCCCTGATCGCCCGCGGCCGAAAACGCTCTCGCCTCGGCTGCCCTGCACGGCAGGGGAGCCAAAGAAAAAGCGACCGTCGGCGGGCACGTTCCCTCCGACAGTCGCCTTGAATGTCAACTATATACGGCTAAGTTGGTGACGCCTCGGATCCGCGTTTCGGACCGCCGACGTCATGGGCCGCCCGCTTCCCCGCAACGCGGCCCCGACAAACGCCTCCCTTCACCAGCGAACCCAGGCCGACACCGTTCCTGCCAGCCACTGTGCCCGGGATAGGCAAAACGGGCCTCACCGCCTTTCCTCCTTCAGCGGCTAGCCCGTCTATCCCGCTTCCCGTGCTCTATTTATGACACAAAAACGCCAGAAGTCAAGCCGAAAATCGCCGCTCGCGCCCCGTGCCCGCGCGGGCCGTAAACGCCAAACGCTCGATTCGGGCCCTCCATGGACACTCTGGCAGCCAAAACAGTACCCCTCGCGCGCCGGTTATGGTATTCTGGTGGACCCACGTCCCAGGGATAGCATACTGGTAGGCGGGTGCCCATGTTCGAACCCATTTGGAAGGCCGTCAGACGCGAACTCTCCGGCGACCAGGCCCGGGACTATGCCGCCCGCATCTGGGCCCATGCCCGCTGGAACTCGTTTGACGGCATCCAGCGTGCGGCCGCGGAAATCGGCGATATCGGCCGCGAGATCGGCTTGGAGGACGTCGAAATCCGCCAGTACCCCGCCGACGGGGTCACCTCCTATGGCGGATGGATCATGCCCCGGGCATGGGACGCCCACGAAGCGCGGCTTCAGATTACTGGCCCCCCGGACGTGCCCCGTCAGACCCTCGCCGATTATAGCGAGTGCCCGCAGAGCCTCATCATGTACTCGGCCCCCACCCCGCCGGAGGGCGTCGAGGCCGAGGTCGTCGCGGTGTCCAACGCGTCCAAGGCCGAGGCGTACGAGGGCCTCGACGTGGCCGGCAAACTCGTCCTGGCCGACGCCATCGGGCTCGACGTGGCTGCGCTGGCCTTCGAGCGCGGCGCCCTGGGCATCGTCTGCGACTCGGTCAAGCTGGCCGGGTCGCCCCAGGAGAAGACGCCCGGCCACTTCGACAACGCCTGCCAGTGGCACAACTACACCATCCCGCCGTGGCGCGGGCCGCACGAAGGCTTCGGATTCTCGATTACGCCGGCCGACGGGCGTCGGCTGCGCGAATTGCTGCGCGCCCACCCGCACGTCAGGCTCATGGCGGTCGTGCGGACCCGCCTGTACGACGGCCACGTCCCCCTCGTGACGGGCCTGCTGCCCGGCCGGTCGCGCGAGGAAATCCTCATCACGGGGCACCTCTGCGAGCCGGGCGCCAACGACAACGCCTCGGGCTGCGGGCTGGGGCTGGAGGTCCTTCGGACCATCCGCGCCCTGTGCGAGAAGGGCGACTTGCGGGGTTTGGAGCGGGGCATCCGGTTCATGTTCTCGTTCGAGGTGCGCGGCTACCAGGCGTACCTGGCCGAGGCGACGGGCCTGCGGCACCTGGTCGCGGGCATCAACCTCGACATGGTCGGCAACGATCTCGGCGACGCCCGCTCGGTCTGCAACCTGCTCTACAACTGGCCCGTCGCGCCTGCCTATACGGACTTTTTGGCGCTGGCGCTGCTTAGGCGGCTCCAGGGCGAGGACCCGCTGTTCCGGTTTCGCACTCAGCGGACGGAACTGGTGGACAACCTTTTCGGCGAACCGTCGGTCGGGGCGCCCATGTGCGTGCTCGGGTGCTGGCCCGACGCCACCTACCACACGTCGCTGGACGTCATCGACACCCTGTCGCCCCGCGCGATGGCGTCGCTGGGCCGCGTGGCGGCAACGTACTGCGCGTTCCTGGCCCAAGCGGGTTCCGAGGAGGCGCTTTGGCTGGCCCGGACCACGGCGGCCCATGGCGAGGAGGAACTCATCGCGTCCGCCCGCTGCCTCGCCGAGACCGGGGACCTCAGCGGTGCCCTCGAACACCTCGACTACGTGGCACGGAAAAACGTCGCCCGGCTGCGGTCGATTGCGCGGCTCGTCCCGCCCCCCGGCGACGTGCCGACCGCGGACAACGTACGCAAGAACGCCGGCCGCTTTGGCCGCGCATCGGGCCTCATCGCAGACGAAGACTTCAAGCGTCGCCTCCACACGTTCTGCGGCCGCATCGTGTTTTCCGGCCTGCGCAAGCAGGAAGACATGGCCCAGGACGCCGGCGTCATTCCCCGCGACGACGTGCCGCCCCCGCCGGTCGACGCCGACGACCGCGCCCCGCGGCTCGTGCCGGTTCGGACCTTCCGCGGGTCGCTCTGCTTTGAGTCGCTCGACCCGGCCGCACGGGCCGACCTCGCCAAGCGGACCGGCCTCGCCGTCGGCTGGGGCGCGCCCACGTGGCTGCAACTGGCCGTGTTCCTGGCCAGCGGCAAGCGGTCGGTGCTCGACATTTGGCGCACCCTGAAGTACGAGGCCCAGAACCTGGCCCTGGGGCGGCTCTGCGACACGTTCGAGTTCCTGGCTGACCACGGTTTCGTGCGGATGCGGCCCGTGCTCTCGAGGGCCGACTACCTCGATGCGCTCACGCGGGTCGGCCTGCCGGCCGGGCAGGTCGTCATGGCCCACACGTCGCTCAGCCGCTTCGGGTACGTCGAGGGCGGGGCCGATACGGTCATCGACGCCCTGCTGGAGGCCGTCGGGCCGCGCGGCACGCTGGTCATGCCGACGCTGAGTTGCTCGTGGGCGGGGCGGCCGCCGTTCGACCCGGCCACGACGCCGGCCCGCATCGGCACCATCCCCAACGTGTTCCGGCTGCGGCCGGGGGTGCGGCGGAGCCCGCATCCGACGCACTCGGTGGCCGCCGTCGGGCCCCATGCCGACGACATCACGCGCCGGCATTCGGCCGACGAGCCGGTCTTTGCCCAGACCGGGGCGTTCGGCCGGCTGTATGCCCTCGACGCCCGTATCCTCATGCTCGCGCCCCTGGCGACCAACACGTGCCTGCACATGGGGGAGGAGCGCGCGGGGATACCCCTGCCGGACCTGGCGGCGCGGGTCGATGACCAGGGGCGGCCCGCCGGTGTCATCCGCCGGGCGCCGTGGCACGTGAACTTCGAGCCCCACTACGACCGGCTGCGCGAGCGCGGCCTGCTGCGGAGCGCCCCGCTGGGTGAGGACACCATCTATCTGATGTCCATGCGCGAGACCGTCGACGCCGCGACAGAGAACCTCCGCCGCAATCCCCGCCTCGTCGCCCAGGACGGCTGCGAGTGCGAGCTGTGCCGCCGCGTGCGGGCCGTCGAGTAGGTTACACCCACCACCCATCGCGCGGGCACGTGGAACAGGTCATTGTGGCAGAAGGTGGCGAAAGCGCCTTGGACGCCGGGCACTCGCGCCTTAGAATGCACGGGCCGTCGCATCGAATGGCCCGCGAGCCTCGCGCCGTGGACAAGCCCATCGACCTGTGGCAAACAGCGTAGAAGTGGTTTCAACGCACGGCTTGCCAGCAAGCCGTGGCACGTGAGAACCGCATGGCGGTCGGTTTCGAGACCACTTCCAGCGGTGCTTTAGAGTCTCGACGCGTGGTCCGACTCTGCCTCATCCTGGCGGCTGTCGTTCTGGCCGGCTTGACGCTGGCGCCTGCGGCGCGCGGCGGGTGGGTCGAGGACAAGGACGGCAAGACCGTCATCCACGTCAAGTTGTGGGACCTGCCCGACCCCAGCCGCACCGACACGGCCACGCGGGCCGACGTGGCGGCCGTCAACGAGTTCGTGCGGCGGTTCCCGGCGATCTTCGCCAAGACCTATCGCGACAAATACAAGGCCAACCCGAAGCGTTACGGCCACCACAACTGGGACGACGTGCAGATCGAGTTGCACCGGTTCTCGGGCATCACGGTCATGGGCATCGAGACCGACCTGCTGGCCATCGCCGGCAAGGTGGCCCCCGACGTCCTCTACTGCAATTTCCGCAAGTCGGGCTCGTACCTCCAGCAGAATTTCTTCTACCCGATCGACAAGCCCGAGGACGGCTACCTGACGGGCATGACGCAGGAGGAGATCGATTTTCGCATCCATCCGAAGATCTGGCCCGTCATCGACCGCAAGGGACCCAACGGCGAGCGGCACGTCTGGGCCATTCCCTACGGCGGCGCCGTCGGCAAAGTCATGTGGTACCGCAAGGACCTCTTCGACGCCGCCGGCGTGCCATATCCGGACAACGACTGGACCTGGGAGGATATGCTCAACGCCGCCAAGAAGATTACGAACCCGAAGGATGGGATCTATGGGTTTCTGTTGACCCGCTACAAGCACGAAGCGTGGCACTGGGTTACGTTTCTGTGGTCGGCCGGTGCGGAGGCGATGGTCTACGACGAGGAGACCGACGAGTGGCGCTGCACCTTCGACTCGCGCGAGGCGGCCGTGGCCCTGGACTTCTACACGCTGATAAGCACCGAGCTGTGGCACGATTCCGAGGGAAAGCGCCGTAGGGGCTACTCCTCAAAGGATACGCCGGGGGCCTATGAGACGTGGGATCAGGGCCGCATTGGGATGCAGTTCAGCTACATCGGCGAGAAGATCTTCGCCACCATAAACCCGGACATCGTGGGCATGGCGCCCGTCCCTCTGGGCCCTACCGGGATGCGCGCGGCTGAGCTCAACAGCATGATGATGGGCATCTTCGCTGGCGTG
>DATKZB010000237.1:0-8799 GCA_035528235.1 Phycisphaerae bacterium
GCGGCGGCCTTCCCAGGCCGCCGCGATCGGGCCTGACGCATGTTCCTGGCGGCCTAGGAAGGCCGCCAGGCAACATGAAACTGCGAAGTAGCGGTGTAGGACTGACGGGCTGCCACGACCGCAGGCCGGCCGGTTCGCAGATGGCCCACTCGGAGGAAGCAAAGATGATTCACGTTGCCGTCTCGGGGGCCGCCGGGCGCATGGGCCGGACCCTGGTGCGCCTCATCGCCGAGGCCGACGACCTCGAACTCGTGGCCGCCCTCGAGGCGCCGGGCCATCCCTGCCTGGGGGCGAGCGCCGGCGCGCTGGCGGGCGTCCAGGGCATGGACCTGAAGATCGCGGACCAGATGCGCGAGTTGCCGGACGTGCTGGTCGATTTCTCGCTGCCCGAGGGTTCCATCGAACGCATCGAGGCCTGCGCCGCGGCGGAGGTGCCGTGCGTGGTCGGGACGACGGGCTTCTCGGCCGAGCAGCGCGGCCGCATCGAGGCGGCGGCCGGCAAGACCGCCATCATCCTGGCGCCGAACATGAGCGTGGGCGTGAACGTCCTGTTCCATGCGGCGGCGGAACTGGCCCGGGCCCTGGGCGACGAGTACGACATCGAGATCGTCGAGGCCCATCACCGCTTCAAGAAGGACGCCCCGTCGGGCACGGCCATCCACATCGCCGAAGAGATCGCGCGGGCCACCGGCCGGAACCTGGCCGAGGCGGCCGTCCACGGGCGCGGGCCGGGCCATCCGCCGCGCCGGGTCGGCGAAATCGGCATCCACGCCATCCGCGGCGGCGACATCGTCGGCGAGCACATCATCTATTACACGGCGCTGGGCGAGCGGCTGGAACTCAAGCACGTCGCCCACACCCGCGACACCTTCGCCCACGGGGCCCTCCGGGCCGTCCGCTGGGTGGCCGACCGCGGACCGGGCCTGTACTCGATGACCGACGTGCTCGGGCTGTAGAGCAGTTCAACATTGCGTGTTTGCGCGGCGGGTCCCCGCACCCGCCGCGCTCGAGGTCCGACTGCGGGTTGGCGCGGTGGGTACGGGGACCCACCGCGCCCAAGTGGTGGTGTGAATACGCAATCTCAAAACGCTGTAGCCATAGCACAATCCATGAGAGGAAAGGACGCCCGATGAAACGATACCTGGTGCCGATGAGTGTGGTAACCGCCCTGCTGGTCGCCGGGGCCGTCTGGGGCCTGGCCGGGGCCCAGGAACAGGCCAAGATCGCGGACGTCCTCATCATCCACGGCGGCGGCACGCCGTGCGAGAACATGGGCAAGTTCACGCCCGAGAACGTCGACGCCGTCTCCTGCCCCACGCCGCCCGGCATGAACTGCGCCAAGGCCGCCAACCTGGTGGCCGAGGCGCTACGGGCCAAACAACTGAGCGTCACCGTCGTGCCGGCCGACGCCATCACCCACCGCCGCGACATCCTGGCCCACCGGTGCGTCGTCCTGGCCAGCCCGTCCTACTTCGGAAACGCCAGTTGGAAGATGCACAAACTCTTCCACGAGGCGTTCTGGCAGGTCCACGCCCTGGGCGGCGAATGCCTGGACGGCCGCCGCTTCGCCCTCCTGGCCACCGGCATCCACGAGAACCGGTGCCAGCAGACACTGGCCGCCATGGAAGACGTGGTCAAGTCCTGCCAGGGCACGCCGGGCCCGACGGCCGTGGTGCTCATCAACCAGACCGCCGACGAGACCAAGGCCGCCGCCGCCAAGTTCGCCGATGAGATCGCCGGGAAGTTGACCGAGGGCAAGTAGCGACCGGCCAAAGGGACACGGGGCGCAAGGCCCACAGGAAAAGGGGGCATACCATGACGGGCGATGAACGGCCTCAGCGCACGCAGGGGGAGTCCAGGGACACGAAGCGCCGCAGTCGTCCCCTGATTGTGACCGGCATCGTGCTCCTCGGGGTGGCGGCCTTGGTGCTTCTGACGGGGCTCTTGGTGATCGAGGCGGGACGGAACGATGCTCTAGGTGTGTCGTTTTTGACCGCCACTGGGATCGGTGTTGTCTGTATCGTCCTGGGATGTATTCCATTGGACTGCCGGCTCATGGTACTAGGCATCCTCTTGCTGGGTGTGGGGGCTGCCTGCGCAGCCTTCCTCGCCGACGAGAGGTACGTTAGGGCACAAGAGACGGCTGTGTATGCATTTGTGATTGCCGTCAGTGGAGTGAGTGGTCTTGTGTGCGTGGCACTGGACTTTGTGCGCATGCTGTCCAGCAGGAAAGGAACTTGAAATGACGACCGACGAGCGATTGGAGCGATTGGAGCGGGAATTGGCCGATCTGGTGAAAACAGTGAAATGGAAGTTGGCTGAGATCAAGGCCAAACTGGCCAACGTTGGAGTCACGGGCGTCGCCTATGAGGACGAGAAGGGCGAGATCCGCGCGGCGGGATTCCTCATAGGCAGCCTCGCCCTTAGGGACGAGAAGGGCGAGGTTCGTGGCATACTAGGGTCGCGCGAGAGCGGCTCCACGCTACTTCTGTGCGGCGAGAAGAAGGGCAAAGCCAACATAGAAATGGGCGTCCTTGAGGACGGCCCGGAACTGGTCCTGCGCGACGAGGCAAACAAGGATCGCGCGGTGCTGAATGTGGACAAGGACGGGCCGAGGCTGCGCCTGCGTGACGAAAAGGGTAACGTGCGCGCCTCGCTGGGCATGACCCCAAACGGGCCGAGGCTGGCCCTGTTCGACGAGAAAGGCGAGGTGATCTGGTCCGCCCCGTAGTAGCGCCGCAGGTTGCTCTGCGTCAACTCGCGGTGGCCTAGGAAGGCCACCGCGCAGGGTTCCAAGGAGCCCACGCCGAGTTGACAAAGTAGCACTACCCGATGAGCATTGCCCGGGCGACGTACTGGGCGATGAAGAGCACCGTAAACAGGGCGACCATCCAGTGGAGTTCCCTGGCCCGGCCGGTCACGATCTTCAGGAGCGTGTACGCGATGAACCCCCAGGCGATGCCCTCGGCAATCGACAGGGTGAACTGCATGATGACGATCGTCAGGAACGCCGGAATCGCCTCGTCGTAATCCTCCCAGCGGATCTTGCGGACCGCGCCCATCATCATCACGCCGATGACCACCAGCACCGGCGCGATGACCGGGTAGAACTTGACCTCAACACCCGTCCCCACAGCCACCTGCCGCAGGGCCTCGCCCGTCTCGGCGTGCACAAAGTGCGCCCCCATGCCCACCATCTCGACCAGGGGAGCGAAGAACAGGGCCAGCAGCAGCAGGATGCCCGTGACCACGGCCGCCAGGCCGGTGCGGGCGCCTTCCCGCACGCCGGCGGCGCTCTCGACGTAGGTCGTGATGGTGCTCGTGCCGACAACGGCCCCCATCACCGTGCCGACGGCGTCGGAGAACAGCGCCCACCGGGCCCGGGGCAGGCGGCCCTGGGCGTCGAGGAACCCGGCGCGCTCGGCCACGCCGATGAGCGTCCCGATCGTGTCGAACATGTCGAGGAAGAAGAAGATGAACACCACGAGCACGACGGCCACCAGGCCGTGCCGGCGGAAGATCGCCAGCGGGTCATTGAAAACCGCGCCCAGCGTCGTCCGGGGCCAGGCGGGCACCGCCACGACCCGGCCGACCCAACCGGCGGCCTCGCGGGGCTCGGCGAGCACCACGCGGACCTTCTCGGGTGCGACGGGCGTCGCGGCGTCGACGGCGCCCTGGGTCACACCGATGCGTTCCAGGTACTGCGCCTCGGTCACCACCTCCAAACCGTCGGGCCGGTGGTACGCCGGGCCCAGCCAACTGACCGTCAGGGCGATGACCGCCGTCGCCAGGATGCCCACCAGGATGGCCGCGCGGAACCGGATGGCCGTCAGCATCGCCGTGATGACGATCCCCGCCAGCACCACGAGCACGACCGGGCTCGTCAGGTCGCCCAGGCGGACCAGGACGGCCGGGCTGTTCTGCACGATGCCGCCGTACTGGAGACCCACGAAGGCGATCAGCAGGCCGATGCCGACGGCAATGGCGTACTTCAGGCCCTCGGGCACCGCGTGCATGACGGCCTCGCGGAGGCCGAAGAAACTTAAGAGAACGAACACGCTGCCGGCCAGAAGGTTCGCGACCAGCGCCTCCTGCCAACTGAACCCCATGACCAGGCACACGGTGTAAGCGAAGAAGAAGTTGGTGCCCATGCCCGGCGCCAGGGCAAAGGGATAGTTGGCCAACAGGCCCATCAGGAAACACGCCAGCGCCGAGCACACGCAGGTGGCAAAGAAGACGTCGGCCGCCGGCATGCCGGTGGCGGCGAGAACGGCCGGCTGGACGAAAACGATGTACGAGAGCGTCAGAAACGTCACCAGACCGCCGCGAACCTCCGCCCCGACGGTCGTACCGTGCTCACGGAGCCGGAACATGGAATGGACCCCCGCGCTGAAGGCTCAGGGCACTCGGGCGTTCGTCGGACCGGCCGACGCGAGCGGGCCCGGCGTCAGGCTTCCTCGATGAAGATGGCTTCGACGGGACACGCCTCGGCAGCCTCGCGAACCATGCCAGCCAGGTCGTCCGGCACTTCGTCCACCAGGGCCACCGAGAGGTCGTCGCGAAGTTCGAAGACCTCCGGGCACATGTCGACACAGACGCCACAGCCGGTGCACAGGTCGGCATCGACGCGAACTCGCATGGGTCACCTCCCCTGCCGGTTCCGGGCTTACCGCCCCGCCCCGAAGCGCTCGGTCGCCGGCGGCAGCCGGCCGGCGTGCCGTCGGCCGCTTCCAAAAACAGGACGAGAGGACGGGCCAGCCCGCCCTCTCGTCATCATGGTTTTCCGAAACGTGCCCCGACCGTCCCCTGCCCCACACTAGGCGGCGCGGCTTCTTGGGACAGATCGGCCAACCGCGCACAACGGCCACCTAGCCAAAACGTGGCACGGCGTGCGCAGCGCATGGCTGTACCCGCCTTCCTGAGCCGACACAGTCCTGCTGAGTCGAGCGGTTCGATTGCCCACATCGCCTACTTGGCGGGCGTGAGCTTCGCGATCGCCGCGGCCAGTTCCTTCAGGTTCTTCTTGTCGGTCGTGTAGACGACCGACTTGCCCTGGCGCGTGCCGGTCACCAGGCGCCCCATCCGGAGCAGGCCCAGGTGGTGGCTGATCGTCGGCTGCTTCAGCCCCAGTGCCGTGCAGAGGGCCGTGACGTTCCTGGCCCCTGCGGCAAGCATCTTCAGGATGCCCAACCGGGTGGGGTCAGACAGCAGCGCAAAACCACGTGCCCACTCTGACAACTCCGCTTTCGCGGCCACACTTATCTTCTTAGCCATTGATCCTGCCCTTTCCTTTCCCCCCTGCGCGAGCATTGTAGACCAACCTGTAAGCAATAGCAATACCCTTGGGTAAACATTCGATTGGATAATCCTAGCTCACCCATCAGGCATGACACAGCAACAAAGGACATTCTAGCCATTTCCCAACCCGCAGCAAGCCGAATATCCGGAAAATCTCGCCCGCGCCGCCGTCGCGCCTTCCGCGCACGGCAACTGCCGCGACAGTCCTTCCCGCAATGCGAACGCCAACTCGGAAGGGTCCCTTGCCAACTCCCCTTCCCATCGCCTCAGAGAGGATGGTGGGCGATACTGGACTTGAACCAGTGACCTCCTGCGTGTCGAGCAGGCGCTCTATCCATCTGAGCTAATCGCCCCTGAATCGCTGTGATAAGCATACTCGTACCAACGCGCCTGTCAAGCGTAAACCGCGCCGCCGGGCCGAAGCCCGAGGGGCATCCGGACACGCGCTCAGCCCAGCCCCAGCGCCATCTGACGCACGGCCGCCACCACATCGGCGCCGACGACGCCGGCCGAGAAGTCCGTCGCGGGGTCGTCCGGCACCAGCCCACGCACGCTCACGCCCGTCACGCGCTGGATCTCGTCCGGGTTGGTCAGTTCGGCCACGTCGGCCGTATCGTGCCGGTACCGGTTGACGACGATGCCGGCGATGGCCAATCCCCTCGCCCGCAAAACCTCGACCGTCATCGCCGTGTGGTTGATGGTGCCCAGGCCCGGCCGGGCGACAATCAGCACCGGCAGGTTGAATTGCTGCGCCAGGTCGGCCACACACCGCTTCGGCGTGACCGGACACAGGGCCCCGCCGATGCCCTCGACAAGCATGACGTCGTGGGCCCTCTGGAGCCGCCGCCACGCCTGCCACATCGGCACGAGGTCGAGTTCGATGCCGGCCCGGGCGGCCGCCACCGTGGGGGCAAGGGGCTCGGCCAGACGAATCGGCGTTATCTCGTCCAACGGTTCGGGCGCGTCGGCCGCCTTGGCCAGGAACTCGGCGTCCGGGGACACCAGCCCCTCGCGCCGCCGGACGCAGCCGGTGGCCACGGGCTTCATCACGCCGACGTTCACCCCGTCGGCGCGGAGCATCGCCGCGATGCCCGCCGTCACGATCGTCTTGCCGACGCCCGTGTCGGTGCCCGTGATGAAGAGGCCCTTCCTCACACCTGGGTCGCCTCCGCGATGCCCTGCCCCGCCGCGTCCGCCAACCGCGCCAGGTTCTCGTCGCTGATGCAGTACGGCGGCATGAGGACGACGACATCGCCCAGCGGCCGTATCAGGACGCCGTGCTTCCGGGCCGCCTCGCACGCCCGCCGGCCGCGCCGCTCCTCGGGCGGATACGCCGCGCGGGTCCGCCGGTCGGCCACCAACTCGATGCCCACCATCAGACCGCGCCGACGCACCTCGCCCACGTGCGGCATGGACCCGAGCGGCGCGAGCCTCGCGGCAAGCAGCCCCTGGAGTTCGCCGATGCGGGCCAGCACGCCGTCCTTCTCGAACACGTCCAGGCTGGCCAGCCCCGCAGCACACGCCAGGGCGTTGCCGGTGTACGTATGGCCATGAAAGAACGTGCGGTGCTCGCCGGGGTCTCCCAGGAACGCCTCGTAGATGCGGTCGGTCGCGAGCGTGGCGGCCAGGGGCAGGTATCCGCCGCTGATACCCTTCGCCAGGCACATCAGATCGGGCCGCACACCCTCGTGCTCGCAAGCGAAGAGGCGCCCCGTTCGGCCGAAGCCCGTGGCCACCTCGTCGCAGATGAGCAGCACGTCGTGCCTGCGGCAGGCGTCGGCCACGCGCCGCAGATACCCCGGCGGGTGCGTAATCATGCCCCCGGCGCCCTGGACCAGCGGTTCCAGGATGACGGCGACCACCTCGTCCGCCTGGGCCGCCAGAATCTCCTCCATCCGTGCCGCGCACGCCATGCCGCAGGTCTCGGGCCGCTCGCCAACCGGGCAGCGGTAGCAGTACGGCGACGGCGCCTGGATGGTCTCGAACAGCAGGGGCCGGTACAGGGCGTGGAAGAGGTCGATCCCGCCGACGCTCACGGCGCCGAGCGTGTCGCCATGGTACCCGTGCGCCAGGCACACGAACTTCGTCTTGGCCGGCCGCGGACGCGGGCATTGCCGCCAGTACTGAAACGCCATCTTCAGCGCCACCTCGACGGCGGTGGCGCCGGAGTCGGAGTAGAAGACGCGCGTCAGACCCTCGGGCGCCAGGCCGACGATCCGCTCGGCCAGTTCGATCGATGGGACCGACGCCAGACCCAGCAGCGTCGAGTGGGCGATGCGGCCCAGTTGCGCCCGGATCGCCTCGTCGATCTCCGGACGCCGATGGCCGTGCAGATTGCACCACAGGCTCGAGACGCCGTCGATGTACCGGTTGCCCCGCGTGTCGACAAGGTACTCGCGCTCGCCCGAGGCGATGACGATCGGCTCGCCGGCGGCCCACTCGGCCATCGGCGTGAAGGGGTGCCAGACGTGGGCCTTGTCGCCGTGCCGCAGACGCCGCGCGAGATCGCTGGGGTCGCTCATGGCGCCGGAGGCAGCCCCACGCTCAGGGCCGTGCCGATGCCGGCGCCGAGCCGCACGGCCGCGCTCTGCCGGTTGACCGCCACCTCCAGCAACCCCGCGCTGCCGACGTAGGCCAGCAGCATGCCGGCGGCGACTTCGCAGTAGGCCCGGCAGAGGCCGCGGATGACGGCCCCCGTCATGTGGACCTCGGCGTCCGCCCACTGGGCCGCGGTCAGCATCTCGCCGGCGATGTTCGTCACAAGGTTGCCGAACGGGTCCACGTAAAGCACCTGGCCGTGGATGGTGTCGTCGGCGCGCTGCGGCAGCGGCACGTCGAACCGCTCGACGGACTCGACCTGCGACCCGAGGGTCTCGATGGGCGTCCCGGACGCCAGCGCCGCCGCCAGCGGCGCGAAGATGTCGCGACCGTGGAACGTGCTCGACACGTCAGCCCGGTAAAACGTCTCGTCCTCGACGGCCACCACGCGCGCCGGCGCCACCGCCGCCCCGAACAGAAACTGCCGCTGGGCTACCAAAGTCAGCAGCCCGTTGTCCGGCGCCAGGTAGAGGTGCCCGTCGGCCGCGGCGGCCAGCACGCGCCGCTGGCTCCCCACTTCCGGGTCGACCACAGCCACGTGGACCGTTCCCGACGGAAAGGCCGGCGCCGCCGACGCCAGCATGAACGCCGCCGTGTGGACGTCGTGCCGCGGCACGCCGTGCGACATGTCAACGATGACGGCCCTCGGCTGCCGCTCGAGGATCACGCCCTTCATCTGCGCCGGGTACGTGCTCTCGACGCCGAAGTCCGTCAGCAACGTTATGACTGGAGCCACGCCACACCTCCTGTCCGGCCGCCGATTATCGCCGTCGCCCGACGCGGCGTCAAGCGGGGGTTGTGCCCGGCGCGCGCGAGGAGTCCGCACCCGGTCGCGGCGGCCTAGTACTTTGTCAACTCGGCGTGGGCCCCTTGGAACCCGCGCGGTGGCCTTCCTAGGCCACC
>DATKZB010000238.1:0-5424 GCA_035528235.1 Phycisphaerae bacterium
AAACGACCGATTCCGGCGCATTCCGATCAAAAATCGAAAAAAACGATCAAAAACCGCGCGTTTCGCCTTACCCATCTTAACATTCGGGGGGCCAATCGTCTCTGGCGCGCCGAAAACGGCGTTCAGGCCGTCTAAAAGGGCCATTTTCGGTCCCACGGCGGAAGGGCGTTTTCTCAAAGTGTATGATGGGGGGTGGCCGGGCCACGCGCGGGGCAGGACCCGCGGCTAATGGGGCGTCGAGGCAGGCCGACGGCCAATCCATCCTCCGCGCGTGCCGTTCGAGAGAAAGGTTGACACGGCCCCGCCGAAACGGCAAATATCACGGTCCGCACGATGCGCCGAAGTCGCCCTGGCCGGCCTGGTTGCGACGCTGCTCCTGGGGGCCGGCGCGGGACGGGACCGGACGGCACGGCGAGTGTGGCTCGAGTAAGGGAGACGCGATGGCAGACGGCGCGGACGCTACGGCTTCGCTCGAAGGGGCTACCCGATCCGATGCGGCGCGGCGATGGCGGCGCTTGGCCATCTGGTGGCCGGGCCTGTTGCCGCCGCTGGTCGTTCCGGCGTCTTACCTCATCGACGCAACGGTCTGGCGCGGCATCATCGGCAAGGGACCGCAGGAGACGCTGGCTATCGTGCTGATGGGCGTTGCGGTGACGACGACGGGCATCGGGTGGCTCATCCGCCGCAACCGGATCGGCCTGGTGCTGATGGCGTTGGCCGTCGTATTCCTTTGCCGGGAGATCCACTTCCGGGGCACGCACCGGGGCGTTTACATCGCGCTGGGGCTGATTGCGGTGTGGTGCGTCGTATGGCGGCGGTCGTTGCTTGCGGAACTCCGGTCCCGGCCGCGCACCCGCCGGTGGCTCATTCTCATGGTGTGGGCTTACACGATCGCGGTGCTTGTCCAGCGGCGCGTGCTGAAGGGCATGGCGGGCGAGGATCAACTCCACATTCAGATGGAGGAAGTGGGCGAGAACGTCGCCCACCTGTTTTTCATCATCTTGAGCCTAGTCTGACGCGCATCCGGCCGGCCCCCCGCTTCGGTCGGCCCGCCCCGGAGAAGCGTTGACGCGGCACGGTGGGCGCTGCTAACCATAGGGGTCCGTGATGCACGGCGGCACCGCTGGAACACGGCCCTTCCAGGGCCAGGGAGGTCACATGATTACCTCGGTCGATGGCGTTCTCATCCGTTCCTCGCGTCCCAGCGTCGGCCGCTACGGCCTCGCCCTCGTGGCGAGTGTGGCGCTTGCCCTGGCTGCGAGCGGTGCACGTGCCGCCGAACTCAAGGCCGGTTCGCCCGGCCCGAAGGCCGACGCGGCGTGGATGGCCCGGCTTCGCGAGCGCGGCCAGGCGAAGGTCTACCGCGGCGACGAACTCGAGACCATCGGCATGCCCTGCGGCGGCGTGGCGGCCGGGCAACTCTACGTCCGCGGAGACGGCACGCTGGCCCAGTGGTGGATCTTCAACAACGCCACCAATACCGGCTACGGCGACAAGTGTTACCGCACGTACCGGCCCGAGAGCCCGTTGGAACAGGGTTTCCTCATCCGCGTCGAGCCCGGATGGCGGCGCGGCGGTCGCGCGGCGGCTGAGCCGCGACGATTTCGACGCCATCGAGTTCGTCGGCGAGTACCCCATCGCCCAGGTCCGTTATCGCACCAAAGACAAGCCCGCCCTGCCGGTCGAGGTCGACCTGGAGGTCTTCAGCCCGTTCATCCCGCTCAGTGCCCGCGACTCGGGCCTGCCGGTCACGGTCATGCGGTTCAGCGTCCGTAACACCTCGGACAAGCCCCAGAAGGCGCGTCTGACGGGGGTGCTCCAGAACGGCGTCCTGCTGCACGAGGCGGCCAAATACCGCGGCCTCAGCCGCAACCGGGCCGTCAAGGGCGACGGTCTGGCGGCGGTGGTGATGGACTTCATCGAGGCCCCGCCCGAGGAACCGAAGGAGGACCGCCGGGAGGTCCTCTTCGAGGACTTCGAGGGCGATCTGGCCGACCGCTGGACCGTCGCGGGCGACGCCGCGGCCGCCGCCCCTGCCGCCGGCACGTCGCCGACGCAGCAGGAGGTCTCGGGTTGGCACGGCAAACGGCTCATCAACACGTACCAGCCGGCGGACGGGCCGCAGTGCACGCTGGTCTCGAAGCCGTTCGCCGTCGCCGAGCCGTACATCGCCTTCCTCGTGGGCGGCGGCAGCCACAAGGGCCAGACGTGCATGAACCTCGTGGTCGACGGCAAGGTCGTCCGCACCGTCACGGGCACCGACAAGGAACAACTGGTGCCGCACGCCTGGGACGTCCGCGAATTCAAGGGCAAACAGGCCCATCTGGAGATCGTGGACAAGCACTCGGGCCCGTGGGGGCACATCAACATCGACTACATCCGGTTCGCCAACTACGTGCCGGGGCCGCTACCCGTGGCGCCGAAGGAACATCCCGGCTGGGGCGACATGGCCCTGGTCGCGCTCGACCCCGGCGCCACGGCAGGCACCCTGGCCGCCGACGGCGCCGCCGTTCTGCCCGACGCCGAGACGACGTACCCGCTGGGCCAGAAGCGGCCTGGGGCCGTGGCGGCCGCCCTTGTGCTGAAGCCCGGCGAGACGAAGCACGCGACGTTCCTCGTGGCGTGGCACTTCCCCAACCGGCCCCGCGTCGGCAACATGTACGGCAACTGGTCCAAGAGTTCGCTCGACGCGGCGAGGTACGTCGCGGCCAACTTCGAGCGGCTCGACCGCCAGACGCACCTGTGGCGCGACACGTACTTCGACACCACGCTGCCGTACTGGTTCATCGCCCGGGTGGGCATGCCGGTCTCGACCCTGGCGACCGAAACGTGCCAGTGGTGGGCCAATGGGCGGTTCTACGCCTGGGAAGGCGTCGGCTGCTGTCACGGCACCTGCACGCACGTCTGGAATTACCAGCACGTGACGGGCCGGCTGTTTCCGGAGCTCGCCCGGTCGACGCGGCTGATGCAGGACCTGGAACCGACGGCCGGCTTCGACGAGAAGACCGGCCTCGTGGGTTTCCGCAGCGACCGTTCGTACGCGGCCGACGGCCAGTGCGGCACGGTGCTGAAGGTGTACCGCGAGCACCTGATGTCGGCCGACCGCACGTTTCTCGACGCCGCCTGGCCGGGCGTCAAGAAGGCCATCGAGTTCTCCATCGGCCACGATGGGAACGAGGACGGCCTCATCGAAGACTCGCAGCACAACACGTTCGACATCAACTTCGAGGGGCCCAACACGTTCGTCGGCAGCCTGTACCTGGCGGCGCTGCGGGCGGCCGAGGAAATGGCCCGGGCCGTGGGCGAGACCGACCTGGCCGACCGGTACCACGCCATCTTCGAGAAGGGCTCGGCCGAGACCGTCAAACGCCTCTTCAACGGCGAGTACTTCACGCAAATCGTCCCGCCGGGCAAGCCCGACCGGTTCCAGTACGGCACCGGGTGCCTGGCGGACCAGGTCTTCGGCCAGGGCTGGGCCCATCAACTGGGGCTGGGGTACATCTACCCGGCCAAGACGGTCCGCAGCGCGCTGGCCGCCGTCTTCCGGTACGACTGGACGAGCGACGTCGGCCCGTACAGCGCGCGGCGGCCGCCCGAACGGTGGTTCGCGCGGGCGGGCGAGGGGGGCCTTTTCATCTGCACGTGGCCCAAGGGCGGGCGGGCGGCCGAGCCCGTCCGTTACCGCGACGAGGTCTGGACCGGCATCGAGTACCAGGTGGCCGGGCACATGCTCTGGGAGGGCATGGTCGACGAGGCCCTGGCCATCGTCCGGGCCGTCCACGACCGTTACGACGGCGCCCGGCACAACCCCTGGAACGAGGTCGAGTGCGGCGACCACTACGCCCGGGCCATGGCCTCGTGGGGATGCCTGACGGGCGCCTGCGGATTCGTCTACGACGGGCCGGCCGCCCGCATCGGCATGGCGCCGCGCCTTGGGGCCGAGGATTTCAGGGCACCGTTCACGGCGGCCGAGGGGTGGGGCACGCTGGTCCAGAAACGCGACGGCAAGGGCCAGACAAACCGGATCGAGGTCAAGTGGGGTCGCCTGGCCGCCCGCACGCTCGTGTTCGAGGTGGCGGCCGACAGGAAATCCGTCAAGGCCAAGGTCGTTGCCGCCGGCAAGGAAATCGGGGCCGACGTCAAGCAGGACGGCCCTCGCGTCACGCTGACGCTGGCGGCGCCGGCCGAAATCGGTCGTGGCGAGAGCCTGGAGGTCACGCTACACTGATGACGGCGCCAGCACCGGCGGAGGTACGACCCATGCCCCAACTCGCGTGCGTCTGTGCGTTGGTTCTCGGTGCCTGCCTGCTGGCGGCCACGGCCGTCCTGGCCGGCGAGCCGCCGGGCGCGTGCGTCATCACCGTGGGCGGCAAGGCCCTCGACCCGGCCACGCACGCCATCGTCGTTCCCGCCGCCCCGACGCCGCAGGAGCAACATGCGGCGGCCGACCTGGCGGCCCACCTCGAGCAGATGACCGGCAAGCGGCTCGAGGTGGTGGCCGAGACGGCCCTGGGCGACAAGACGCCCGTCGTCGTCGGCAAGTGCACGCCGACGCTCCAGAAACTGGGCGTGGCGGTCGACTTCGACGCCCTCGGCGCCGAGGGCATCGCCATCGAGACCAAAGGCCCCGCCCTGGTGCTGGCGGGCGGCAAGCGCGGCGTGCTGTACGCCGTGTACACGTTCCTGGAGGACTACGGCGGCTGCCGCTGGTTCACGCCCGATTGCTCGCGCGTGCCGAAGTCGGGCACGCGGGCCGTCGGCGACCTCAAGATCCGCTACGTGCCGCCGCTGGAGTATCGCTCGACCGATTACCCCTGCTCGCGCGACGCCGACTGGGCCGTCCGCAACAAGGTCAACGGCACGCAGACGGCGCTGGACGAGAAGCGCGGCGGCAAGATCGCGTACTCGCATTTCGTCCACACGTTCAACTCGATTCTCGACCCGGCCAAGCACTTCAAGGACCATCCGGAGTGGTTCAGCGAGATCAAGGGCAAACGCACCGGCGGCCAGACGCAACTGTGCCTGACGAACCCCGAGGTCCTGGCGATGGCCAAGAAGACCGTCCGGCAGTGGATCCAGGAGGCGCCCGACGCCACCATCTTCTCGGTCTCGCAGAACGACTGGCACCACTATTGCGAGTGCCCCACGTGCAAGGCCCTGGCCGAGAAGGAGGGGAGCCAGGCCGGGCCGGTCATCCACTTCGTCAACGCCATCGCCGACGACATCGCCAAGGACTACCCCGACAAGGTCATCTCGACGCTCGCGTACCAGTACACCCGCAAGCCGCCCCGCGAGGTCAAGCCGCGCCCGAACGTGTGCGTGCGGCTGTGCAGCATCGAGTGCTGCTTTGCCCACCCGCTGGACGTGTGCGAGACGAACAAGTCGTTCGTCGACGACATCCGCGGCTGGAACCAGGTGTGCAAC
>DATKZB010000239.1:0-4219 GCA_035528235.1 Phycisphaerae bacterium
CACTGAATCGGTAGTGGACATCCATCCCGCCGCACGCTACATTCTCATACCAGTTCCGCATGGCTGTCTCCTCTCGGGTTCTGGGTTCTTGTGACACCCCAAAACTTACACGATTGGAGGCAGCCTTTCATGGGATTACGGGCGTGCGAAAGCGTGCCGGTCGATCGCGGCCCAGGCGGCATGCTTTCGCAACAGCGCGAAAGCATGGCACCCGCAATCCGAAATCCCAAATCCGAAATCCCCCGCCTCCAGCCTGAAGCCTGTAGCCTCAAGAATCTTGTCCGCCAGGGCCCCAAACCGCGCCCGCCAAGGCGGGCGGCTAACTCGGCCGGGCCGGGCTTTGATATGCTTTAGTATATATTGAGTCCAGTCCATTTATGGTCAAAACGGGCTCGAAAACGCGCGATTCCGGCGCGTTCCGATCAAAAACAGAAAAAAGCGATCAAAAACCGCGCGTTTCCCCTTGCCTATCTTACCAGAATGGGGGCCAATCGGCCCTGGCGCTGTCGAAATGGCGTTTGGACCGTCCCAAAGGCCCATTTTGGGTCTCCCGGCGGAAGGGCGTTCTCTTAAAGTGTATGACAGTGGGGAGCTGGACGCCTCGAAGTGGCCCCATAACCTTCTTTTCACGGTTCGCGAGGCGGTGGTTACAGCAGTTTAACATTGCGTGTTGCGCGGCGGGTCCCCGCACCCGCCGCGCTTGAGGTTTGACTGCGGGTCGGCGCGGTGGGTACGGGGACCCACCGCGCACAAGTGGTGGTGTGAATACGCAATCTTGAAACGCTGTTGGGCGGATTACACCAGGCTGGCCAGGTCGCCCAGGCGGGCGATGATGGGGCAGTCGGCGTGGACGTCTTCGCGGTCGCGGTCGATGAGGACCGGGTGGATGCCGATCTCGCGGGCCCCCACGACGTCGGCCCAGTAATCGTCGCCCACGTGAACGGCCCGGACCGGCAGGCAATCCAGGGCCGTCAGGCCGCGCAGGAAGATCTCGCGATGCGGCTTCGACGAGCCCACGGCCTCGCTGGCGATGACGGCGTCGAAGTACCCCGCCAGGCCGAAACTGTACAGGTAATCCTGCAAGTCGGCCGACCAGTTGCTGATGACGCCCAGGCGCAGGCCCCGTTTCCGCAGCCCCGAGAGCAACTCGTGGGCGTCGGGGTCGAGAATCTCGGGCCGGCGGGTCTCGATCTCGCGGATGGCGAGGGTGAGTTGGCGTTCCAGGTCGGGCCCCCGCAGGTCGAGGTCGAGGGCCTCGGCGAAGTGGTCGAGCCACATGCGGCTGGCCTCGCCGGTGTTGATTCGTGCCGCATGGCGTCGCCGCCGCCGCGCGACGGCCCGCCGGGCCATGTCGTTCGCCTGGACCACGGCGTCGCGGGCCAGTTTATAGCCGATGACGACCAGCGCCTGGTGCAGCAGGTCGAGGTTCCCCATTTCGCTGTAGACCAGCGTGCCGCCCACGTCGAAGAAGACGACCTCGATGTCTTCGAAGCGGCGCGTCGTCGCCGGTTGTGTCCTACGCATGGCCACGTCGTGTCCACTCCTTCTGCTGCGAGGTAACCTCCTGATGCGCCCGCCGCGACGGATCCGGCAACCGGTATCGCGTGGCCGTGGCCAGGACCCATCGCTCGGCGCTGGCCAGGTCGATGCGGTGCCCCACCGAGACGTACACGGGCCGGACGTCGGTCCGGGTCCTCAGGACCGTCCCGATGCGTTCGCCGCCGTCCATCAAAGCCGCCCGGCTGCCGCGCTGCCGGCCGGGTTCGCCCATTACTGTACCAACAAGGAGGCTTTTTGCGCAGCCGATTGTCGGCAATTCCAACATCAGGCCCAGGTGACACGCCAGCCCCAGCCGCCGCGGGTGGGCCCGGCCCTGGCCGTCGCACAGGACCACGTCCGGACGCAGCCGGACCTGGCGAAACGCCTTCGCGAGGACCGGAACCTCGCGGAAACTGAGGCATCCCGGCACGTACGGCCACGTGGCCCGCTCGTGCGCGCAGCGGACTTCGAGCACCTCCATCGTCTCGGCGTCGGCCACGACGACGGCGGCGGAAATCCACTCGCCCGCGCGGCCACCGGAGACGTCGGCGGCGGCCACCAGGCGTACGCGGTCCAGCGACGGCCCCTCGACCACCTGTCCGGCCAAGTGCTCCTGGATGGCGACGGCCTCGCGGTAATCGATCGTCCAGCGATGGAGCCGCCGGACCCTCATGGCGACCCTTTCGGCGCCTTCGGGCCGGCCGCCGGCGCGGCCTTGGCGCCGGTCTTGGCGGGCGGCGCGTCGCGGACCTTCTTCAAGACGACGTCGTCCCAGAAGATGACGCCGGCCGGCCAGTAGGCGTACAGGTCGACCTTCAGGACCGTGGGCGTCTGCTCCGGGCGCGTCGACTCCGGGATGAAGTCGGCCGTCACGGTGTTCCACCGGCCCGCCGGGCCCGACGGATGCACCTGCCGCCGGTACGTCTCGCGATACTGCGCCGGATAACCGTCCGCCGTCGTCTCGAACCAGTGGTATCCCTTGAGGAAGATCTTGGCCGTCGGCGCCAGCGACCGGTACCGGCACGAGAATCGGTACGTGGCACCGGCCTCGATGGGGATCCAGTCGCTGTAGAAATCGAGGCCGTATCCGCCGGCCAGGGCCTCGTCCATCTCGAACCGGACGACCTTGCCGGGCCCCTCGGGGTTCGCCGTCCAGGCCATCGTCTTTTCGATGGGCTGCCAGTGGACGGGGCCGTTGCCGGCGGCGCTGCGCTGCTCGAAACCGGGGTTTTTCACCAGGTTGGGCGCCTCGCGCCAGCGGCGGTCGATCTCGGGGTCGGCGCGGAGCAGCCGAAGCGGGTCGTCCGGCCGGTTCATGCCCAGGATGTCGTACACGGCGTTGGCCACCTCGACCGCGATGACGTGATGGTTCGCGCACGCGTACCGCTGCTCGAAGACGCCCGGCTGCCCGGGGCGAGCGGTATAGACGGCCCGCAGGCGGACCTCGTACGGCTCGCGGCCGGCGACGTGGCCGGTTACGACGACGTCGGCCTTGAAGGTGTCGCGGCCGAGGGCGGCCAACTCGGCGGTCGGCGTGCGGGGCGAGACCGTTCGGCCGCCGAGCGCTTCGGCGATGCTCGACGCGTCGTAGACCACCGCCCCGAGACGCTTGGCCTTGAACCGGAGCATCTGCTGCACCTGGTCGCCCAGGCCGCTCTCGTCGCTCGTGACGGCCAGCGGCAGGAAGGCCACGCCTTCGGCCCGGCCCGGCTTGTCGGGGGCGGGCGCGGCATCCACCACCGTGCAGATCAGCGCCAGGGCGATGGCGACGGCCAGGGATGTCAGGATCGTGGCGTGCGCCAGAACATTCCGGCAAACCCCGCATCGCCGGGTGGCATGCCCACGCCGCTGTTCGCGTGGGCATGTTGCCTGTGCGGCGGAGAGCATGCCCAGGCAACGGCGGCCTGGGCATGCCACCCGTGCCGGGAATTGCTGGTGCACCCGGATCGTGGGTTGTCGGATCATGTCTCATCTTTGCGCGGCGGGTCCCCGTACCCGCCGCGCTCCCCGCGAGATTATGGGTCAGCGCGGTGGGTGCGGGGACCCACCGCGCAAAGATCCAGTCTTAAACCGCTATTGCCCTTTTGGACGCGGCCTATCGGAGGAACTTCACGCTGCGGCGGATCTCGTCGACCTCGCGGGCGGCCGCCGGGTCGGCCCCGGCCGCCACCACCAGCACCAGGGCCAACACGCGGCCCTGCTGCTCGGCGTAGACGGTGGTGCACCGGCCGGGCTTGCCCGAGAGGATCGCCTTGGCCTCGTACGAGATTTCGAGTCCCTTGCGGCCGCCCAGCGTGGCGGGCTTCGGCTCGGGCCTGGCCACGCCGAGGCTCTCGGCGGCCGCCCGCGCCTGCTCGGCCACGAAGGCCGCCAGCGTCTCTCCCTTCTTGGGCGTAAACACGCGGACCAGGGCGACGGCGGCCTGGTCTTCGCGCGCGATCTCCAGCGCCGTCATGGGTCCGCCCACGTGGCCGGGAACCTTCCACCGCGGGTTGGGCCGGCCGATCTCGAAGCCGTAGAACGGGCTCCGCAGCATCAGCCCCATGGCCTGCATGGGCAGGCGGCCTTCGGGGGTCTCGGTCCGGATCGACCGGGCGACGTTCTCCAGGAGGACCGGCTTGGCGGTCACGTCGCGGTCGGCCACGGCAATGGAGACGAACCACGTCAGCCCCTCGCCCGA
>DATKZB010000240.1:0-7343 GCA_035528235.1 Phycisphaerae bacterium
GACCTGGCCTTCGAGACGGTCGTGCCGGGCGTGCACTACGACACGCACGCCTTCCACTTCGACCTGAAGAAGGCCGAGCCGCTCGACCCCGAGGCCCTGCGTCAGCGCGCCGAGAGCCTGCGGCGCGACGCCCAGGCCGTCGGACCGTGACGCCTCGCGGCCGCCGCGCGGATGACGGAACCAACGCCATCGTGCCAGACCCCCATCCCACCGCCATGCGATACCAACACACGCAGCCCGCCCACGTCATCCGCGTCGCGATGGCGCTCGCGCTGGCACCGATGCTCCTGGTCATGGTGCTCGTGCCCAACGCCGAGAACGTCCCCGGCTCCACCCTCGCCATCCTCGTAGGCGTGGCGGTCATCCTGGCGGCGACCACCGCGCTGTTCTGGTCGATGACCATCACCGTGACGGACGACGAACTGGTGTGGCACTTCGGGCCGGGCGTCATCCGCAAACGCGTGCCGCTGGCCGACGTCGCCTCGTGCCAGCCCACCCGGACGTCGTTCTGGAACGGCTGGGGCATCCACTGGTCGCCGCGCGGGTGGGTGTACAACGTCTCGGGGTTCGGCGCCGTGGATGTGCGGCTCATTTCCGGCAAGGCGCTGCGATTGGGCACCGACGAACCGGAAGCGCTGGCCGAGGCCATCCGCGACGCCCTGGGCCACCAGAGAGGATAACCATGCGGAGCATCGTGATTCTGGTCTCATCGATCCTCCTGGCGGCCGGTTGCGGCAACTCGGAAGCGCCGGCCCCGGCGCCGCCGCCGTTCGCGCTCGAGAACGGTCTGAAGGTCATCCTGCATCCCATGCCCACGGCCGAGAAGGTCGCCCTGGTCGTCCTGTACTCGGTCGGCGGCCTGCACGACCCCAAGGGCCAGAGCGGCCTCGCCCACCTGGTGGAACACTGTTACGTCACCGCCGCCGCCGGCTCCACGCCCGCGCGCGACATCCAGCAGTACGTGGCCCGCTACGGCGACGGGTGGAACGCCCAGACGGGCGACGACTACACCGTCGTGGCCTGCGTGGTCCCGCCCGGGGCCCTGGAGGCCGAACTGGCCGACGCAGCCGCCCGCATGACCCACCTCGGCGTGGTCGACGCCGACCTGGAGCGCGAGAAACCGCGCCTGGCCGCCGAACTCGACAACATGTATGGTGGCATCCCGATGCTTGGCGTACGCAACCTGGGGCGAGAGAAGGTCTGCCCGTACCCGCACCGCGGACGCAAGGGCGGCCTGGCCGAGGAGGTCCGCGTCATCCCCCTGGCCGCCGTCCAGGAACACCTGAAACGCTATTACAAGCCCCAGTGCGCCACGCTCGTTCTCGCCGGGGCGTTCGACGCCGCCGCGGCCCGTGCCGCCATCGAGAAACACTTCGGCCCCATCCCGGCCGGCGACGCCGCGCCCCAGCCGCCCCCCTGCCCCAAGCCCATCCTGCCCATCAACGGCGTCGTCGAGACCAAACCGCTCCAGCCCGGCGCCGCGGCCACGGTCGGTCTCACCTTTGCCGCGCCGCCGCCCGATAGCGACCTCTTCGCGCCCTTCCTGCTGCTCGTGGCCCGGCTGACCGGTCGCGCGCACACCCTCAGCGCCGGCCCCGGCCAGATGCCCGTCCAGTACGCGGCGATCGACGACCCGGCCGCCGTCTCGGTTGTGGCGCCCCTGGCCGCGAACGAACCGCCCGAGGCGGCCATCGCGCGACTGGAGAAGTTTGTGTCCGATGCCGTGGCCGACCCGACCGCCGCCACGTCGGACCGCATGGTGGCCAAGCAGCAGTTCGCCTTCGCGCTCGGCCTCCTGAACCTGCCGGACGCCATGCTGGCCCAGAACGTGTACGGCGTGGCGTTTGCCCTGGGTCGGCGGGCCCAGATGGGCATCGACCCGGCCGCCCTTCAGGGGGCCGTCGAGGCCGCGACCACCGAGGACCTTCAGCGTGCCGCCGTCGCGATTTTCTCGCCGCAGGTCCGCGCCGCGATGGTCGTCGTGCCGCAATAGGGACCGCGCCATGCCGCGATTCGGCGCCCATCTCTCGATCGCCGGCGGCGTGGACATGGCCGTCGAGCGTGCCCGCGCCCTGCGGGCCGAGTGCCTGCAACTCTTCCTCAAGTCGCCGTCGCAGTGGCGATTCGGGCCGCTCGCCGCCGCCGCGGTCCGGCGGTTCCGCGCGGCCGCGCAGAAGGCGGACCTCGCGCCGCTGGTCGGTCACACGTCGTACCTCGTGAACCTGGCGAGCCCCGACCGCACGCTCTACGAGCGGTCGCGCCGGTGCGTCCTCGGCGAGTGGGACCGGTGCCGCCGGCTGGGCCTCGACTACCTCGTCCTGCACCCCGGTGCCCACATGGGCAGCGGCGAGGAGGCGGGCCTTGGGCGCATCGCCCGGGCACTGGACTGGCTCCACGAGCAACGGCCGCAGCAGAGCACGCGCATCCTGCTCGAGACGACCGCCGGCGCGGGCACCGTCCTGTGCGGCCGGTTCGAGCACCTGCGGCACATCCTGGACGCGGCCTCGTGCGCCGACCGCCTTGGCGTGTGCATCGACACGTGCCACCTGTGGGCCGCCGGGTACGACGTGCGAAGCAAGGCCGGCCTGGAAGCGACGCTGGCGGCCCTCGACGCGGCGGTGGGTCTGGCCCGTGTGGCCGTCGTCCACGCCAACGACGCCAAGGGCGACCGGGGCTCGCACCTGGACCGTCACGAGCACATCGGGCGCGGCCACATCGGCCGCGAGGCGTTCCGGCGGATGGTGAATCACTCGGCCCTGCGGGACCTGCCGTTCATCCTCGAGACGCCCAAAGAAGACCCTCGCGGCCGCGAGATGGACCCCGTGAACCTGCGGACGCTACGGCGGCTGGTGGAATCATAGCCTCTTGGGCAGGGCGTCAAGGCTGCTTCAACCAGAGCGACCGGAGCAATTCTTCGTTCAGTTCGATCACCTTGTCGGCAGCCTGCTTGACGTGGTACGCCTTGTGGAAACACGCCACCTCGACGTGTTTGCCGAGGTCCCGAACAGCGTTAAGCGCCTTGACGAAGTCGCCGTCGCCCGACACGAGCACCGCCGTATCGTACGCGTTGTGGAAGGCCATGGACAGCATGTCGACCGCAATGGCGATGTCGACGCCCTTCTCGACAAACGTGTCGCCGCGCGGCTCCAGGCGTCCCAGGCGGATGTCGAAATAGGGAATGCGGCGGAGGGAATCGAAGAAGCGTTGCTGGCTGGCCGCGCGCTGCGGCTCATGCCTGGCCGAGACGGGCGCGTTGTAGTAGTACGTCCGAATAAGCCTTCGCTCCCCGACGACCCACTGGACGAAACGCCTGAAGTCCAAGTCCGTCCGTCCCAGGATAGCCTTCATGCCATGGTACAGGTTGCTTCCGTCGATGAATAGGCTCACGCGTTCCATGGTCCCCCCCGGTCAAAAACGCCGGGGGCTGCCGAGCAGCCCCCGGGAGGTCATAGGCCCGTTCGCCCAGGGGGCGAGCGGGGTTGTCATTCGATTCCAGTATACCCTATATCGGACAGAATTCAAGTCCCCGTCTCTCTTTCTCGCCCAATTCTTTGCCCCCCAACTGCCCCTGCCCCGTCTGGCCGGCCCCGCGGCCGCCGCGTCTACCACGTCCGGCCCCGGTCGGCCGGGGGGTACTTCGAGCCGGCCAGGCCCTTCTCGCGGACCGGCTTGGCGGGAATGGCGAACTCGACCGTCACGGGGGCCTTGAGGTCGTCGGTGATGTTGAACCCGCCCAGGCGCGGCTCGAACTGCCAGCCCCACGAGTCCCACTCGGCCTTGGCCACCCGGTATCGGTACAGGCACCGCGAGCGGAACGTCGTCCAGGCGTCGTACTTTTTCTCATAGAACCACTGCTCGATGCGCCACGTCACCTCGTCGCCCTTGCGGCTGTAGAAGTCGGCGTCCATCAGGAGTTCCATCAGGACGACCGCCACGTCGGGCGACCCCGAGATGACCATGTCGGTAATCTTGTTCTCGTAGCGTTTGACCTTGTGGATGATGCGGCGGACGGCCTCGCGGTCCTTCTCGGTAAACTCGCCCTCGGCCCGAAGACCCAGGTCCGCCGTGCGATACTCGGGCGGGATGAGGACGTCGTAGGGCGAAATCCGGGGTTCCATGTCCACGCCCTCCAGGCGGCCCCACGGCGTCCGGATGATGAAGTCGTACGTCCCCATCCTCAGACCCGTCACCTCGAAGGCCCCGGTCTTGGGGTCGACCTTGACGGGGATGTTGAGGTTCATCGACCGCTCGACCAGGGCGGCCTCCAGCACGCGCTCCGGCGGCGTGAACGTGCCGCGAATAGCCCGGACCTCGGGCGGCAGTTCGACCTTCCTGGCGGGGACCGGCTGGGCCTCTTTCCCGGCCGCCGGCGCGGCCGCCGGCTTGGGCTTGGCCGGCGCGAACGGGTTGGTGGCCTCCTCGGCCGCCCCGAGCCCGCCGGCCGGCACGAGCGCCACCGCCACGGCCAGGACAATAAGCGCCGGCAGGTGTTTCATGGTCTTCTCCGAAGCCGCACAGGGCGCGAGGCCGCTCCGAGACCGGCCCCGAGGCCCTGCTCAACGCCATTTGACACTGCCGCAGGCCCCCTGGCAAGCCAGAAACGCCTTCGCGGCCTACGCGCTTGACAGTCAATCCATAAACGCTTATAGTGAACCGATTGCCCGGCCCCAGGCCAACGTCCGGGGGAACCGCTCTATGGCCAAGCATAAATCGCAGCGGGCCTTGTTTGAACTCCTGACCAAGCAGCGCGGCTTGGAGAAGGCCAAACCGGACGCCCTTCCCGGGGTCGGCGGGCCGCCTGTGCCGACGCCGGGCGCGGCGGAACCGGCCCGGGTCGAACAGCCGCCACCGATCGTCCAGCGGCCGGTGCCCAGGATCGTGAGACGCGAGGCCGCCATCATCATCGGCGGCGTCCGTTTGTCGTGGCCGTACCTGGTTGTCGCCGGCGTGCTGATCGTGTGCGGGTGCTGGCTGTGTTACCTGCTGGGCCAGCGGCTGGCCGGCGACGGCCTGCCGGTGACCCAGAAGCACCCGACGATGAAGGAAATCCAGGGCATCGGCCCGATGCCGGGGCTGGTCCGGCCCGGTCCGAAACCGCCCGCCCTGGGGCGGGTGGTACCCAGGAAGAGCGACGAGACCACGCCGGCCCCGAGGCCCGGACCCAGGCCGCTCGTCGGCGGGCCGGCGGAGCCCGGCGGCGCCAAGAAGCCGCCGCCGGTCGCGGCAGGACCCGAGTTCCGGGTCCGCATCGCCAGGCTCGACGTGTCGAAACCCGACACGATCGACCTGTTGCGGGCGTTCCTGGCCAAGAGCGGGATTCAGACCGAACTGGAGACGCGCAGCGGTTTCCACGTGCTCTACAGCAGCGACTATTTTTCGGACAAGACGGCGTCGGATGCCCTGGCCCTCCAGATCAACAAGAGCCTGGGGGCGTTCGAGAAGGAAACCCGACGGCCGACGTCGAAGGACGCCTACACGGTTCAGGTAAAGAAGGAGTAAGCGGATGTCGCTGGACAAGAGTCTGAGAAGTCACGGAGCGCTGGCCCGACATCGGAACGTCCTGTCGCGGCCCGAGCGCATCGAGAAGTTGACCGACGACGAGAAGTGGCAGGATGGCACCAGCGTATTCGGTCTGCCGAAAGTGGTCCATCGCAAGGTGCAGGCCAAGAAGATCAAGGCCGTGGTCGCCGAGGGCGAGGCCGTCCCCGGGGCCGAGGGCGCTGTGGCACCCGCGGACGCGGCGGCGCCCACCGCTGGCGCACCCAAGGCCGGCGCACCCAAGGCCGCTGCACCCAAGGCCGGCGCACCCAAGGCCGGCGGCGCCAAGGGCCGCACCTGATCCACGCGGCCACCCGGCCGGGCGGCCGTGACGACCGGGGCGGCCGAGCAGGCATCCAGCCCATCCGTCCGTTCGGCGGGACTACCCCATCCGACGCAGGCGGCGCGGCAAGGAGCAACCCGTGGGCGAACCGGCGGCACACCTGGCGCGGCGAATGCAGGGCATCGACGCCTCCGGCATCCGCAAGGTGTTCGACTTGGCGGCGCACCTGGCCGACCCCATCAACCTGAGCATCGGCCAGCCCGATTTCGACGTGCCCGACGCCTGCAAGGACCGGGCCATCGAGGCCATCCGGGCCGGCCGGAACCGCTACACGGTCACCCAGGGCGACGCCCCGCTGCGCGAGGCCGTGGCCGAGAGCCTGCGCCAGGAGTTCGGGACGTTCGACGCGCCGGTGCTCATCACGAGCGGCGTCTCGGGCGGTCTGTTGCTCGCCTTCCTGGCCACCATCAACCCGGGCGACGAGGTCCTCATCCCCGACCCGTACTTCGTCATGTACAAGCACCTGGTGAACCTGCTGGGCGGGGTGCCCGTCTTCGTCGACACCTACCCGGACTTCCACCTTCGGGCCGACCGCCTGGCGGCCGCCGTCACCGAGCGGACGCGGATGCTGGTCCTGAACAGCCCCGCCAACCCGACGGGGGTGGTCTACACGGAGGCCGAACTTCGGGCCGCCATCGAGGTGGCCCGGCGGCACAACGTGCTGGTCGTCTCGGACGAGATTTACAACGCCTTCGCGTACGACGGTCCCGCCCCCAGCGCCTGGCCCCTGTACGACGAGGTGCTGCTGCTGCGCGGGTTCTCGAAGACCTATGCCATGACGGGCTGGCGGCTGGGATACGCCGTCGGGCCGGAGCCGATTATCCAGGCCATGACGACTCTCCAGCAGTACACGTTTGTGTGCGCCCCGGCGCCGTTTCAGGCCGCGGGTGTGCTGGCCATCGAGACGGACGTGTCGGCCCACATCAAGGAGTTTCGCACCCGCCGCAATCTCATTTACGAGGGTCTGCGGGGCCGGTTCAATGTCGAGAAACCCGGCGGGGCGTTCTACATCTTCCCGGAGGCGCCCGGGGGTTCGGGCACCGACTTCGTGCGCCGGGCCATCGAGGCGGGGGTCCTCGTCATTCCCGGCAACGTCTTCAGCGAGCGCGACACCCACTTCCGGATCGCCTACGCCGCCGACCGCACGACCATCGAGCGAGGCATCCAGACGCTGAACCGGCTGGCCGGCGGCTGACCGGGTAACCCCACAGTTCCAGGGATGGCGTTTCGCCCTATCCGAGCCGCAACCGTCAGGGAGCGGGGGTTTTAGGGAAGTGCCCACACATCGTACCCCCTTGCGGATGGTGTGTGAAGGTGTTTCAAGAGGAGTTGGTCGAGGAAGACGGGGGCCAAGAGGGGGAGGAAGGGATGGGCCTTGGGACGTTTGTGGAGGACGAGGTCCCAGGGGGTGCGGTTTTCCTTGCCGGAGTTTTGCCGCGCGAGATTGAAGTAGAGGTTGTAC
>DATKZB010000241.1:0-21081 GCA_035528235.1 Phycisphaerae bacterium
TCCGGGCCACTTCGCCGGCGGCCAGCAGACCTGGCAGTTCGGTGCGTCCGTGCACGTCAGTGCTTACCCCGCCGCAGCTGTAGTGCGCACCCGGTACCACCGGGATCGGCTCGCGGGTCGGCTCGACCCCTGAGCGTCGGCAGGCCTCGGTCACCGTGGGAAAACGTTCCTCGAGCCGTTCGACACCGCGCGCGTCGAGGTAGACACAGGCGTCGCCGGTCTCCCGCAACCGTGCGTCGATGGCCGCGGCCACCATGTCGCGCGGGGCCAGGTCGCCCATCGGATGGTAGGCGTGCATGAACGGCCGGCCCGCCTTGTCGACCAGCCGGCCTCCCTCGCCGCGCACCGTCTCGGAGATCAGGTGCCGGCTGGCCCCGGCAATATACAGCGTGGTCGGATGGAACTGGACGAACTCCAGGTCGGCCAGCACGGCCCCCGCCCGGTACGCCATGGCCAGGCCGTCACCGGTGGCCACTTCGGGGTTGGTCGTCTCGCGATACATCCGGCCCAGGCCGCCGCTCGCCAGGACCGTCCGACGGGCACGCACCACCAGCATCCCGTGCTGGGCGTGCCACGCCAGAGCCCCGACAACGGCCCCGTCGACCACGAGCAGGTCGATGACGTAGGTGTTGTCGCGGACGTCGATGGATTCGCTCTGCGCGACCCGGTCGAGGAGGGCGCTGGTGATTTCCTTGCCGGTCTCGTCGCCACGGGCGTGAATAACGCGCGGGGCGGAGTGGCCACCCTCGCGGCCGGCACTGATTCGGTCGCCGACCTTGTCGAACTCGGCGCCCCAATCCATGAGTTCGCGGATGCACCCGGGCGCCGCCCCGACCACCTGCCGCACGACCGTCTCGTCGGACAGGCCGCAACCGGTGGCCAGCGTGTCGGCCACGTGACTTTCGATGCTGTCGTCGGGCACGATGGCCGCCGCAATCCCGCCCTGGGCGTAGAAACTGTTCGATTCGGTCAGAGCCCGCTTCGTCAGCAGCGTCACGTGCAGGGCCGGCGCCATCTCGAGCGCCGCCCGCAGCGCCGCCACGCCGCTGCCGATCACCAGCACGTCCGTAAAGACCTGCGGCAGCCTGGCCGTGTCAAACGCCGTCAGGTAACGGCGAACCTGGGCATGTCGTCGCATCAGCGCCTCCCGCAAAAGCGCGATGATACGCCCGCGCGGACGCCCGCACAAGATGAAACGGACCGGCTGGATGGGTCACAGGAAGCCCCGGGCACCGCCCGGAGATCAAAGGCCGACGCCGCACATCGCCCGGAAACCGGGACCCTACCTCCGCCTCACGAACCCTTGCCGCCCGGCGGCGACGCCGGCAACGCCAGCCGCGGGGCCGAAAGGTCCAGCCGGTACATGATCTGGTTGTAGTCGTAGCGCGGCGTGGGGACCGTGGCGCCGGAGAACGCCTGGGTGTAGGTGCCCTCGAAGTAAATGATGCGGCCGCCCTGCTGGTCGAAGAACGGGTGGTGGACCGGGTTGTAAAAACTGTAGGTGTCGTGAGTCACGATCTTGCGGGCGGTCCGCCAGGGCCCTTCCGGGGCGTCGGCCTCGGCGTACCAGATCTCGCCCAAGGCCGACGTGCCCCAGAACTGGCAGAAGATCATGATCCACCGGCCGCGGTACGCGTTCCAGCGAACCGACCCGCGGTGGGCGCGGACGGGCTTACCGCCCTGGGCGTCGCGCAGGTCCATCCATACCTCGCCGGAGGCGATCTTCCCGGCCGCAACCAACTCGTGATGCCGGTCGACGTTGACGGCGGCCGTGTCGCGCTTCCAGCCCCAGACGAGCCGGCCCGCGGCGTCGCGGTCCAGGGCCGGGGCGTTCTTGTCGAAGCCGCTGCCCGCGGCCAGGCACGTAAACGCCTCGTACGCGGCCGGGTCGAGCAGGCTCTTCCAGTCGGCCTTGACGCGCACGAACGGATACGGCTGGGCGAAGTACGAGTACGCCTGGTCGCCGACGGTCACGCGGGTCGCCTGCCCCTCGGGATGCAGCCGCACGTCGTCGGCCAGGCGCACCAGGGGCTCGAACACCTCCTTCTCGTCGTTGTAGACCATCAGGCCGTGCTCGAGGCGCTCGCTGAGGCTCTTCATGAGACTGTAGTGCGCGACGAGGCGCTCGCGGCCCGACTCGTCGGCCACCGTGACCAACCCGTCCAACCAGACCATGCCGGCCTTGGGCAAGGGGGCCATCTTGCGGCTGAAGCCCTCGGCGTCGACGACGTACGTCAGGTCGACGCCCACCGCGGGGTCCAGGCCGCCGCGGTCCGGCAGTTCCGACGTCGCGCCCGACGTGGCGAACTGGCCCAGCGGATACGAGGCCCGGTTCGTGTCGCCCCAGAACCAGTAGAGTTTCCCCCGGTACGGCACGCCGAACACCGAGTCCTGGCCCAGGACGCCGCCGCTGAGGACGGGGTCGTGCGTGGGCGGCCGCCGGCCCGCCAGCACCGAGTCGCGGTAGATGCCCTGGCCCGTCACGCGGTACAGTCGCTCGGCGATGTTGAGGCGTTGGACGGCCAGCCTGGCGGTTCCCCCCGGCGTGGTCCGCAGCCGGGTGCCCCGGTATCCGAAACCGTCCTTGGGGAACTCGTAGCCGTGACTGCTGACGTGGAAGAACACGTCGCGGTCCATCAGACCCGGCTCATGGAAGGCCACGAGGCCCGCCGAGTCGGTGACGTAGCGGACCTCGTTGACGGTCTTCAGTTCCACGAGCGGCACGCCGCGGCCCGTGTCCTTGTCCACGACCTCGATAACGAAGTACCGCTCGGGCCCCTGGGCAGCCCGGGCACCGCCCGGCAACAGGAGCAGCCCGACGATCGCAGCGCCGCCAAGAATCCATCGGCATCGCATGAGATTTCACCCTCCGGCATCATCGTGAGGACGCGCCACCCGGGCGATGGCACGGCTCGGCACGGGCGGCGGACGGCCAGGGGCCAAGACCCTCACGCCACGCGGGCGGGCGCGGAACCCTTCGGCGGCTCGGAAACGACCTCGTTCGCCAGCACGCCGATGCCCTCGACCTCGACCTCGATGCGGTCGCCCGGCTGCATCGGCCCGATGCCGGCGGGGGTGCCGGTGGCGATGACGTCGCCGGCCTCGAGGGTCATGATGCGGCTGGCCCAGGATACCAGGTATCGGCAATCGAAGATGAGTTGGTCGGTGCCGGACTGCTGACGGACCTGGCCGTTGAGGCGGCTCGTTACGGCCAAGCGGCCCGTGTCGCCGGGGTCGGTCTCGATCCACGGTCCCATGACGCCGAATGTGTCGAACCCCTTGGCCCGGGTCCACTGGCCGTCCTTGGCCTGGAGGTCGCGGGCCGTGACGTCGTTGAAGCACGTGTAGCCGAGGATGCAGCGCTGGGCCTCTTCGACGGGCACGCTTCGGCATCGCCGGCCGACGACGACGGCCAGTTCGGCCTCGTAGTCGACGCGTGCGGCCATCGCCGGGTACACGATGGGCTGGCGGTGGCCGGCCAGCGCGGTCGTCGGTTTCATGAAGAGGACGGGCTCGTCGGGGATGGGCTGGCCCATTTCGGCGGCGTGGTCGCGGTAATTCAGGCCGACGCAGAGCATCTTCGACGGGCGCGTGGGCGCCAGCAGGGCCACCTCGCCCAGCGGGTACGTGGTCTTCATGGGCGCGAGGCCATCGAAGAAGGGGCGCAGGAGTTCGCGGACCCGGTCGCCCTCCACGATGCCGTATCGAATCTGATCCTCGACCAGGAACCGAACCAGCCGCATCGCCACTCCTTCCTGACCCTACGGTGCGGCCCCGGCCCCGCCGGGCCGGGTGCCGATCATCGCCCACCACGTCTGGCACGGCAGACCGTCGTTCAGCGAGGCCGGCAGAAAACTGCACGGGCTGGCGAGGAAGTCGGGTACGCCGGCCGCCCGCGACCACTCCAGCGGCCGATGGTCGCCGTTACCGATGCGGAACCCGAAGCGGAAAACCCGCCCCCGCTCGCCCTTCAGGGGCCCTAGTTCCTTCATCGGAATCGCCGCCTCGTACAGCGTGTAGCCGATGGCCTGGTCGCGCGCGATGTCGGCCAGGGCCCCGTCCACCGGTCCGTACCAGGCGTCCTGGTTGCCCGGCACGTGCGTCCGCAGGACGGCCCGCGGACCGCGGAGGCGAACCACCTGGGCCCCCTGGGGACCGAACGCGATGGCCATCAGATGGTCGGTGTCGCGGAAGGCGCCCTCGGGCAGCGCGGCGTCGCGGGCCGGGTGCCCGAAATCGTCGTCGGCCCGTCTGGCCAGGCCCCACGCCAGTTGAATGGCGTCGCCGTCGAAGGCGTGCTCGCCGGCCCGGTACGTGCTGCGTTTGCGGCGGACGGCGGCGGCAAAGTAGAAGAACTCCTTGTCCCAGGCGGTCCGGACCTCGGCCCAGACGTCGCCGCTGGGGTCCTCGAGCACGACCGGGTCGATGCCCTCCCAGTCCGACAGGCCGTACCCGACCTCGATGGTCCGCTCGGCCGCCTGGGCCGGCCACACGACCTGCTTGGACCGGACGTACTGATCGTCGAGCGAGGTGACGGCCTCGATTTCGTACGGCCGGCGGCCGGCCTCCTCGGTCACGTCACACTCGAAGGTGACTTCGCGGGCCTGGCCGGCCTCGAGCGGGAACTGCTGTTTGCTCTGCCTGGCCTGCCACCCTTCCGGCAGCAGCAGCCCGGCCACGCCCTCCTGCTTGTGGGGCCGGTGGCTCTGGACCCACAGGGTCACGTTCGCCTTGCCGGGGATGTCGCCGCGGACGATGCTCTCAATGTGCACGGTGGCCGGCGCCAACCCCATGAACCTGGCCTTGCGGAGGCGTTCGCGCACCTGGTCGGCCTTCAGTTCGCCGCTGACCAGGTAGACGGGCGCCTCGCCGAAGGGGACGATGAGTTGCCGGCCTTTCCAGATGCCGACCGGTTGACCGACGACGTCCAGGGCCTCCAGACCCAGGCCGTCGTCCAGCACCAGGAGGCCGTGGTCGGGGGCTGACGGGTCGGTGCCCACCCACGACCAGACCACCGCGACGCGCCGCTCGGGCCCCGAGAAGACGTGGGCCGCCAGCAACGGCACGTCGGCCCAGGCCTCGCCCTCGTAGGCGGCCCCGTCCAGTAGGTGCGTCATCCAGGCATAGGCGGCGGCCGACCAGAGAGGCGTCGGCAACCCGCGGTCCCACGACACGTACACGCGCTCGGCCCCGACCGCCAGCGCCACGATGTGGCGGGTCACCAGTTTCCAGGCCTGTCTCTGGGGCGACTGGGCGGCGGGGTCGTCGCCGGTACCGCCGACGACGGCCCGCTTGACACCCATCCGCCGGGCCATCTGGATGCCGTAGTCGAGCGACCGCCGGTAGGCCCCGCTCCGCAGGTTCGGCGCCCCGGCGTCGGCGTCGACCGAGAGGCTGACGCCATCGGCGCCGGCCAGCACGGGGCCTTCCGTCAGGACGTCGGCCAGGACGTCGGGCGATGTGGCCACCCAGAGATGCGCGGGGGCCTCGCGCCGCCGGACGGTCTCGATCAGGCCCGACACGACCTGGCGGTACGACGCCACCGAATCGGCCGGCGCCGCCGGGTCGAAAACGGGCCGGCGACCCATCTGCCAGTCGGGAACCTTTTCGACGTACTGCTCGATGGCGTCGCCCGTCGCGGCAGCAAAGGCGTCGGGGTCGGCCTGGCGCTTCGCGGCGTCGAACGCCACAACGGGCATCGGCACGAGGCCGGCGCCGGAGACGGCATCGAGGGCCGCCGCGTCGCCGCTCCAGTCGAAGGCCAGGTGCCGGACGCCGAGCCGCCGGCAGACCTCCGTCGCCTGGGCCGGCAACTTCCCGGTCGGGACGACGAGTCCGAACGGGCTCGACGGGTCCGGCCCTTCGACCGACGGGTGGACCACCGCGAGGCCGCAGGCCCCGCTGGCGCTACGGCCCTGGCAGGTCGCCGTGACCAGGACGTGGTAGTAGCCGAAGGCCGACAGTTCCTCAAGGCCCAGGTCGGCCGCCGCCCCGCCCGAGGCGTCCGTAAAGACGGACGGCAACGTGCCGGACGCCACCTTGCGCCCGTAGAAATCCTGAGCCAGGTACCTTAACTCGACGGCCGCCGGGGCGCCGGTCGACCGGACGGTCACCACCAGCCGCACGGGCAGGTCGCCGTCCGGCCCCATCCGGTAGAACCCTCCGGGCACGGTCGGGGCAACCTGGACGGCCAGCGCGGCACCGGCCTGGGGGGCCGACGGCGTCTCGTAGGCGTACTGGTGGAAGACCTGGTTGAGGATCCGCCACTGGAGGGCCGTCAGGTTGAGCGACTGGATGGCCTCCGGAGGGAGTTCCGCCATCTCGCCGGGGGCGTCCTCGGCCACGGGCTGGGCCGGTTTGGGGGAGATGTCGAGCTTGGCGGCAGCGGGCGACTCGCCCGACGCCGAGGCCGCCCAGACGAGCACGACGCTGACGAATACCCCCAGGGCACCGCGTGTCCCCATAGACGTTCTCCTCCAGAGCAAGACGCGGATTATAGCGCTCAGCCGGATGGGGACAAAGCAAAAACGGACACGGCCGGAGGGGCCACCGAGGCGGCGCCGCGCGACGGACCGGGCCTCACCAGGCCGCCAGTTCGCCGACGATCTCTTCGACGAGGTCCTTGATGGTGATGATGCCGAGGGCCCGGCCCCTGGCGTCCTCGACGATGGCCATCGCGGCCCGGTCCTTGCGCATCCGGAACATCGCCGCGCTGACCGTCGTTTCGGGTGACATCCGGACGAGGTCGCGGCTCATGATTCGACCGAGGTCGAGCGACTCGCTCGGGCCGGCCAGGACGTCGTTGATGCGGATGATGCCGACGACGCGGTCCCGGTGATTCTCGTAAACGGGCAGGCGGCTGAACGAGTGCCGCCTCAGTTCGGTGCTGAGCCGCTGGTGGCTGATGTTCGACGGCACCGCCGCCACGCTCCGCAGCGGGATCATCACCTCCTGGATGGGCCGCTCGCGGAGGCCCAGCACCCTCTCGACAAGTTTATCCTGGTACCCGCTGATGACGCCCTCGGCGGCGCTCTCGCGGATGACGGCCCGCAGCCGCTGTCGCGGCGTGAACGGATTGGCGGCCTGGCCCCCTCTCTTCGTCGAGACGCGCAGCACGAGTTCGCTGACGCCCTTGAGCGCCGGCACCAGGCCGATGCCGCGCAACACCTGGTACGCCCACCGCATCGGGCGCGCCATCGGATACGCCCACCGGTCGGCCTCGAGGGCGAAGATGCTCTTGGGCGTGACGTCGGTGAAAACGAAGAAGATCGGCGTCAGGATGGCCGTGGCCAGGACCTCGACCCCGATGGGCGTGTCGGCCCAACCGGAGGCCGCCACCAGCGTCGTGATCATCATCGTCGCCAGGTACACGCCGCCGTTGTAGCCGATGAGACAGACGATGATGACCCCGCGCAGGTCGCGCACCAGCGTCAGCAGCATCCGGGCGCGGGGGTCGTTCTGCCCGACGCGCAGGCGCAGCCGGATGCGGTTCAGCCGATACAGGCCGGTTTCCATCCCGTTCGCGAGGGCCGCCACGGCGATGCCCACGAGGGCCAAACCGCAGAGACCCCACGGATCCAGGAACTCGAGCACGGCGTCCATCAGTCGCCACCTCGTGCCGGCGGAAGCGATTCGTCCGCCGCCTCGTCCTCGCCCGGCGAGAGACGCAGCCGCACGAGCGTCACGCGGCGGCGGTGGACCTCCTCGACGGCGAACTCCAGGTTCCGCCACCGGGCCGTGTCGCCGCGGTCGGGCAGCCGCCCCAGCAGGTTCGCCACAAACCCCGCCACCGTCGTGTAGCGGGCGCCGCCCTCGGGCAGGTCGATGTCAAAGAGGTCTTCCCAACTGCGGATCGAGAGGTTCCCGGCCAGCAGGTACTCCGACGGGCCGAGGCGCCGGACCGGCTCGACGGCGGGCTGGTCGGTCTCATCCTCGATCTCGCCCACGATCTCCTCCAGGCAGTCCTCCAGGGTCACCAGGCCCGCCAGGCCGCCGTACTCGTCCACGACGACGGCCAACTGGATCCGACGCGACCGGAACTCGCCGAGCAGCCTCTCGACGGTCTCCGTCTCCGGCACGTAGTAGACCGGCCGCACCAGGGCCGAGAGCGGCCGGTCGGCGTTCAGAAAGGCCGTCTTCGCGTAGACGATGCCGACGACGTTGTCCATGCGTCCCTCGTACACGAGGATCTTGGTCTTGCGGGAGCGGCGGAAGATGGGCAGCGCCACGCGGGTAGGCGTACAGAGGTCGCAACCGATGATCTCGACGCGCGGCGTCATGACCTCGCGGACCTTCACCTCGCCCAGTTCGAGGATGTCGGCCACCATCTCGCTCTCGGCGCTCGAGACGGTACCCTCGTCGGCGGCCACCTCGACGACGGCCTGGAGTTCCTCGGTGGTCAGGAAACCTCGCTCGGCCCGACGGCCCCCCGTCACCAGGCGCGCCAGCGGACCCACGACCGCGTACCCCAGAATCACCCGGACGGGAAGCACCACGTACTCGAGCACCAGGAGCGGCAGGCTGGCCACGGGGGCCAGGGCCCCCGGCATCGTGGCCGCCAGGCTCTTGGGCGTGACCTCGCCGAACACGATGACCAACAGCGGCGTCAGCGTCCCGATGGCGAACTGCCACGCGCCCACCTTGTCCGGGTGCCGCTCGCCGGTCTCGTGCATCAGCATGACGCCCATCACGAAGAACGCCGTGTTGACCGTCATGTTGCCGAACAGAACGGTTACCAGCACCCGCCGAGGGTCATCCATGAGGCGTGCGGCCGCGCGATGGAAGGGGCTGCGCGACACCCGGTACCGCCGCAACTGCTCGCGCGACAGGTTAAAGAGCGCCGTCTCGGACCCCGAGAAGAACGCCGACGCGCTCAGCAAGAGCGCCATCACAACCAGGTGCCAGGAGAACTCGGCCAACTCGCTCAGCATGAACCGCCCTCGTCAGCACACCGTCCGCGTGGCCGCCGCTCGTCCCCCGCCCACGCTCCGCCGGCCGGTGGCCGGCAGGGCCCGCGTTTCCGTCACCCCAGGGCGCCGCCCGTGCGGCACACGAACAGGTTGTCGTGTCCGGGGACGACCAGGTCGGCAATCTCCACGACGTCCCCGAACGATTCCTTGGCCTTGGGGAGGTCCCACGGCTCGTCGCCCAGGTTCGCGTACTCGAAGTGGTCGCGGGTCAGCACGGCGTCGCCGGCCACCACCAGGCTCTGGATGGCCGTGTACACCAGGAGCGACGCGTGGCCGGGCGTGTGCCCGAACGTCGGGAACAGGTCGACGCCCAGGGCAAACCGCTCCGGGGCCGCCCCGACGCGCTTCAACACCGCCCGGCCGGGGTCCTCGGCCTCCGTCTCGGCCTGCGCCCAGCGTATCTCCTCCTCATACATCGACCAGGCGGCCTTCTCGAACAGAGCGATGCCGCACCAGTGCGCCGGGTCGAAGTGCGTCAGAAACACGTGCGTCACCGCCTCCGGCGCCAGGCCCGCCCGGTAGTACAGGGCCGCGCGCAGCACCTCGGCCGGCCAACCGGGGTCCACCACCATCACCAGGTCGCCGGAGCGGACGAGCGTGGCCGTGGCGTACTCGTTGCGTGCGGCCACCTTCTCGGACCAGTAAGGGTTCTTCCGGAGGCTGCCGATAGCCAGGACATCGACCCGCACCTCAGACATACGCGCCCTCCACCTGCAGGCGGAATCGCCCGTACCACTTTAGGCGGCCCAGGTCCGCGCGGCAATCCAAAACCCTTGACCCGCCGACGGGGGGGGCCTACGGTACGGTTCGCCACGCGGACAACTGCGGCGGAGGTCACGACTGTGCGCATCCTCTACCTCGACATCGACACCCTCCGGGCCGACCACCTCGGCTGTTACGGGTACCCCAGAAACACGAGCCCGAACCTCGACCACCTGGCGGCCGAGGGCGTCCGGTTCCAGAACTGCTACGTCTCCGACGCCCCGTGCCTGCCCAGCCGCGCGAGTATGTTCACCGGACGCTTCGGCATCCACACCGGCGTCGTCGGCCACGGCGGCACGGATGCCGACCTGCGGCCCATCGGCCGCGAGCGGGGCTTCAATACGATGCACCAGCGCGGCGGGCTCGTCTGGCAATTCCGCCGGCGCGGTCTGTACCCCGTGAGTTTCAGCCCGTTCGCCGAGAGGCACTCGGCCTGGTGGTTCTGCGAAGGGTGGCGCGAGATGGTCAACTCCGGCAAGGGAGGCCTGGAGAGCGCCGAGGAGGTCGTGCCGGCGACCCTCGACTGGATACGGCGAAACGCCCGACGCGACGACTGGTTCCTGCACGTCAACCTCTGGGACCCGCACACGCCGTACCGCGCGCCCGACGATTTCGGCAATCCGTTTCGCGATGAGCCCATCGAGGATTGGTACACCGAGGACCTGCGCCAGGCCCAGTGGAACTCGTTCGGGCCCGGCACACCCCAGGAACCCGCCGGCGCCTACGGTGCCCCGTCGAAGCACCCGCGGCAGCCAAGCCAGGTCGCCTCGATGGGCGATTACCGCCAGTGGGTCGACGGCTACGACTGCGGCGTCCGCTACGCCGACACCTGGTGCGGCCGCATCCTCGACGCACTGGCCCAGGAGGGCGTGCTGGACGATTGCGCCGTCGTCATCACGAGCGACCACGGCGAAAACCTCGGCGAGTTGGGCGTCATCGGCGACCACGCCGTCGCCGACCACGTCACCAGCCGCGTGCCAATGATCGTCCGCTGGCCGGGCGTCGCCGGCGGCCGTGTCGATACGGCCCTGCACTACCAGACCGATGTGGGCGCCACGCTCATCGACTTGGCCGGCGGCGAGGTGCCCTCGTGGTGGGACGGGCGTTCGTTCGCCGACGCCTTCCGCCGGGGCCAGGACGGCGGCCGCCAGGCCATCGTCGTCAGCCAGAACTGCTGGGCCTCGATGCGGGGCGTCCGGTGGGAGGATTACCTGTACCTGCGCCTCGCTCACACGGGCCTGAAGAACCTGCCGGAGCGGATGCTCTTTGACGTGGCCGCCGACCCGCACGAACTCGCCGACCTGGCTGCCGCACAACCGGCGCTGGCGGCGCGAGGCCAGTCGCTCCTGGACGCGTGGCGCGACGAGATGCTCGCCGCCGGCCCGAACGGCGACGACCCCATGGATCACGTGCTGGCCGAGGGCGGCCCGTTCCACACGCGCGGGCGCCTGGAGTCGTACTGCGAGCGGCTCCGCGCCACCGGCCGCGCCCATCACGCCGAATTCCTCGAGAGACACCCCACGGGTATCCAGCGAGGGTAAGCAACCCCCGCCGGCGCGTCTTTGCTAGCCGCGAGCGCCAGCGAGCGGGGCCGTTACGGCTCGGCTCGGCTCAGTAGTCAACCAGCCGGATGGCAATCTTGTCCTGCGCCAGGCGGGCCTTCCACAGTTCGCCCCACGGCACGTCGTTCATGAGGATTGAGAACGCCACCACCCGGCCGCTGTTGGCGTACACGTAGCCCGACAGGGCGCTGGCGCCCCGGACGTACCCCGTCTTGGCGTACACGCGTCCCTCGGCGGCGGTGTCGCGCATGCGTTTCTGGAGGCTGCCGTCGCGGCCGGCGACGGCCAGCGTCGCGACGAACCGGGCGTCGTACAGCCGGTGCATGGTCGCCAGCACCTGCACCACCGCGAAGGCGGTCAGGCGGTTCTCCTTCGACAGGCCCGATCCGTCGTCGATGACGCATCCGGCCGACGGAATGCCGCGCTCGGCCAGCCACCGGCGGACCTCCTCGGTTCCACTGGCCCACGACCCCTGGCGGGCGGGCAGAGGCGTCGCGGCCTTCGGCGTGAGGCCGTAGGCCCCCAGGAGTTTCATCAGGCACTCGGCGTACAGGCCCTGGCTCCGCTTGTTGGCCACGGTGACGGCGGCGTCCAGCCGCGAGGTGTGAACCAGGTCGCAGACGAAATCCTTCCTGGCCTCGCCGCCGGGTTCGGTCAGCCGGCCGCGCACAACGCCCCCCTCGACGGCAATGCCGCACCGCCGCAGCGTGTGGACGAGCGAGGCGCCGAAGACCCGCGTGGGGTCGTCGAGCGTGCGGCACTCGACCGCCTCGGGCGCCTCGGCCCAGTACCGGCCGGCCGCGCGGATCAGGAGGCCGCCGGCGTCGGCGACACGCTCGAGACTGAACCGGTGCTCCTTGCGGTCGGCGACCGTCTGGATGGTCCCCTCGACGCGGGCGCCACAGCCGGGGGGCTCGAGCCAGACCCGCGCCGGCTCGCCCACGCCGGCCGCCGATACGTGCACGTTCAGACAATTGTCGTTTATGGAAAGGGCGCCGACGGGCGCCTCGTACCACTCGGCCCGCTGGTCGGCGGGCCAATTGGGGTGGACGAGTTCGCGGTCGAACAGCGTGTCGTCCAGGATGACACGCTCGACGGCCGTCACGCCGCGCGACTTCAAAATCTCGGCCCACCGGCGGAAGGCGCCGACGGTGTCGCCGTTCCAGAAGCGTCCGGAGAAGTTCGGGTCGCCGCCGCCGATGATTGCCAGGTCCCACTGGCCCTTCTTGCCGGGCGAGGGGAGGCGGCCGACGTGGGTGCGAATCCGCCAGTCGGGCCCCAGGCGGTCGAGGCAGGCGGCGGTCGTCAGCAGTTTCATCGTGCTCGCCGGCACGAGCGGCGCGTCCGGCCGCACGCTGAAGAGCACCTCGTTGCGGGTGTGCGCCGGCGGCGCCGACAGGGCCACCACGTGGACCGCCGCGACGGTCTTGCCGAGGTTGGCGTCGGCCAGGATCTTTTCGAGGTCGGCGGCCAGGGCGTCGGCCGCACCGGCCGCCTGGGCATCGGCCACGCCGGCCGCCAAATAAACGTGAAGTGCCACCAGAACACTCGCCGCAAGGACTGCCTTGGACCACCTGGGCATCAGCCGCGCATCTCCCACTGTTGGACGTCCGCGATTCCGTGGGGGCCGAAAAGGTTTTGCACGCGCCACCGGGACGATTATAATCAGGGCGCGGCGATTGTAAAGAACAAGCCGTGGGGGAGATGCGCGTAACGGGACGCTATTAGTTGGGGTGACGACAATGGCCGACGTGCCTCCCATCAACACGGTCGTCGCGGGCGACGCGCTCAAGGTCCTGCCCCGGTGGCCGGCGGGCTGCGCGGACCTCGTGTTCGCCGACCCGCCGTTCAACATCGGGTACCAGTACGACGCGTACCGCGACGACCTGGCGCCGCGGGCCTACGTCGAGTGGACGCGCGCCTGGCTCGACGAAGCCGTGCGGGTGCTCAAGCCGCACGGCACGCTCTGGGTCGCCATCGGCGACGAGTACGCCGCCGAGGTCCGCGTCCTCATGCGCCGCAAGGCGACGCTGCGGAACTGGGTCATCTGGCATTACACGTTCGGCCAGTCGTGCAAAGGCAAGTTCAGCCGCAGCCACACCCACCTGTTCTACTTCGTCAAGGACCCGGCGCACTTCACGTTCAACGACCAGGCCGTCCGCGTCCCGTCGGACCGGCAACTGAAGTACAACGACCGGCGGGCCAACCCGAAGGGGAAACTGCCCGACGACGTGTGGCAGTTTTCGCGGGTGTGCGGCACGTTCCGGGAGCGGGTGGGCTGGCACCCGTGCCAGATGCCCGTGGCCCTGCTGGAGCGGATTATCCTGGCGTGCTCGAAGCCGGGCGACCTGGTGCTCGACCCGTTCGCCGGCAGCGGCACCACGCTGCTGGCCGCCGCCCTGCACGGTCGACGATGGCTGGGCGTGGAACTCTCGAAGCGCTACGCGACGCGCGCCGCCAAACGCGTCGAACGCGAAGCGGCCGCCAACGCCGACGTGGCCTGAACCCCGCGGGGACGTCTTTGCCGCGACGCCCCGCACCACGTGACGGGAACCGACCGATGACCGCTCTTCTGATCCTGGCCGAGGAGGCCGCCCCGATTCTGAGGGCCGAGAAGGAGATCGGCGGCCTGGTACGGTTCGTTCTCGATAATCCGTTCGCGCTGGCGCTGACGTTCCTCTTTCTGGTGGCGATGGTGGGTGCGTTTATCGCGGCCCGCAAGAGGGACCGGTGCCTCAAGAAGTTCCGCGGGCACCACGTCGCCATCGAGGAACAGGCCGGCCGGCGGGTCTGGGGCCTCCTGAAGGTCTTCTCGAAAGGCCTGGAACTGGAGTACGATCAGCCCTTCGACCAGCCGGCCAAGCGGTCGTTTCTCATCTACGAGGCCGAACTCGGCCGCATGCTTGCCCTCTACCGGTTCGTCGACCGCCTGGACCCCAAGGGCCTGGCCCGGCGCCGCCGCCAGGCCGCCAGGCTGGCCGACCCGCCGCTGCCGAGCCGCCTCTGGCGCTGGGCGCGCAACGTCGTCAACACGTTCCGCGACGCCATCGTCAGCGCCATGGGCATAAGCATCCAGCAGGCCGCCAAGACGGCGCCGAACCCGGTGCTCCAGGCCCAGGGCGGCCAGATCAACGCCATCGGCACCTTGCTCATCGGCGAGACCGCCAACGCCTACGAACCGATGATCGAGCAGTACGTCGGCCGGCCGGTCATCCTGGAGGTCGTCAACCCGGCCGACCCGAACAAACGCATCGTCGAGTACCACGGTCACCTGGGCGAGTACAGTGCCCAGTTCGTCCTGCTCGTGAACGTCCGCCGCCGGTTCCGCCAGGAGGTGTCGGTGGGGACGAGCGCCCGGTTCGTCGAGGAAGCCGTCGTCGTTCGGGCCGGGCCAAAGGCCGTGCGCATCGAGAACCACTCCGCCCTGCCCGTGATCGTGGAGGGCGTCCATGCCGGCGACGTGTGCCACGAGGTCAACACGACGGTCGAGCCGGGCGCCACGGCCGAGGTGGCGCTGAGCGAGGAGGCGTCGGCCGACGGTGCCGCCGTGGCCGTGGCGTGGGAGCGAGACTTCGACATGATTGTTCCGCGTGCGGTGGGCATCATCCGGCACGCCAGCGACGTGTAGTAGAGCGGGGCAACGCCGCGCCTGTTCGTCTCATCGGCCGCGGCGGCCTACTACTACAACACCACTTCGCGCGGCGGGTCCCCGCACCCGCCGCGCCAGGCCCTGTGGTGCGGCCAAGAACGCCGCTTTTTGCGCGGTGGGTACGGGGACCCACCGCGCAAGGGCTCAAGTGGCGTTGTAGTACTACAGATACCGGTCGAGATGCTGTTCCTTGAGGCGGGCGACGAGGCGGCGGACCCGCTCGGCGTTCTCGCGTGTGGTCACGAGCGTGGCGTCGGGTGTGCCGACGACGATGAGGTCGCGCACGCCCAGGGCCGCCACGAGATGGCCGTCGGCCGCATAGAGGATGTTGCCGCTGGCCTCCATGGCGGCAACCTCGCCCTGGCTGACGTTACCGTCCTCGTCGGCGGGCAGATGGCCCCGCAGGGTCCGCCAGGTCCCCACGTCGTCCCAGTTGAAGTGCCCCTCGCCGACGCGGACCTGGTCGGCCCCCTCGAGGACGCCGTAGTCGATGCTGACGTGCGGCAGGCGCGAGAAGACCCGGGCGAGGGCCGCGGGCATGCGGTCGGTGTCGATGTGGGGTTCGATCTCCTGGAGACCCTTGTGCAGTTCCGGCAGGTGCCGCCGAATGGCATCGAGGATCGTGTCGGTGCGCCAGAAGAAGATGCCGCTGTTCCAGAAATAGTCGCCCGAATCGAAGTAGGCCTCGGCCAGCGCCACCGAGGGCTTCTCGTGGAAACTGGCAACGTCGTAGACGGCGTGGCCGTCGATCTCGGCCACCCGCTCGCCGCGCAAGAGGTACCCGTAGCCGGTGGCCGGATAGGTGGGCCGGATGCCGATCGCGTACAGCGCCGACGGGTCCTGCTGGACACAGGCCTCGGCGTACCGGAGGGATTCGCGAAGCCCCTCGGCCGGTTCGATGACGTGGTCGGAGGGCAGGCACACGAGGGTCTGGTCGCCGGCGCGTTTTCGGATGATCTGGGCAGCCAGTCCGATGCAGGGGGCCGTGTCGCGGATGCGGGGCTCGACGATAAGGTTCTCGGGCGGCAGGTCGCCGACGAGCCGGCGGGCCACGTCCTGGTGTTTGCGGTTCACGAGGACGAGGACGTTCTCGAGGGGCAGCACGCCCTCGAGCCGCTTCATCGTCTGCACCAGAAGCGGCTCGCCGCCCAGGATGCTCAGGAACTGCTTGGGGCACGCCTCTCGGCTGGCCGGCCATAGCCGCGTGCCTTCTCCGCCCGCCATGATCGCTGCAAACATCGCTGGACCTCGCCTGACCGGTTCCCGTGCCACGACAATCTGTACGGGTATAGGTTGGCGGGGGGGCGGAATCAACCCTTTTCCGGCACGGTCCGGCACGGCCGGGCAAGACCGGCCGTGGCACACGCCAGACACGTACTCCGCGGCGCCGCGTCAGATCGGCCGCGCGCTTGAAACACCGGGCGCCGGCTGGTACACTGCGCCTAGGCCAAGGTGCCACGGCCGGTAAGGGGAGCCTGTGCCACCCTCCGTCTTGATCATCGAGGATGAAGAAGGCGTCCGGACGGCGCTCGAGAAGCGTCTGAAGATGAGCGACTGCGTGGTCGACTCGGCCGCCACCGGCGAGGAAGGCCTGAAGCGCCTGGCCGCAGGCCCCACCGACCTGGTCCTCCTGGACTATCGCCTGCCGGACGCCGACGGTCTGGAACTGCTAGAGAAGATCGGCCGCCAGTGGCCCGATACGCTGACCATCGTGATGACGGCCTACACGAACGTCGACATCGCGATCCAGGCCATCCGGCTGGGCGCCTACGACTACGTTTCAAAACCGTTCAGCCTCGACGAGATGATGGTCGTCGTCGACAAAGCCCTCGAGACGAAACACCTGAGGACCGAGGTCGAGCGCCTGCGGACCACGCAACTGAAGGAGTTTGAGTTCGACCGCATCGTGGCCCGCAGCTCCAAGATGCTCGAGATTATCAACCTGCTGAAGAACCTCGCCATGTCCGAGGCGCGGACGATCCTACTCCAGGGCGAGAGCGGCACCGGCAAAGACCTGGCGGCCAAGGTCATCCACTACAACGGTCCCCGGGCCGACGAACCGTTCATGAACATCACGTGCACGGCGCTGCCCGAGGGGCTGCTGGAGAGCGAACTGTTCGGCCACGAGAAGGGCGCCTTCACCGACGCCCGCGAGAAGAAACTGGGCCTGTTCGAGAAGGCCGGAAACGGAACCATCTTTCTCGACGAAATCGGCGACATGCCGGCCACGCTGCAGGCCAAACTCCTGAGATTCCTCGAAGAGAAGACGTTCCGCCGGGTGGGCGGCACGGAAGACATCGTGGTCGACGTTCGCATCGTCGCCGCCACCAACCGCGACCTCAGGAGCCTGGTGACCGAAGGCCGGTTCCGCGAGGACCTGTTCTACCGCCTCAACATCTTCCCCGTGACGCTGCCGCCGCTGCGCGAACGGCCCGACGACATCCCCCTGCTGGCCGACTACTTCGTCCAACAGTACAACGCCGAGTTCCACAAGGAGATCACGGGCATCGACCCGGCGGCCCTGGCCGTGATGCAGGCCTACGACTGGCCCGGCAACGTCCGAGAGATGCGGAACCTGATCGAACGGGCCATGCTGCTGGCGTCCGGCGGGCGGCTGACGCTGGACAGCCTGCCGATGGAACTGATGACGCCGGCCGTCGTCGCCTCGGGCGAGAAGGAAGGACGACCGCAGCCCCTCGTCGTCCTCGGCCCGCAGGGCGTCGACCTGGCCGAGGTCGAACGCCTCCTGGTGGCCAGCGCGATGGAACAGGCCGGGGGCAACCAGTCGCGCGCCGCCCAGTTGCTTCGGCTGAGCCGGGACCAGTTGCGATATCGGCTCCGGAAATTCGGCCTCCCCACCGGCACCCACCGCGGCACCCCATGAAGCGAGCCAGGCCACCGCTTCGTCTTCGGAGCCCGTTGTGAACCTCTTCGACACCATCAAGCGGCGTGTTCGCCCCGCCAACCGCCGCATCCTCCTGGCCGAACCGCACGACGAACGCGTCGGCCGCGCCGAGGCCGTCGGCCCCATCTTCCAGGGCCTGGCGAAACCCATCAACGACCTGTCGCGCGGCTGCCGGGTCCAGAACATCGTCGACACCGTCGCCATCACCGCCGCCCAGACGCTGGCCACCTGAACGCCGCCGCCGTGGCATGGCCCGGGGAAAACACCCGGAAAAGAACCGGGCGGGCCTCGCTGGGGAGACCCGCCCGATGGGTTTACCGATGCATCCCGTCGCCCGGTTACCGGCGGCGACGAATCAGCGACGCCACCGAACCCAACGCCAGCAGCGCCAGCGTGGCCGGTTCGGGAACCAGTTTCAGCGGGAACGTGTCGGTGCTCACGTTGATGGGGTCGCTCTGCGCCCAGCCCACCGCCATCACCGCCTCGTACGGAACGCCCTCGACCAGTCCCATGGCGATCAGGTCGTCGTACGTCACCGTCACCTGGCCCACGTCGCTTTCGATCTCGTAGTCGCCGTCACCGTCGAAGTCCCAGCCCCACCAGTTGATACTACCGGTCGAGGCCGTGCCGTCAAGCACCAGCGGCGCATCGCCCGGGGCGACCATGAACCCTTCCGGGCCGTGCGGGGGGCCCTGGGCAGACGACGCCACGTACAGGACGATCTTCTCGCCGCCCTGAAGGACACCGTAGTCCAGAGCCTCCGGGTCGTCCGAATTACCCCTGTCCACGCCGTCCTCCTGCCAGAGGGCGTCTTGATCCGCCTGGCGCGGCAGGGCCCAGATCTCGGTCACGCCCGACTGGCCGACGGGGTTGTACTCGGGACCCCAGGTGCCGCCATCGAGCGTCAGCATGGCCACGTTGAACCCGCCGTCCAAGCCGTAGCCGAAAAAGCCGTAGCCCTCCCACGGGAACAGACTCATTCCGTGCTTGGCCTGGAACCACACCGGCGCACCCTCGCCGAGGTGATCCGTAGAGCCGAGGTCGTTGTCGCCGTCGCCGTCGAGGTCCTGCGGCGTGCCCACAGAGGCGGTGGCGCCACTGCCCCAGTACGGCGGCGCCGGAACCGGATCAGGGATGGGGGGCACAATCATAGTGTAGAACGCGGCGCTCAGGTCGCCCGTCATCAGGCCCCCGTTGGACGAGTAGAAGGACGAGTAGAACTTCCAGAGGCCCTATGGCGCGGCGTTACCGTCTTGCCCGGTGACGACGCCGTTCTCCGTGGCACCCGCCGGGCGCAGATGAATCGTCAACGCCCCCGAGGCACCTGACACGAGCACTCCGCCAACCAAGATGATGGCCAGCGTGCTCTCCAACGCCCTCCCGACGCTCCGAAAACTAGACATGGCGTGCTCATTTTTCGCGTTCTCGTTCGCCGAGCCTGCCTACCCAGACAGCCGGCGGTTACATTTGTCTCACCGGGCGGACACGTCGGTGTGAACCGCCCGCATCTCCGTTCAACCGTCTCCGATGCCTCTGCCGTATCTCGTCCTCATGTCCTTCGCGCCAGCCCGCCCGTCCGGCGATCGCTTGTGAACTGCCGGGTAGATCTGGAGGGTTGACCTGCCCGGCTGTTCTTGGGGTAATGCTTACTGCTCTTCGGTACCACTCCTTCTTTCACGCCGATTCTGCCTGGCCAGGCGACCGGCGATTGTACGCCCTTTCTGGACCGCGCGGCCGGCGCTTAACGCCGCCGACGAATGCGCCCCACGACACCCATCACCAGACCCGCCGCCATCAGGCTGAGCGCGGCCGGCTCGGGCAACGGAACGATAACCGGCGTGACCGCCACGCCGCCGTCAATCACGTACGCCTCGCCCAAGGTCGGGCCAAATGGCGAAATCAGGTACAGCACGCTCGTCCACTGTCCGGCGGGCACGTGTGCGTCCATGAAGCCCGGGTAACCGAACGTCACCAGCGGCGACGCCAGCGTGGCGTCGTACGCGCCGCCGGCCGGGGTGTGGCCACCACTCAGGAACTCGGCCGGCTCGCCCGCCGTCAGGTACCCGGCCGCCTCCAGGCCGAAGAACGGAGCCACGCCGAACACCTCCAGCGACGACGGGCCGTCGTTCTGCACCTGGTACAGGTACAGGTACTGGCCGTCATCACGCGTATAGGAACGGCTCAGGACCTGTCCGGTAAACGTGTGGTTGTAGTCGTACGGATTGTCTGTCAGGGCGCTGGCCGCGCCGGTCACCCCCAGGTCGGCGTACTGGGCCCCGAGCAGCGCGATGGGCGCCGCCGAAGCCGTACCGCCGACGACCCATGCCGCCAACACCACCAGACACCCCAGCCGCATCGTCGTTCCGCGCCTCATAGATCGCCCTCTCATACCCCTGGCTCGCACAACAAAAAAAGGCAATTTCCAGGGGGCCGTTCCCTCCGGAAATTGCCATTGACAGTCGAACCGCTTAATCGATTTTTACATCCGCGGCCTCGTTCTCGAAGGCCGACGGGGCGGGCTCCACGTCATCCCCACAACAGGAGCCCTCATACCTCCTAACACGAACTGCTCACCATTGATAAAGGACAAACGATCCGGTCCCTCCGAACCGTCTGCCCCTTACTCCCTAAATCCAGCACCGTACTATAGCACAAATATCTGGAAAGTCAAATCGGATGGCCCGATATCTTTGCCAACCCCCAAAAACCGCCCAGAACAGGCACCTGAGCACCGAAACATACACTCGTTTTCCGTTTTTCTGCGTCCGACGACGGGGCCACGGCCGACCGTTTCTTGCGCCTCGGACCCAGGGCGGTCGAAAGGGCCGGCACACAGAGGAAAATGACAGGACGCTTCCGGATACGGCGCTAGGCGTCCTTCGGGCTGTTGGGCGTCTCGGCCGAAGGCGTCTCGGGCGGCCCCTCGTCGTCGGGCCCGGCCTGTGCGGCCAATGGTTCGCCGGGGGCCGCGTCCTCCCCGGCCGGGGGTTCGTCGGGGACCACTTCCGCCTCCACCTCCGCCACGTCCTCGGCCAACTCTGGCGCCGCCGCGGCGGGCGGCTGCTCCCCGCCGGTCTTCAGCGCGGCCACGATCCGGACGTCGCGGTACGTCACGATGCTCAGCACCACCAGGACGGCGCCGACGGCCAGCAGGCCGAACCCGAACCCCATGTACTGGCTGTGCCGGCCGCTCTGGTAGTTCTGGTTCTTGGCGTAGTCGTCGGCCTGGACGGC